>JBCDFO010000007.1:0-38102 GCA_039177895.1 Bacteroidota bacterium
AGGACGAGCAGGCCCGCGTCGCCGCGGTCCACGGTGAGGGCGTCGAGAATCTCGGGGACGGTGCTGTCCTGGAAGTCCACGTCCACGACGGGACCGATGACCTGGAGAACTTTGCCGGTCGTGCTCATGAGGCTGCGGGATAGAGGCAGTTCGAGGGGGAAACGCGCTGCGATTCCGCCAGGGAACCGCGTATCAGTGCAATGCCACGGAAAATAGCCGCGCCCGAAATCGCAGGCGTGCGCCCCCGCCGAAGCCGGGGCGAAGTTTCGGGGAAAAGGCGGGGCAACGGCGTGGGGCCAGAGACGAGGCATCGGGGCTAGGTCCGCTTCCGCCTGGCTCAGCCGTGTGGAAAAAAGTCGGGGGCATGAGTAAGGTCAAACGGGAAATCTCGTGGATCCCCGGGCCACCCTCTCGCTCAGCCCTCAGACCCATGCCGGTTCGCTCTGCTTCCCACGCCCGCTCCGCCGCCCGCCGCCGCCTCGCGTGGCTTCGCCGTGCCGCTTCGGCAGGCACGCTCACGCTCGCGATGCTGCACGGTACGCCCGCCGCGACGGCTCAGTCTCCGCCGATTCCTGAGGGCGGCGAGCTTCGCGTCAACAACAGCGCTACGGGCTTTCAGGACTTGCCTGCGGTCGCGATGGATGACGATGGTGATTTCGTGATCGCCTGGGAGGCGGTTACTACGGGCTCCGAGAGCACGACGGGCATCCTAGCGCGGCTCGTTAGCGCGGCGGGGCTGCCCCAGGGTAGTGAGTTCCGCGTCAATACGGCCACGGGAAACAAGTTCAACCCGGCCGTGGCGATGGACGCGGATGGCGATTTCGTCGTCGCGTGGCACGGCATTCCCGCAGGCGAAACGGGCTTCAACGTGTCCGCCCGGCGCTACGCGGCCAACGGGACGCCTCTCGGAGGCGAGTTCCTCGTCAGCACCTTTGTCACAGACCGGCAAGACGTGGCCTCGGTCGCGATGAGCGACGCTGGGGCGTTCGTGGTTGCGTGGGAGGCTGGCTTCTTCAACACCGACGGCCCCGACGGCTCCGAGCGCGGCATCTTCGCCCGGCGCTACGACGCCAACGGTAATCCCCAGGGCAACGCCTTCCAGGTCAACACCTTCACCACCGGCACTCAGCGCCTCGCTTCCGTGGCGATGGACGCAGACGGCGACTTCGTCGTGGTGTGGCAGAGCGAGAACCAGGACGGAATGGGGGCCTTCGGCTACGGCATCTTCGCCCAGCGCTACGCCGCAGACGGCATGCCCCAGGGGGGAGAGTTCCAGGTCAATACCTATACCACGGGCAGCCAACTGGCCCCTGCGGTCGCGATGGACGATGCGGGCAACTTCGTCGTAGCGTGGTCGAGCACCCAGGACGGGACGCAGGGCGTGTACGCTCAGCAGTTCAGCGCGCTCGGCGTGCCGCTCGGCGGTGAGTTCGAGGTCAATACCTTCACGGCGAGCATCCAGAACGAGCCCTCCGTGGCGATGGACGCGAACGGCGACTTCGTGATCGCCTGGCAGAGCTACACCCAGGACAGCGACGGGGCTGGGATCTACGCCCGTGCCTACGCCTTCGACGGCACGCCGCTAGGCAGCGAGGTGCAGGCGAACACCTACACGACCGACGACCAACGGCGGCCTGCCGTGGCGATGGATGCCGACGGCGACTTCGTGGTCGCGTGGCAGAGCGACGACCAGCGCAGTGACGAGGACGTCTTCGCCCAGCGCTTCACCGCAGGGGTAATTCCTGTTGAGCTGACCCGCTTCGACGCCGTCCTCGATGGGGAGGCGGCGCGGCTCTCGTGGGCGACGGCGAGCGAGACGGTCAACGCGGGCTTCGAGGTGCAGCGGCAGGCCGTATGGGCTGAGGATACCCCCGCCAACGAGGGCGACTGGGCGGTGCTCGACTTCGTGCCGAGTGCCGTGCCCTCGGGGACGACCTCCGAGCCCCAGACCTACGCCTTCACCGACGCCGCGCTGCCGCTGGCAGCTTCGTCGGTCCGCTACCGGCTGCGCCAGGTCGACTTCGACGGCACGTTCGCCTACTCGCCCGAGGTCGAGGTCGTCGCAGCGTTGCCGACGGCGTTCGCGCTCGACGCGGTCTATCCGAACCCGACCCGCGCCGAAGCTGCGGTGACCTATGCCCTACCGACCGACGGCCTGGTGCGGCTCGCCGTCTACGACGCCCTCGGTCGCGAGGTCGCGGTGCTGCACGACGGCCCGCAGGTAGCCGGGCGGCACAGGGCTCGGCTGGCAACAGCAGGGCTGAGCACGGGCATCTACGTGGTGTGTCTCGAAACGAACAGGGGGTCGGAGGCGCGCCGGGTGACCGTGCTGCGCTGACGAGAAGGCCGCGTGGCGGTGCTGCACGACAGGCTGCTCGTGGCGGGGGCGCACCTGTTCTACCTCGAAGCTGGGTCGCGGTCCGCGAGCCTCTACGTTGTGCGTGCCGAGGCCGGTTGCACTACGGCGACGCGCCGTGTGACCGTGCTGCGCTGACCCTACGCCTCATCCAGGTCGATGTCGGGCACGTACTCGTCGTAGCCGAAGCCGAGGATCGGGTAGCAGACGTAGGGCGCGAGGAAGAGGCCGAGGCCGAAGAGCGTGCTTCGCCCGAAGCGCTCTGCTACGGCCATCGCCACGGCCGCGCCCACGAACAGGTTGACGAGGGGGAAGAAGTAGAGCGCGATCCACCAGTCCGGCTTCTCCGCGATCTGGATCAGCACGAACAGGTTCAGCACGGGGATGAGCGCGAACCAGCCCTCGTAGCCGGCCTTCTCGAACGTCTTCCAGAATCCCGCTACGACAACCGCTACGATGGCGAGGAGGCAGACGAGGGTGAGGATGCCATACGTGCTGGCGATGAAGTCCTCCATGAGGGAGCAACCGTGAGAAGTGCGACAGAGAAATCCCGAGGGCGCACGATACGAACGCGTCGCCGAATGGATGCGCGCCGCGCGCCCTCGTCCGATATTCGCGGACCCCATCGCCGAACAGATTCCTGCCTCGATCCCCGATCTATGCTTCGCTTTGCCTGTGTCCCATCGTCTGCGCTCTCGGCCATCGTTGCGGAGGGGCTCCCTCCTGAATCGCTGCTCTTCGACCAACTCAACGAGGCGGAGGAGGTCGGGCAAGGCCGCTACGGGGACGACGCGCGCGTGCTGGTCATCGACGCGCCTCAGCCAGAGTCACTGGCCGTGTTGAACGTCGATCCGTATCTCCCGCCCCGTGAGGTCGTCGCGGCAGGGGGGCTCGTCGTGCGCGCACAGGGCGAGCGCGTTGAGGTGTTACTCATCCACCGCCGGGGCGCGTGGGACCTACCGAAGGGCAAGCAAGACCTGGGAGAGACCGTCGCCGAGACGGCCGTGCGCGAGGTGCAGGAAGAAGTTGGCATCGAGACGCTGCACCTGCGGGGCGAGGCGGGCACGACGGTCCACGGCTATGCCGAGAAGAAGCGCTACAGCGTCAAGACGACCACCTGGTTCTGGATGCAGACGCCGCAGACCACGTTCGTGCCCGAAGCCAAGGAGGGCATCGAGGCCGTCGAATACGTGCCCTGGGAGGACGCGAAGCAGCGTCTCGGCTACGCCACCCTGCGCGACCTGCTCAACCGCCTCGATCCCCAGCGTCCCCTAGCCGACAGCTGAAAGCCGACAGCCCTTATACCACCTGTGCGATGTCGAACTTCTTCATCAGCCGGTAGATCGTCGAGCGTGTCACGCCCAGCTTCTGCGCCGTCTTTTCGATGTTGCCGCCGCAGACCTGGAGCGCGTGCTCCACGGCGAGCCGCTTCAGCTCCTCGATAGGCACGATCTCGTCGGGCGACTCGGCTGCAAGCAACTGACCCCGTGGCGTGCTGGCCTCCGCCATGAGCACCTCTGTATCGCCGGAGAGCGGCTGCTGCGTCAGCATCAGGTCCTCGATTTGGATGCCATCGTTGTCGGACACGAGCACCGCGCGTTCGATGGCGTTCTTGAGCTCGCGGACGTTGCCTGGCCACGCATAGCGCAGGATCGCGCGCTGGACGGTCGAACTGAGGTACTTCTCGTCGAATGAGTCGTGGCGCTCCTGGAACCGCTTGAGGAAGTGCCCGGCGAGCAGCAGCGCGTCCTGGTCGCGGTCGCGCAGCGGGGGGAGGTGGATGGGGAACGAGAAGAGGCGGTAGTAGAGGTCCTCGCGGAACGTGCCCTCGCGCACCATCTCGAGGATGTCGCGGTTGGTCGCCGAGATCACGCGGACGTCCACCTCGATGGTGTCGTTGCCGCCGACGCGGGTGAGGCGGCCGTTCTGGAGCACGCGCAGCAGCTTCGCCTGGAGGTCGAGGTCGAGCTCGCCGATCTCGTCGAGGAACAGCGTGCCGCCGTCGGCGCGCTCGAAGGTGCCGATCTTGCGCTCGAACGCGCCCGTGAAGGAGCCCTTCTCGTGGCCGAAGAACTCGGACTCCATCAGCTCGCGCGGGATTGCGGCGCAGTTGACGATCACGAACGGCTCGTCGCGCCGCTCGGAGTTGTGGTGGATCGCCTCGGCCACGAGTTCCTTGCCGGTGCCGCTTTCGCCCTGGATCGCCACGTTGATGTCGCCGCGCGTGGCCTTGCGCACCATCCGGTAGACGTGCGACATCGCGGGGCTCTCGCCGAGCAACTCCGGGAAGCCGGTTGGCGTGACGACGCGCTGCCGGAGCGCCTCGACTTCGCGCTGGAGGGCAACGCGTTCCGCGATCCGCTCCGCGATGCCCGTGATGCGGACGAGGTCGTCCTGGCCCTTCGTGAGGTAGTCGTAGGCGCCGAGCCGGACGGCCTCGACGGCCGTGCGCACCTCCGACTGCGCCGACACCATCACGACCGGGAGATCGGGCGCGATCGCGTTCACTTTCTGCAGCGTCTCCAGCCCGTTCTGATCGGGCATGACGAGGTCGAGGAAGACGAGGTCGGCGAAGGCAGCGCCCCGTTCTCGTAGGGCGGCGACGGCGGCGGTGCCGGAGATGTAGTGCTGGGTCTGGACGCCCGCCACGCTGCCGAGGCGGTGGGCGAGCAGCCGGGCGTAGTCGGGGTCGTCGTCGACGAGGGCGATGCGGAGCGGCATGAGCGTGGTGGGACTAGGGTGAAGCCACGTGCAAGAACCCAAGGAGCGTGCCAACGCGTCAAGTTTCGTCGGAGGCGTTGAGAAATCCGACAGAATCGCTAGATCGAACGCACCGCGTCTCAGAAGCTTGCTGCAAAATTAGTCGAATTGACCCGGTTCTTGTTCAATCGTGACACATGAATACGAGCGGGCCGAACGCGCTTGTGATCTCTTGCTGAACGTGCAGGAGGTGTCGGCGGGCGTGCTACCTTCGAGGCGTTGGCGGCGGCTATGCTCCCATCTCGTCAATCCCTTTGCCCTTTCGAGCCGCCCACACCAGCGTACCCATCGCTCGCCCCTGCTTTCCATGCGTCTCCTCCTTCTGCTTTCCGTCCTGCTGCTCGCCCCAGCGTCCGTTCTCGTTACCCCCGCCGCGTCCGCCCAGGGCATCCTCGGCGGTGGGCTGATCCTCGGCCTGCCCCAGGGCGAGTTCGGCGACGCCACCGACAACGTCGGCTTCGGCTTCTCGGGGATAGGGCTCTACCAGTTCCCTCTCACGCCCATCGCCCTCGGCGTCGAGGGGACGTTCATGATCTACGGCCGCGAGCGCTTCAACGTCCCGCTCGGGTCTGGCCCGCTCGGCAACGTGCGCGTGGACGTGACCACCGACAACAACATCGCGCAGGGCCATTTCGTGCTCCGGCTGCTCCCGCCGCTGCCTGGGCCGATCACGCCCTACGCGGATGCGCTCCTCGGCTTCAGCTACTTCTGGACCGAGAGCCGTGTCGAGGACGAAGACTTCCAGGATCAGGACGGCGACGGCGTCTTCGATTCGGTCAACTTCGACGACTTCGCGTTCAGCTATGGCTTCTCGGCGGGCCTTGGCATTCGGCTCACCGAGTCGATGGCGGGGTCGCTCCTGCTCGACCTCCGCGTGCGCTACCTGCTCGGCGGCGAGGCGGAGTACCTCCAAGACGACGACTTCAACCCGGACGGCTCGATCAATTTCAGTGCGGTGGACCGGTCGCGGACCGATCTCCTGATCCCGCAGATCGGCGTGATCTACCGGTTCTAACAAAGCTGGGTAGTGAGGAGATCGTGGGAGAGGCTATGCTCCGTAGAGATCCCCAACGCACTACGAGACGATCTCGCTTACTACGCTGAGGGCACGCCGGCTCCGCGTCGCGCTCTGCTTGGCACGGCCGACGTGATAGGCATAGGTCTTCTGTCGGCTTGGCGCAAGTTGCTTCCAAGCTTCGAGTGCGACGGGGTCTAGATCGAGTGCCGCAGCAAGCTCACCAGGGATGTCCACCCGGTTTGGGTCTGGGTCTTCCCAGAGTTCGAGATGTACCAGGGCACCGACGGCGGCTCCTGCGTCGCGCAGCCATCCCTCCCCAAACTTTAGCCGGAGTGTACCGCTCGGCTGCCGGTGAAGCGCACGTCGAAACGGATGCGCCCTGGCCCCGGCGTCAAGTGTCCCTTCTACGTGGGTGACACCGGCTGCATCGAGCGCGTCGGCGACTTGAACGGGGATCGGGATGTAGTGCCGCATGTATCCCGCCTCCACCTCCGGATCACGCAGGATTGGAGCGGGAAAAGCGTGGCGAGTCTCTGTGCTCATGCGGGTTTCCGTGCTGCAGGCGCGCTCTGAGAATCGGAGCGAGTAGGGGGAGCGCCCCAGCCCACTGGTTCGGGTCGTGCAGGCCAGAGAGCCGCCCGGAGCACGGCTTCCTGCTCGGCTTGTGCTCGTAAGGCCAAGGGGGAGCCAAGCATCGCATCGAATCCATGAACGCTGCGGGGGAAGGCATGGTGCTCAACCTGGACCCCGGCTTCCGACAGGGCGACGGCGTAGTCTGCTCCTTCATCCCGGAGTGGGTCGAATTCGGCGGTCCAGAGATATGTCGGCGGGAGATCATCGAGGTCACGGGCGCGGGCGGGTGCCGCATAGGGAGGCGGTGAGGTCCGGTCCGTGGGGGTGAGGTACAACTCCCACATGCGCCGATTCGCTTCCGCCGCCCAATTGGGTGTGCTCGCGTAGATGCGCGCAGAGCCTGTCTGGCAGCGATCATCCAACACAGGATAGCCGAGATATTGGAAGGCGATCGTCGGTACCGATGGGGTCCCAGCGCGCTGCGCGTCTCGCATGCGCAGCGCGAGTGCAGCCGCCAGCCCTGCTCCTGCACTTGTTCCGCCTACGGCAATCCGAGACCGGTCAACGCCGAGGGTGTGCGCCTCGGCGTGCACCCAGCCCAGCGCTGCCGATGCGTCGTCTAATCCTGCAGGGTACGGGTGCTCGGGAGCCAGTCGGTAGTCGACCGAGACAACCACCAGGCCTACCTGCTGCGCCAGCCGCGCGCACCGCGCATGCTCGGTGTCGAGATCGCCCAGGACGAACCCGCCCCAGTGCATGAACACGAGCGCAGGGCGCTGACTGTCCCGCAGCGCCTCCGGTGCGGTCGCGTCTTCGGGGACATAGAGGCGAACGCGGACCTCAGCATCGCCACTTGCGCTAGGAATGGACCGGTCGTCGACGGAGAGCCCAGACGTGTCGACGGGCGGGCCGAAGCGCTGCATCTGGCGCACGCCTTCACGGGCAGCGCCCAGGTCGGTATAGTCGGGGGGACCGAGCGCGCGAGCAAGGGGACGAAGCTCAGGCTCAAGCGCATCGAGGGTATACAGGCGGGGCATGGGCGGAACGGGTATGAAGACGGGCGGTAGAGATATGATAGACTCGACAGGCGTGCTACTCGATAGACTTGTAGATGAATCATCGAGTATCTCTTTGATCGAGATGATTAACTCAACCATCGAGATAGATGTCGGTTCCAGATCCCTCAGCCCCGCCGCCTTTTCTTACGGCCATCCGAACCCTCTACGACGCCTTCGACGCTTTCGACGCGGCCGCAGCGACTCAGTTGGGACTACACCGCTCTGATCTGTCGGCCCTCACAGCGCTCGAACAAGGCCCTCGCCGCGTCGGTGACATCGGCGAGGCATTGGGTCTCTCAAGTGGGGCTATGACGGCGCTCGCAGATCGCCTCGTCAAGTCGGGGCACCTGCAGCGGTCGCGAGACCCAATGGACCGACGGGCGGTGTTGCTGGACCTCACGCCTGAAGCCCGCGCGGAGATCGGGGCAGTGTATCGAACGTCCTTCAACGCTATCACGGAGGCGGTGAGTACGGCTTCGGCGGACGACCTTGAGAGGGCAGCCACCTTTGTCAGCGCGGCTGCAGAGGCATGCGCCAGCGCTGCTGCAAACCTCTCCACGACGACCAAGGGAGGTTAGCCGGTCACCGGGGGTTGAGATCAGCGCGCTGGAGGGGGACAGGAAAAGCCAAAGGCTTCTAACCGGCGCTGCCCCATCCTAGCGCGACGACTCGGTGGCAGCTAAGTCAGGCGTAGGTGTATCCAGGCCGTCGCCCGCCGGGCCGCCGCTTTCGTTGGGGCTCAGCAGTGCCGCCTCTTCGATGGCCGGAGCGAGCGTCTTGCGGGTGAGCGCCGGATAGACCGCCGGGATCACGAACAGCGTCAGCGCGGTGCCGATCAGCAGGCCGCCGATGATGGCGATGCCCATCGGCATGCGGCTCTCCGCACCAGCACCCAGCGCCAATGCAATCGGCAGCGTGCCGAGCGCCGTGGAGGCGGCCGTCATCAGGATCGGGCGGAAGCGCGCGGCGGCGGCGTCCAGCGCGGCCTCGTGGATCGTCCGCCCGGCCGCGCGGCGCTGGTTCGCGAATTCGACGATGAGGATCGCGTTCTTCGTCACGAGCCCGATCAGCATCACCAGGCCGATCTGGCTGAAGAGGTTGAGCGACTGGTTGAAGTACCACAGCGCCAGGAGCGCGCCCGCGAGCGCGAGCGGGACCGTGAGCAGGATCGTGAACGGGTCGCGGAAGCTCTCGAACTGCGCGGCGAGCACGAGGTAGATCAGCAGCAGTGCCAGCACGAACACGAACGCGATGCCGCCCGCGCTCTCGGCGAGGTCGCGGCTCTGCCCGGCGAGCGTGGTCGAGAACGAGGCGTCGAGCACGTCGGCGGCGATGGCGTCCATCGCGGCGAGGCCGTCGGCGAGCGGGACGCCGTCGGCGAGGGACGCGCTGACGGTCGCCGAGAGAAAGCGGTCGGTGCGGAAGAGCTGCGGCGGCGTGCTTGCCTCGCGCACCGTCACCAACCCATCGAGCGGGACCGGGTCGCCGTTCGACGCGCGCACGGAGAGGCTCGTGAGGTCTACGGTCTCGTCGCGGTCGGCGCGGTCTACCTGCGCGATCACCTGGTACTGCTGCCCGTTCGCCACGAAGTAGCCCAGCCGCGACTCGCTGAGCGCGTACTGCAGCGTCTGCGCCACGTCGAGCACCGACACACCGACTTTCTCCGCCCGCGCCCGGTCGATCTCGACGCGCAACTCGGGCTTGGTGAACTTGAGGTTCACGTCCACGAACGCGAACGCGGGGTCCTGCTGCGCCCGCTCCATGAATGCGGGGAGCACGGCTTCGAGCTTGGCGAGGTTGGGGGCCTGGAGGACGTACTGCACCGGCTGCCCGCCCCCACGCCCGGCGGAGATCGTCTGCTCCTGCGAGATGAACGTGCGCGCCGCGGGGAGGCTGCGCACCGCGCTCGACAGCGCCGAGGCGATCTCCTGCTGACTGCGCTCGCGCTCGCTGGGCGGCACGAGCCGGATGCGCGCGAACGCGGAGTTCACCGACGACCCGCCGCCGAACCCCGGCGACGTGACCGTGATGAGCGCGTCGACCTCTGGCACCTCGCGCTCGACTACGTCGATGAGGTCGCCGACGTAGCGCTCCATGTACTCAAACGTCGCGCCCTCGGGGGCGACGGCGAAGGCGCGGAGGTTGCTGCGGTCTTCGAGCGGGGCGAGTTCGGAGGGTAGCGTCTGGAAGAAAAGCACCGTCAATCCGAGCGCGATTGCCATGGTGACGGGCGCGGCCCAGCGGCGGGCGACGAAGCCGTCGAGGAGGCTCCGATAGCCTTCCGTGAGTCGCTCGAAGAACGGCTCGGTTTTGCGGTAGAACCACGGCTGCACGTCCCGCTTTTTGAGCAGCTTCGTCGCCAGCATCGGCGTGAGCGTGAGCGCGACAAAGCTCGAAATCACGACCGCGCCCATCAGCACGAGGCCGAACTCGCGGAAGAGGCGGCCCGTCAGCCCCGGCAAGAACACGATGGGCAGGAGCACCGACACGAGCGCGAGCGTCGTCGCGACGACGGCGAAGAAAATCTCCTTCGTGCCGCGGATGCCCGCCTGAATGGGGTCGTAGCCCTCCTCGATCTTCGCGTAGATGTTCTCCAGCACCACGATGGCGTCGTCCACGACGAGCCCGATGGCGAGCACGAGCGCGAGCAGCGTGAGCACGTTGATCGAGAAGCCGAAGAGCGCCATCACGCCGAACGCGCCGATGAGCGCAATCGGGATGACCACGACCGGGACGACAGTACTGCGCCAGTCGCGCAGGAAGAGGAAGATGACGAGCAGGACGAGCGCGAGCGCGAGGAAGATGGTCTGCCGCACCTCGGCGACGGAGTCGCGGATCTGCGTCGTCTGGTCGAAGCCGATGCCGAGCCGGAGGTCGGGCGGGAGGTCGGGGCGGATGGTCTCGACGCGGGCGTAGAACTCGTCCACAATGGCGATGTAGTTCGCTCCAGGCAGCGGGCGCAGGACCACGCCCACCATCGGCGTGCCGTCGCGCTTGAGCACGGTTCGCTCGTTCTCCGCGCCGAGTTCCGCGCGCCCGACGTCGCCGAGCCGCACGAGTTGGTCGCCGGTGCGCTTGACGATGAGGGCCTCAAACCCCTCGGGCGTCTGCACCTGGCCCATCATGCGCACGGTTAACTCGACGTTGTCGCCCTCGATGCGGCCCGTGGGGAGCTCCACGTTCTGCGTGGTGAGCGCGCGTTGCACGTCGAGCGGGGTGAGTTGGTAAGCCGCGAGCTTGGCAGGGTCGAGCCAGAGGCGCATCGCGTAGCGCTTGTCGCCCCAGATGTCCACGCGTGCCACGCCCGCGATCGTCTGCAGCCGCTCCTTGAACAGGTCCTCGGCGATCGCGGACAGTTCGAGCAAGTCGCGCTCATCGCTGGCAATGTTGAGGAAGACGATGGGGTCGCCGTCGGCATCGGCCTTCGAGACGCGCGGCGGGTCGGCGTCCGGCGGCAGCGCCCCGACGGCCTGGCTGACCCGGTCGCGCACGTCGTTGGCCGCGCGTTCGAGGTCGGCCCCGAGCGCGAACTCGACGGTGATCGTGCTCCGCCCATCGCGCGAGATCGAGGTGAGCGCGCGGATGCCCTCGACGCCGTTGATCCGCTCCTCCAGCGGCTCGGTGATCTGTGCGGCAATGACTTCGGCATTGGCGCCACGGTAGCTGGTCGATACCGAGATGATCGGCGGGTCAACCGCCGGATACTCGCGCACGCCCAGGTTGAAATACGCCAGCGTCCCGCCCAGCACGATGACGAGCGAGAAGACCGTCGCGAGGACCGGCCGTCGGATCGAGAGGGTGTAGAGGGTCATAGCGTCGCGGTCGGCTGGGCGGCGGTGCACCTCCCCCCGCTCCGCTCCCCCTGAAGGGTCGCGAAGCTGTCCCCCTCAGGGATGAAGGGGAAAGTCCGAGGAGCGGAGCGCGTGAGCGCGGAGACGACGCAGGGCGGGGGGAGCCAAGCCATCACTCCACCTCCCCGTCTTCGCCCAACGACACGTCTAAATCGGCGATACGAACGGGCTGCCCGGCGCGGAGCGACTGCAGGCCGCTCGTGATGACCGTATCGCCCGGCGCGAGGCCGTCGGTGATCTGCACGGCGGCCTCGGTGCGGATGCCCGTCTCCACGCGGCGCTGCCGCGCCTGCCCATCCTGTACGGTCCACACGCGCTTGCCGCCGAGCTCCGACACCACCGCGATGGCGGGCACGGGCAGCGCCTCTGGAATCTCATCGACGAGCACCTCGATGTCGGCGAACGCGCCGGGCAAGAGCGCCCCGTCGGGGTTGGGCACGCGGGCGCGGACGAGCAGCGTCCGGGTGTCGCGCTCCACGCGCGGCTCGATGGCGTAGACCGTGCCGGTGGCCGTATCGGCGGCTCCGGCGACGGTGAAGCGGACGGCGTCGCCGAGCGTGACCTGCGACGTGTAGCGCTCAGGCAGGGCAAATTCGAGCTTCATCGGGCTGAGGCGCTGCAGCGTGGCGATGCGCGTCTGCGGCGTTACGATGGCCCCCTCGCTGATGTAGCGTAGCCCGATCACGCCGCTGAACGGCGCGCGCACCTGCGTCTGGTCGAGGCGCGCTTCCACGAGGTCGAGTTCGGCCTGAAGCACGTTGAGTTCGGCGAGCGCTCCGTCGTAGGTGTCCTGGCTCACGGCTCCCGACTCGAGGAGTTGGCGCTGGCGGGCCTCGCGCGTCTCGGCGAGGTCGATGCGGGTGCGGAGCTGCTCGCGCTCGGCCTGGAGGACGGCGTCGTTGACCTGAATGAGCACCTGCCCGGCGCGGACGGCGCGGCCCTCCTGGAAGCGGATCGCCGTCACGCGGCCCGACACCTCGGCAGCGAGGTCCACGGCTTCGTCAGCGATGAGGCTGCCCGTGGCACGGATACGGTCGCGCATGAGGCGCGGCTCGGCAACGTAGCCGACCACGTTGGCCGGCGCCCCGTCCCGTGTTGCTCCGGTGCTGGGCGCGGACCCGTCGTTGGCAAGCAGCGGCTGCACCTTCGGCCAGGCGAGCAGACCGAGGACGACGAGCACGATGGCACCTGCGAGGAGGCGTTTTTGCCAGGGAGGCATGGCCCAGAAGAGAAAGGCAGGGGACGAGAAGGGAGAGATCGAACGAGCCCGCCGCCACAAAGCTCCCGGGGGTGGGGTCACGGTGCTGCGCGTGCGGGTTCAGCGTCATAGCACGTGCTGCGTGCTTCGTGATGCGTATTGTGGGAGCACTCCCCGTCTTTTCCTCGAATCGCGGCATCCCATGACTCCACCCCGTGCTCATTCCCTTCGTCTCGATGGCAAAGTCGCGGTGGTCACCGGGGCAAGTCGCGGGATCGGGCGGGCCATCGCCGGAGGCTTTGCCGCAGCCGGGGCGCAGGTCGTGCTCGCGAGCCGCACGCAGGAGAAGCTCGACGATGTCGCTCAGGCGATCACGGACGCGGGCGGCACGGCGCTCGCCATCGCCACGCACACCGGGAGCGACGAGGCCGTGGCTGCGCTCGTCCAGCAGGCCACAGAGACGTTCAGTGGCATCGATATCCTCGTCAACAACGCGGCGACAAACCCGCACTTCGGGCCGCTCCTCACGAGCGAGATGTCGCAGTGGGACAAGACCTACGACGTGAACGTGAAGGGCTACGTTCGGCTCATCCAAGCCTGCGCGCTCTCGATGAAAGCACGCGGCGGCGGGAGCATCCTCAATGTGGCGTCGGTGGCGGGCGAGCGACCGCAGCCGGGGATGGGCGTCTACTGCGTCTCGAAGGCGGCTGTCCTCATGCTCACTGACGTCCTCGCGGCCGAACTGGCGTCGAGCGGCATCCGTGTCAACGCGCTCGTGCCGGGCTTCATCAAGACGGACTTCTCGCGCGTGCTCTGGGAGAACGAGGCCATGCACCAGCAACTCCTCCAGCTTATCCCCCAGCGCCGCATGGCGATGCCCGAGGAACTCGTCCCGCTCGCCGTCTACCTCGCGTCCGATGCCTCACGGTTTATGACCGGTGCCCACCTCCGCATCGATGGCGGGCAACTCGTCGGTACGCCAGGGTTGTAGAAGGGTATGGTTGTGTCGCGGTGAAGCGGTGGGCGCAGCGTTAGAAGACGAGGCGGTACAGTGCGCGGTCAAACGCGGTCGCATCGTTCCAGACTGCGGAGCGTGAGGTGCACTCGATCCGAGTCGCGGGCTCGCCGTGAGGCGAGGTGCCTGCCGTCACAGCAGCGACGCCACCGTTGTCGCCGCACACGGCTTGACCGTGCAGGCGGATCTTCACGGCTCCCTGCGAGGCAAGAATCGACGTGGCGAGCAACAGCGCGAGCGCGAAAAAGGTGCGGGCAAACCGTTTCGTCGAAGCAGAGAGGCAAAAGGTGGACGCTGGGCCTGTTCCCCTGATCGGCCGAGGGGCATGCGGCTTGAGCGCCACAGCGAATTAGCACGCCTTCCGTCGGGGCGCTGACCGAGCCGCGCTACCTTCTCGACTCTCGACTCTCGACTCTCGACCCGTACAACCGTTGGACTTCCGTTTTCTCATCGCCCGACGGCTGCTGGCCAGCCCGCGCCGCATCTCGCTCGTCTCGGTGCTGAGCGGGCTCTCCGTCGCGGGCGTCGCGCTCGGAGTGACGGCGCTGATCGTGGTGCTGAGCGTGATGAACGGCTTCTTCGGCGTCGTGCGCGACCTCCTCGTGTCGTTCGACCCGCACGTCCGCATCGTCGCGACGGCGCAGCATGAAGGGCTGACGGAGGCGGATTCCCTCCGCGCGCTCGCGCTCACGCTCGATCCGGTCATCAGCGCAACGCCGTACGTGCAAGGCAAGGCACTGCTCACCACCGACGGGGGCGGCGACTTCAACAAGGTCGTGATCGTGCGTGGCATCGACCCAGCCCAGGGGCCGCGTGACAGCGGTCCGGCCGCCGCCGTCACCTTCGGCGGGTTCGACCTCGGCGTGGCGGAGGGGCAGCCGGGCGTCGTCGTTGGCGGGTCCCTGGCGAGCCGCCTCGGGCTCTACCCGGGCACGACGCCCACGCGCGGCTCGCGCATCGACCTGCTCTCCGCGCCCGCGCTCGAACGCATGCTCGTGCAGTACCCGTTCGGGCTGCCCGCCGCGGCGCGCTTCACCGTGCGCGGCGTCTACGAGATGGACGAGGTCTTTGACCAGTCGAACGTCTATGTCGCGCTCGACCAGGCGCAGCGCCTCTTCCGCATGGGCGACCGCGTCTCAGGCCTCGACCTCCACCTCGACGACCTCGACCGCGCCGAGGCGGTCAAGCAGGCGCTCGTGGAGCAACTCGACGCTGAGCGCTACACCGTCCAGACGTGGTATGATCTCCAGCAGTCGCTCTACGCCATCATGCGTCTGGAGAAGTGGGGGGCGTCGCTGATCCTGGCGCTGATCATCGTCGTGGCCGCGTTCAACATCGTCGGGAGCCTGACGATGATCGTCGTCGAGAAGCGGCGCGACCTCGGGGCGCTGCAGGCGATGGGCGCATCCCGGCGCGACATCCGGCGCATCTTCCTGATCGAGGGGATGCTCGTGGGAGGGCTCGGCGCAGGGCTGGGCCTGGTGCTCGGGCTCGGGCTCGCGTGGGCGCAGCAGCAGTATGGCCTGGTCAAGCTCGCCGGCGCGGAGTCGTTCATCATCGACGCGTACCCCGTGGACATCCAGGCGCTCGACGTCGCGGGCATCGTTGTAGTGGCGCTCGCGCTCTGCGTCGCGGCCTCGGTCTATCCCGCTGCCCGCGCCGCGCGCATCGAGCCCGCCGACGCGGTCCGGAACGGCGGCTAGCAAAGTTGGAAGTGCGAGGGGAGAAGTGCGAAGTTGAAGCCGGAGCGCGCTCGCCCAATGCCGCGAATTCGCTTGACGCGCGCACTGCGGGCCGCTTGCTTCTTCGACCTTCGACCTTCGACCTTCGACCTTCGACCCCCTGTACTGCCATGCTCGTAGCCGGAAACTGGAAAATGCATACCGACCTCGAAGGCGCGCTGACGCTGGCGCAAGCCGTCGCGGAGGCCGTCGGTGAACCAGGCGAAGGCGTCGATGTGGCGGTCTGCCCGCCCGCGCCCCTGCTGCTGGCCGTGCTGGACGCCCTCGGCGAGTCCGACGTGATGCTGGGCGCGCAGACCATGCACGAGGCCGACCAGGGAGCCTACACCGGCGAGGTGGCTGCGCCGATGCTCGCCTCGGTCGGCTGCGTCTTCGTCATCCTGGGCCACTCGGAGCGGCGGCAGTATTTCGGCGAAACCGACGAGGCCGTGGGCCGCAAGGTGACGCAGGCGCTGTCGCACGAGCTCGTGCCCATCGTGTGCGTCGGCGAGACGCTCGGCGAGCGCGAGGCGGGTGATGCCGAGGCCGTCGTATTGCGCCAGCTCGTAGGCGCGTTCGAGGCCGTGGACGACCTGCCCGGGGCAGACGCCGTCGTCGTCGCGTACGAGCCGGTATGGGCCATCGGAACCGGGAAGACGGCCTCGCCGGAGGATGCGCAGGCCATGCACGCCGCGATCCGCGCCTGGATGCGCGAGCGCTTCGGCGAAGCCGGGTCCGACGTCGAGTTGCTCTACGGCGGCAGCGTCAAGCCCGGCAACGCCGCCGACCTGTTCGCACAGCCCGACATCGACGGCGGCCTGATCGGCGGGGCGAGCCTCGACGCGGCCTCGTTCGCCGCGCTCGTGCGTGCCGCCGAGGCGGCGGTGGAGGCTGGCTGATGCCGCAGCGCAGGCCGAGGCCGTACCAGGTATTCGCGGGCGTCGCGTTGCTGGCGTTTGTGCTAGGCGCGTGCGCGGCACCGGATCGGCTGGACGACCCCGACGCAGGCCGTACGCTCGGCTTCGACCCCGACGCCCTCGTCTTCGACCTGGATGCGCGTGCTCTGCTGGCCGACAGCGTGGCTGGGCTCGAAGCTCTCGTTGCCGTGGCGCCTCACAGTCTGGTCTTCGAGGAGACGGACGCCGGGACGCAGGAGGTGCGCTATCAACTCGCGGTTGCCGTGCGGGCCAGTGACACAGGCGTGCTGGTGCGCGAGGAGGTGTGGACGGACACGCTCCGGGCTCCCGACGCGGCCACAGCGCGGGCCTTGCCGCTGGTCCTGCACGAGGCACGCTGGGCGCTCCCGCCCGGCACCTACCTCGTCGAGGCGCGGCTCGACGACCTCGGGACGCAGCGCGAGGGCACCCGTCGGCTGCGTCTCGTCGTGCCGTCGGGAGGAGACAGGCCGCTCCTCGGGCGACTCCGCGTGGAGGTGCAGCGCGCTGAGCGCTGGGTCCCGCACCTGGGTCGGACCCTGGCCGCCACGGACGAAGCCCTGCGCGTGCGCATCGCTGCACGGGGCGCATCGGCGCTCGCCTCACTTCGTCTGGAGCGCTTCGCCAGCGACACGACGGTCGCCCGCCCGCCGCACTGGCTCGGCCCCTCGCGCGGGTCGCTGGCCTACCAGGGGGTCCGGATGGGGGCCGCTGACACGGTCTTCACGAGTGCCCCGCAGCCTGTCGAGGGTAGGGCTAACCTCGCGTTTGAGCTGCCGCCGCTCGGGCCCGGGCTCTACCGCGTCCACGTCGTTCTAGCTGCGGGCGCACCGGCGACCAGGGGCGTTTCAGCGACGGAGGCAACGGCGACCAGCGATGCTGCAAGTATCGAGACGGAGCGCTACCTCTCCGTGTTTGCGCCCGGCTTCCCGCGCCTCGACACGCTCGACGACCTGGTGGAGGCGCTCGCCTACATCGCCTACGAGCGCGAGCTGGACTTTATCCGCGCCGGTCCGACCCTCGACGAGCGCCGCGCCCGCTTCGATGGCTTCTGGGGGACGCTCATCGGCGACCGCCGGGTGGCGGCCAACGTGCTGCGGCTCTACTACGAACGCGTCGAGGAGGCCAACCAGCGCTTTTCGACGGTGAAGCCGGGGTGGCAGACTGACCGGGGGTTGCTCTACGTGCTGCTCGGGCCGCCTGGCTACGTGCAGCAGGAACTCGACGGCGAGACGTGGCTCTACGGCAACGGGCTTCGGCAGGATGCCGCGGCGTTTCGTTTCCGCCAAGCGACTGACTTCGGTCAGCCACCCGGCTGGCGACCGTACCTGCTCGACCGGCAGGCGGCGTACGAGGGCGTGTGGGCAACCTATGTGGGCCGCTGGCGACGCGGGCGCGTGCGCTAGCTGTCTGCGGCACCGTACAGAAACGCAGCGGCCCGTATGCAATGGCCACAGGTGGTCGAAGCGAACGGGACCTCCAGTCGTCCATCGTGCAGATTTGGCCGAAAACGCAAGCGGGTCACAGAGGCCAAGGTCATGGGTCCACCCGCGCGGGGGGAACCGGCAGGGGTGGACGGTGAGTCTGAGGAGCCTAGGTCTTTCTGCAAGTGTAGTGAAAAAGCAGACCCTCTCCGGGCAGCGGTAAAAATGTGCCTATCATCCCCGAGTCGCTAGCCTCAGCGGTCCGTGTGACCACAGCTGGGCTCATCGCGGCTCTGCGCTCGGTGCCCCGCTGCCACCGCTGCGCCGTGTGACCAACGCATTACCCATGTGCCTCCGCTGAAACTGGTACGATCCCTGCTGGCGTGTCTGATGCCGCTCTGGACGTGTCTGGACGCAGCCCCGCCAACAGCCTCACCAGCCACTGCCTCGCTCCTGACTTCGACCCCCTGGATGGCCACTGCTGAGGGAACGCCCCGCACCCCCTGACCTCAGCTTCGACTCCAACCGGCCATCCCATCGTCTTCGCGGGTAGTTAGTGTGCTACTCAGGAGGACAGCCGCCCAGACCGCCCCCTCATCGGTTCTGCGCCTTCTCACTCGCCGGTTCTACCCTCGCACATGCTTTGGTCCCTACTCGATGACCACATGCGCGCTCGATGCCAAGTCCCTTCTGGCCTCGTCCGCATACTCCTCATTGCCCTTCTTGCGTTTGCAACGCCCCTAGCGTGGGGGCAAGTCCGCCCCGACAACGGGATGACCATCAGCCTTGGCCTCGGTGTCTACCAGGGGGACCTCGACCGCAACGTGTCAGGCAACCCGGTCGAGTACTTCGCCCTCGCAGAGTTCAGCCTGGCGATTCTCGCAGATCGCGCCCTCGGTCAGCGCTTCCTCGCTGAGGCGGGTCTTGTCTACCACCGCTTCAACATCGACGCGCCGCGCGATGAGGCAAACCCGACAGCCGAGAACAGCATGGGTGTCAATATTTTTGCACTCGACCTCACAGGCGGGATACGCATTCCTCTGTTCGGCCGTCCCAGCTTCGTGCGCGTGCACGCGGGCATTGCTCCGACAATGATCGCCACTACCTACAACTTCACCACGCCAGACATCCTGGAGTCGTCCGGCTACGAGTTCGACCAAACCAGCCCACGCTTCCTGCTTACGTTTCCCATTTCGGTCGTACTGCAAGACGCTTGGCGCTTCGGCATCCGCTTCACCGGCTCTGACTTTGTCGACAGCGCGGGGCGGGATGCAACGGGCAACGACGTCATCTCCTCTATCCACGTTGGCTACCGCTTCGAACTCTAAGCGGAACCGTGGTCGGGCCTCCGGGCCTGCCTGTACGGCGGCTCTGGTCGCCTGCGCCGCCATCCTCACCTGATCCGTACGCGATCCATGAAGATCTACTCTCTCGCACTCCTCACCCTGCTTGCGCTCGCAGCGCCCGCAGCGGCTGCACAGTCACTCCTGCTCAAAGCGGGCCCGGCGATCACGTCGGCGCCTGACGCCGACCCCGTCGCCCAGGCAGGCTTCCAGGTCGGGTCCCGGCTCTGGCTCGCCGAGTTCTTCCAGGTCCAGGGCATGCTCGGCTACACGGACCGTGCCAGCGCCGAGGTGACGCTCAACGTGCGTCCGTTCGCCGGGGCACGCGGCATCGAGCCCTACGTCTTCAGTGGTTACGGCCTCTTCATCGGCGGGGAAGACCGCCGGTCGGTGATTCCGGTGGGCGTCGGTATGGAATATGCGCTCAATGACCGCATCGCGGTCAACGCGGAGGTGGCAGCCCGCTGGACGCTCTTCCGGGACTTGCAGGCTCCGGGTGGCGAGTTGCAGCAGCTGCAGTTCGGCATCTTCCCGGCAGTGGGCGTGAATTACACCTTCGCCCGCTCCTCGCGGTACGATCCCGATGTGATCACGGAGCAGCGCGACCGGGAGGTGCCCGACACGGGCGTCCGTCGTTCAGACCCGAGTCAGCAGCCTGCACTGGTCTCGCGCGACGCGACGACTGGTGGCGGCCAGGTAACCGCACCCGACTACGGCACGCCTCAGGCAGGCGGCGGCACGGCCCCGGCGCAGCCCGGCCTAGCCGTGGAAGGACAGACCGGCGTGGCTCCCGTCCTCCCCGTCGGCCAAGCCGAGGGTGTGCCGGTCCAGGGCACCGTCGGCCGCACGGTCGCCGACCCGATCGCGCGCCAGGGTGAGTTCCAAGGCTCCTACGACGTGCCGGGTGCCGCGCGCATCGGCGGTGGCCCCGCTACCGGGACCGTCGGCGGCCTCCCGCAGGGTGGCTTCCCGCAGGGCCCAGCCCCGATCACCTCGCCGGTGGGGCAGGCCAGCGACATGGTCCTCGTCCCCGACGGCACCTACACGATGGGCCTCTTCGAGGAGGACCCGCTCGGTCTCCAGACGCAGGGCTTCAAGCGCGTCACGGTCTCGTCGTTCTTCATCGACAAGTTTGAGGTGACGAACATTCAGTACCGCCAGTGGCTCCAGGGGCTCGCCCCGTCGGCCCGCGAGGCCATGACGCCGGACTCGCTGGCGTGGCAGGAGGCCGGCGGCCGCGCCAACTTCCAGTCCTACTTCCTCGGCCAGGCCTACAACGACTACCCCGTCGTGGCCGTCACCTGGGACCAGTCGAACGCCTACTGCCAGGCCCAGGGCAAGCGCCTCCCCACGGAGGCCGAGTGGGAGTACGTCGCACGCTCGGGCGTCTCGGGCGGCATCTACCCCTGGCCGGGCCAGTCGCCGCAGGCTCCGAATGGGGGCTACTACGCCAACTACAACCCAGGCCGTGCGGGCTACGCGGCCGACGGCTACGCCTTCACCGCGCCCGTTGGGGCCTTCCCGTCCTCGCCGTGGGGCATCTTCAACATGAGCGGCAACATCGCCGAGTGGACCCTCGACGCGTACAACCCGTCCTACAGCGCGCTGGCTGACTTCAACCCGCGCTGGACGGACGACAGCGAGTCGAGCCGCATGGTGCGCGGCGGCTCCTGGGCCTCGGACGCCTTCTACATCGGCGTTGGGGTCCGTGAGGCCATCGACATGAACGACGCCAACATCTACACCGGCTTCCGCTGCGCGAAGGACCTCGGTAGCGAGTTTGGGCCCGCACCGGGGCAGGCCCAGCAGGGTGGCGACCCGTCGGGTGGCTTCCAGCCGCCCGTCCCCCAGGACAACCAGGGGCAGCCCTCCGACAACGGTGACCAGAACGGGGGCGGGCAGTAGCCAGGCACGCCCTCCCCTCCAACCACACAACACAGGTAGAACATCATGGCTGAAACACAATCCAAGGGGGCGGCTCGCCTCAACGGCTTCATTGGCCTCCTCGTCGGGATCTTCGGCGCGCTTGCCATCCTCGGCGTGACGGCGAAGATCCTCAAGTGGGAGTCGCTCCTTGGCTTCGACTACAACACGGTCATCATGGTCGGCTTCATGGGGGAAGCCGCCGCGTTTGTCGCGATGGGTCTCCTGGCCTTCTTCCAGGGGCTCACCGCCAAGGGCGCATCGACCAAGGCACTCGGCCCCGCCGGGCAGCCTGTCCTGCTCGACTCGCCTGAGAAGGCGGCCCTCTTCCATGACCAGGTCCGCGAGATCGCGACCGCTGAGGTACAGCGCATCTTTGGCGCGATGGGAGACGACTACAAGCGCATCTTCAACGAGATGGGCACCGACTACAAGCGCATGAACGCCGAGATGCACCAGGCACTCGTCGGGGCGGTACAGTCGGGCATCTCGTCCGAGCTGAGCCAGCTCACGGCAGGCCTCGGGCAGGTCATGGGCGCGCTCCAGGGCGACGTCCAGAAGTTCGGCTCGGAGATGCGTGGCATGAGCCAGGAGATGCAGCAGGCCCGCACGTCGGTCGCGCAGATGCGCCAGACGCTCTCGCAGACGGCCACGGGCTCGCTCCCGCAGGATGCCGAGCGTCTCGGCAAGGGTATGTCGTCCCTCAGCCAGGAGATGGGCGCGGCAGGCACGCAGGCCGAGGCCATCCGCTCGGAGCTGGAGCAGGTCGCGCGCCGTTTCCAGCTGTTCAACAACCCGGGCACGTCCACCAACGGCAAGGCCCGCGCCGAGCAGTACGCCAGCCGCTAACCCCAGACGAGGTATCTCATGTCAGTCAAGGATATGCGGTACAACGTCATGCTGGCGTTGTACTTCCCCATCTTGCTCTACGCGATGAGCACGTTCGATCTGGACGACAGCACCATCGCCGTGGGCAACGTCGAGCCCTACCTCGACGCCGAGGAGACGGTCGTGCTCGGGCAGCCCTTCCAGGCGCGCGCGATGCTCGCCGTCGGCTCCGGCGAAGGGCTCTCGCTCAACGGCACCGACACCTTCATGGCCTCCGGCGACTCGATGTTCGTCATGGAGACGGGCGCGCTGCTCGCCGAGAACGAGGACGTGAAGGAAATCGAGTACGCCGCGACGATGACCGTCCCGCAACTCGGCGGCGGCACGCGCGAGGTCCCCGTCTCGGGCACCTTCACCGTGCGCCGTCCGGAGATCGTGGCCGTCAACGCCGGCGAGGTGGCGCTCTACCGCCTCTGCCGCAACGAAATCCGTATCGACGTGCCGGGCCTGGAAGGCCGCCCGCTGCTGCTCAACGGCAACGAAGGCACCACGCTCACGCTGGCCCCGAGCGGCGAGACGGCGGGCGTCCGCGTGGAGACGCCAGGGCCGGACGGTCCTGTCTATCTCGGCGCGAAGTCGTTCGCCGTCATCGACCCGCCGCGCCCGGAGATCCGCGTCACCAACGCGAACCGCTCGATCAACAACGGCGACAACCTGCCACGCGGCCGCTTCGCGCTGAATTTCTCGGTCCAGGCCGACCAGGAGTTCGCACAGCGTTACCCGCAGGACGCGCGCTACGGCATTGGGAGCGCGACGGTGTTCATCCGTCGCGGCCTCACGGCTAGCCAGCGCCTCGGCACCTACAACCTCAGCGGTGGGCGGCTTCCGGCCATCCGCGAGCTCGCCTCAGCCCGTCCAGGTGACCGCATCATCGTCCAACTCAACAACGTGTTTCGCCGGAACTACGCGGGCAACTCCGTGGGCGTCTCGCTCAACGAGGGCAGCCGCACGTTCAGCTTCACGATTTCGTAAGTCCACCCGCGCCCCCGAGGCGGTCTGCTCCGGCACTCCGGCCGCCTGCGCGGGGCTGCGTTGGCCTCACCGACCCAGCCTGTCATGAACCCCACCTTCCGCATGCTCCGCTCGAGCCTTCTGCGCTACAGCCTCCTGCTCGCCGTACCGCTCCTGCTCGCGCAGGCCGCCCTCGCGCAGGGCAACTGGCGCCAGACCGTCGAGATCATCGTGCCGGTCGAGCGCGAGAACGAGCAGAACGTCACCGGCGTCTTCCTCGACTCGCTCGTCACCTACATCGAGAACGACGACATCCAGGTCCGCCGCGACCGTGAGGACGAGACGACCTACACGCTCAGCCAGATCGAGGACAACCTCAGCTACGAGGGCCTCTTCCTCAACAGCGCCAACCGCGTCTTCATCACGTATAAGATGGAGGGCAACTCGCGCGGATTCTCCTCGGACATCAAGGAGGTCTTTTTCATCTACCGGCCCGACGGTGAGTACGCCGACGTGGACATCCCCGTCCTCTACCTCGACGGCGACAACCCGACGCTGAAGCGGCTCCTGAACACGAGCGGGACCAACCTGCGCTACAACGAGGCCGCGTTCAAGCCCTTCCGCGACCAGATCGCGATGCACCAACTCGCCAAGACGTCTGACGCGATCATCGTGCGCTACGGCGAGAACGGGCAGTACGTGATCTATGAGGAGGACGAGTCCGAGCGCGAGCGCGTGCGGCTCGTGAACGTGATCCGTCGCTTCATCGACTAGCTCCTCGGCTGGCCAGCGGGTCGGCCTCCAGTTGGTCGGCAGGACGCCTGCTGGCCTCGGCTCCTAGCGTATGCTGGGATTTCAGGGCGGAGTGCGCTGTTTCTACCTGGGCGCGCTCCGCCTTGTCTGTTTTGCTGGGAAGGTCGAAGGTCGAAGGTCGAAGGTCGAAGGTCGAAGGTCGAAGGTCGAAAAGGTGCGGCGTGCGACTTGGGGCGTCAAGCCCTTTCGCCGTCTCCTCGTCTCGCCGTCTCCTCCGCGTCACGCGAAGTCGCCGATGGCTAGCGTATGCTCGCACAACGCGGCCTCGGCTGGGTCGTTGGTGGCAACGACGACCAGCGTACCTGACGCCTGCTGCTCCGTGATAAGGTCGCGGACGAGGGCGCGTCCGGCGGCGTCGAGTGTGGCACCGGGCTCGTCGAGGAGGAGAACGGGTGGGGTGGCGAAGAGCGCCGTGGCGAGCCGGAGGCGCTGCTGCATGCCGGAGGAGAACGTCCCCACACGGTCTTTGGCGCGGTCGCCGAGGCCAACGCGGTCGAGAAGCGGTGTGATGCCGTCCGTGGAAAGGCCGCGAGCCTGCGCGATGAACGCGAGCGTCTCGTGGGCGCTGAAGCCGTCGTAGAGCCCGAGGTACGGGCCCGCGAGGCCGACCAAGCGAGGCCGCTGCGGTGCCGGTGTCTCGGCCCCGTCCACGCTCAGCGTGATGGTCCCCCGCACCGGCGTCGCGACGCCGACGAGCAGGCGTAGCAGCGTCGACTTGCCCGACCCGTTCGTGCCGGTGATGGCGAGCGTGTCGCCGCCTTGTGCCTCGAACGAGAGGCCGCGAAACAGCACGCGCCGCCCGTAGCGCATAGCGAGGGCATCGGCGCGGAGGTGGACGGGGGTGGGCATCGGCATCGGGGTGGGCGGCGCGAAAACTACGGGCCCCGGCACGCTGTGCAAGCGGCCCCCGGCGATGGGCTCGCCTCGCGGCAGCCGCCAACGGGGCTCCCGACCGCGTGCCCGCTGTGCTGTCGTGCAGTATAGCCGTCGCATCTATTTTGCTCGGTACTCGCCCGCCACGCTCGCCCCCGCGCCATGGACCTCGTTGCTGATTTCGCCCTAACCTTCGCGACGCAGCTGCAGAAGCCGACGCTCGCGTTCCTCCTGGGCGGCATGCTGGTCGCTGCTTTGGGATCCAAGCTTACTATCCCCGATGCGATCTACCGCTTCATCGTGTTCATGCTGCTGATGCGGATCGGTCTCAATGCGGGGATGGAGATTCGGGAGGCCAACTTCAGCGAGATGCTGCTGCCCGCGCTGATCGCGCTTCTGGTGGGCTGCATGATCGTGCTGGTCGGGCGGTTCACGCTGGCGGCCTTACCCGGGGTGCGCACCGAAGACGGGATCGCCACGGCTGGCCTGTTCGGGGCCGTCAGCGCGTCCACACTCGCCGCAGCGATGGTCGTGCTGGAGGAGGAGGGGGTGGTCTTCGAAGCGTGGGTCCCTGCCCTCTACCCCTTCATGGATATCTCAGCCCTGGTGCTCGCCATCGTGCTCGCGGGCGTGCACGTGCAGAAGCAGCGCGGCGGCAGTGACGCGCGCGTCCGGCTCTGGCCCATCTTCGTGAGCAGCCTGCGGGGCTCGGCGCTCTCGGCGCTCCTGCTCGGCATCCTGCTCGGCCTCGTCGCTCGGCCCGAGAGCGTCTTCGAGGCGTTCTACGACCCGCTCTTCCGAGGGCTGCTCTCGATCCTGATGCTGGTGCTTGGGATCGAGGCCTGGTCGCGCCTGGCGGAGCTGCGTAGCGTGGCCCACTGGTACGCGATCTACGCCCTCGTGGCCCCGGTTTTCCACGGGCTTATCACCTTCGGCCTCGGCTACATCGCCCACGTGACGACCGGGTTTAGCCCGGGCGGCGTGATTATCCTGTCGGTGATCGCCGCGTCGAACTCCGACATCTCGGGCCCGCCCACCCTGCGCGCGGGTATCCCGACGGCCAATCCGTCGTCCTATATCGGCTCATCGACCGCCATCGGCACCCCGATTGCGATTGCCGTGGGGATCCCGTTCTACCTGGCACTCGGCCAGTTCGTGTTCGACCTCTAGCCTGTACGGTCCAGGATTTCCTTCAGCGCCTCATTCGGAGCACCGCCATGTCGCACCAGGCCACAAAAATCTCCATCGTCACCGAGAAGCTCAACGAGCCCCAGATCGAACAGCTCATCGAGCAGGCCGGGGCGAAGGGCTACACCGTATTCGAGGGCAGCGGCAAGGGGAGCCACGGGGTGCGGGCGGGCAGCCGCCCCTCGGTCGTCGGGGCCTTCGCGCTTGTCAAGATCGAGGTGATCGTCGCCGACCGCGAGACGGCGGATGCCATTGTGGAGCAGGTCGCCTCGACATATTTCAACAACTACTCGGGCATCGTCTACACGGAAGCCGTCGAGATCCTGCGCCTGGAGAAGTTCTGAGCCCTGGCCTGGCGAGGCTCGCTATCCAGGCCTCGCTGCCCGGGGGCGGTCGGGTCCCCCGCTCAGGGAAGCCTGGGCAGGGAAACCGTGGCCGACGCGTCGGGTAGGCGGGCCATGCAGGCGCTCGTCTCGATACTCGGTTTTCTCCTCCTTACCCTCGTCTCCAGCATGGCGCTGCGGGCGCAGCCTACGACGGCCCGGGCCGTGCTGGCACCGCTCGCAGGCAGTGGCGTCACGGGCGAGGTCGCTGTGCAGCGCACCACGGCTGGAACCCGCCTCCTCGCCCGCGTTGACGGCCTCGCGCCTGGGGCGTACGCCTTCCACCTGCTCGACGCGACCACCTGTGACGACCTCGCGCAAGCACGGACGTTCGACACGCAGGACCGACCGCACGGAGGGCCGCACGCGCCGCCGGACCTGCGGCGGCCAGGCGATCTCGGCAACCTCCGCATCCGCCACCGCGACCCCGTCGGGCGCTACGACCGCATCATCGCTGACCTCCCGTTCGACCGAACACTCGGCCTGGCTCTCGTCGTGCGGGAAGGGCTCGACGACTTCCATACCCAACCCCTCGGCGGGGCAGGCGACGCCGTCGCCTGCGGCCTCATCGAGCCGGAATGAGTATGCGCTCTCTCTCTATTGCCGTGCTCGCCATTGCTCTCGCTGTGGGATGCAGCCCTGCCGACCCGGTCGAGCAGAAGACAGCGTTCACTGAGGCGGACCTGAGCGCCGCGCTCGACTCGCTGGATGCTTCGATCCAGGCGACCCGGGCGCAGATGGAGCGCGTCCGTCCGCTCGACAACGAGGAGCAGCGGCGGCTGCGTGACCGTCCCTACCGCCCGTCGTACAGTGCGCACCTCGCCGCTGGGCGTCGCCTCGGCGTAGCTCCGATCTCGTCGGACGCGGCGCTGCAGCGGCTCGTCGCGGCAGAGCGGCTCGTGCCGCTCGTGGACACCGAGTTCTACACGGTCGTCGTGCTGGAGCACTCTGCGCCGTTCGTGACTCCGGCGACGGTGGCGGCACTCGAAGAAACCGGGCGCCGCTTCCAGACGCGGCTGCGCGAGCGTGGCCTGCCGCCGTTCCGCTTCACGATCTCGTCCGCGCTGCGCACGGGCGCGAGCCAGGCCGACCTCCGCAAGGTTAACCGCAACGCGGCACCCGGCACGTCCAGCCACGAGTACGGGACCTGCATCGACCTCGTCTACACGCGCTACTTCTACCATCCCACACCGCCCGCACCGGAAGCGGGACCGCTGGAGGCGTTCGTCCACGAGGCGCGTGAGCGCGAGACGGCGCTGCTGGCGGGCGTCTACTGGCGGCACCTCGCGGGCCTGCTCGGCCGTGTCCTAGCGGAGATGCAGGCTGAGGGCACGTGGCTCGTCCTCCTCGAAGAGCGCCAGCCGGTCTACCACATCACGCTGGGGGCACCCGTCGGCGGTGCCTAGCTGACAGCGCCTACTCGGCACCCTGGAGCAGACGGTCGAGTTGGAACTTCAGCAGGAAGACGCCGCTGAACCCGAGCACGCACGCCACCGCGAGGCCGCCCGCAAGCGCGTAGTCGTATAGGCTCGTCGTCCAGGCGAGGCCGCGGCATACCACGATCAGCCCCGGCATGAACGCCATCACGAAGGCCGCGGTAGCTGCGAGTCGGCGCACGAGCACCGGAGAGATGGCGTCGCGCCCGGTCGCGAGCAGGATGATCAGTGCAAGGCCGGAGGCGACCGTGAGCGAGAACCCGTCGTACCCCGAGACGAGGTAGAGCAGGTAGTCGAGCAGGAGGAACGCGGAGACGAGGGCGATGGCGGGAGCCATCGCGGCGTTGCGTAAAGCCGTCATGCAAGTACCGTCATACAGGAAGCCCGACGTTCGCCGCCGTGCTGCTGCTCGGCCGCGGACGTCACTGGAGGGAGCCTGTCGTTCTGTGAATCCCTCACACTGGGAGGCGAGGGCCCGCAAACACAGCACGATCAAGCCGCGTGCCGGGATAGCTGCACCCTGCGGACGCGGCGAATCACGGCGTCTGAGAGGGCAACTAACCCAGCTTGGGCTGGAGAGTAGGGGAATGCCTGAGGCTCGGCAAGGGGGAAAACTACCTTAACCGAAACTAAACACCCGGTTGCCCAGGCCTTGTCTGAGATTCGATACATGCAGGCGAACCGAAGGACGGGAAGGCGCTGGCGAGGCGCGCAAACCGGAGGTTCACGCAGTAAAGCAGCCGTAGCAGGGCTACGGCGATGCAGCGGAATGCAGCCAGCGGTTTTCGGGACAAGGTGCAGCCCAGAGACCGAATCTCAGACAGGCCCTAGCCAAGGATGGCGCACGGGCTCCAGGGTCCCTACTGGTCGTCGCCGAGGAGCACGAACGGAGCCCAGTAGTAGGGGTGCCGCGTGGCCTCGTCGGCGAGGAGTGCCGTCTGCGCGTCGCGGAGAGCGGCGGCGGTGTCGCCGTCGGCTAGGCGGGTGTAGAACGCCTGCATGAGCGTGCTCGTGGCGGCATCGTCCACCTTCCAGAGCGAGGCCACGACCGCCTGGGCCCCGATGTCGAGGAACGAGAGCGCGGGGTTGATCGGCCAGTTCGAGACGTCCGTGTCGCCGAGGGCCGACTCGCAGGCGGAGAGCGTGACGAGGCGGTACGCGCCGAGGCGGCTTCCCCAGATCTCGTCGATGGTCAGCCGGCCGTCCTCCGTGCCGTCGGGCGCGAGGGCCAGGAACGACCGCTCGAAGGGGTAGGCCAGTACGCCGTGCGTGGCGAGGTGCAGCACGGTATGGGCGCCCGAGGTCGTCTTGACCTGCGTCTCCGTGGCGGCCTCGCCCAAGAACACCTTCGCAGAGTCGGGATAGAGGCGGCGCAGCACCTCGACTTCCTGCTCGGCGAACGGCAGCGCGGCGAGCGAGTCCGTGGCGGCGTTGCCGAACGCGCGGATGCGGATGGGGACGTCCGCGAGGCCGTCGGAGCGGAGCACGCTGAGGTTGGGGATATAGAACAGCGTCCGGTCCTCGACGAGGAAGCGATCAGGGGCGGCCGTCCCGTCTGGGCTGGGGGCCGGGAGGGCGGCGAAGGGGAGGTCGTAGAGCGGCCCGTTCGGGACGATGGCGAGGCGGGAGCGGCCGTCCAGGCGCGGCAGCGCGGGCGCGATGAGCAGGTCGAAGAGCTGACGCCGCGTCGCGGCGTAGCGCGTGGCGTCGGGGGTGCGCGCCCCGCCGCCGAGGCTGCCGCTTCGCACCTGAGCCGCTTCGGTCGGCGTCGCGATGGCACTGCGGAAGTCGCGCACGAGCCCACGCACCTCGTCCACGGACACCCGCAGCACCTCCGCCACGACCGTGTCCCGCGTCGCGACGAAGAGGAAGAGGCGCTCCTCGCCAACGAGGTACGTCAGTACGGCCAGCGTGGAGTCGAGGCGGCTGTGGCTGCCCTGGATGCTGCTCGCCGTCTCGGGGAGGCGCTCGCGCAGCATCGGGTTGGTGCGGATCTCCTCGGTGAGGAGCGCGCGGTACTCGGTCTGGGCGACCGACAGGCGTGCGGCGAAGGCCTCGGCTTGCTCCGTCCGGTCGTTGGCCAGGGCGCGTGCCTGCTGGGCGGCAAGCTGGTCAAGCTCGACGCGGGCCTCACGCAGCCGCGCTGTCTCGGCCTCGTCGGCGCTGGCAACGAAGCCGTCGAACTGGGCGCGGAGGTCGTCGCTGTAGCTACGGTTGAGGTAGGCGAGGGCGTCCTCGGTCTGGCCCTGCTCCAGGAGCGCGGCCACGAGGGCTTCGTAGACCCGCACCTTGGGACCGCCCTGGGCGAAGCGCCGCTGCGCCTCCTCGCCCCCAACGACGCGGCTGCGCACGGCCTCCATCGCCTCGACGGCGCGGCGCAGCTCAGCCACAGCCTCCGCGTCGCGCCCTTGCTGCTCGCGGACGAGCGCGAGGGTGTAGGTGGGCTCCCAGACGTACTGGGGGGTGCCGAGCGCGTCGGCGAGCGCGATGGCTTGCGTGAGCGCCGTCTCGGCTCCACCCACGTTGCCCGCTGCGAGGCGTGCCTGCCCCAGAAAGCCGAGGTATTCGGCCTGACGAAGCTGCTCCCCCGTCGCCTCCACGAGGACGACGGCGCGCTGGAGGGCGTCCTGAGCCAGTGCCGGATCGCCGCCGGGGCGCTCCAGGTGCAGCCGCCCCTGGTGGTAGAGGCTGACGGCTGTGAGCCGGTCAAGTCCGAAGGACTGGGCGAGCGCGAACGCCCGCTGGTTGCCAGCGAGGGCCTCGTCCCACTGCTCCTGCTCCAGTAGCACGCGCACCCGATTCTGCTCCGCGATGAGGACGTTCTGGTCCTCGAAGTTCGCGGCGCGGTAGAGCGCGCGAACCTCGTCGAAGGCCGCGAGCGCGCGGTCGTAATCGCCCTGGGCGAGGAAGACGAGGCCCCGGTTGTTGATGGGCGCGGCGCGGGCGAGGTCGCTGCCGACGCGGTCGTAGAGGCTGTCGGCGCGGGCGAAGTGGTCGAGAGCGGCGCGGTAGTCCGTGCGCGCCTGCGCGACGCCGCCGAGGCTGAGGTGGGCGTTGGCCTGGCCCCAGAGGTTCTGGATGTCGTCGCTCACGGCGAGGCTGCGGGCGTGGAGCGTGTCCGCCTCGTCGAAGCGGCCGAGCGTGGCGAGGAGGTCGCCCTCGCGCACGAGCGCCACGGTGAGCCGGGCGCGGTCACCCGTGGCCTCGGCGATGGCGAGCGCGGTGCGGTACTGCTCGAAGGCTCCGGCGAAGTCGCCTTGCAACTCCGCAAGCGCCCCTAGGTCGATGCGGGTCCAGGCTTCGCCCTGGCGGTTGTCGGCGGCGACCCAGTAGCCGAGCGCGTCGTCGAGGGCAGCCTGGGCCTCGTCGAAGAGGCCGGCCTGTTGGAGGAAGCGCCCGTAGTAGCCCTGGGCGAGCGCGGCCCCGCCCCGGTCGCCGGTGCGCTGGGCGAGCGCGAGCGCCGTCTGGAAGTAGCGGTCGGCGGCGACGCGGTCATAGCGCCCCTCGGAGGCAAGCGTGCCCAGGTCGGCCAGGTCCTGAACCTCGCCGCTGCGGTCGCCGATGGCGCGGCGGAGCTCAAGGGCGTCCTCGTAGTGGGCGAGTGCGTCGCGATAGCGCCGGAGGCCGGTGTAGGTGTCGCCGAGTTGGTTGAGCGTGGTTGCCCTGCCGGTGCGGTCTCCGGCGGTGGTGTAGCCGTCGAGCGCCTCCTGGTAGAGCGGTAGCGCGCGGACGTAGTCCCCCTGGTTGAAGAAGACCGAGGCGCGGACGCTGCGCACGCTAGCCTGTCCCGAGGTGTCGTCGGCTTTGGCGTAGAGGCTGTCGGCGCGGGCGTAGGCGTCGAGGGCCGCGGTGGGGTTGCCGCTCTCGCCGTAGAGTCCGCCGAGTTGCACCCACGAGTAGGCTTCGCCGGGCAGGTCGCCGGTCTTGGAGCGCACGCCGATGGCCTGTTGGTGGGCGGCGATGGCGTCGTCGCGCTGCCCGAGCGTCCAGAGGGCGCTCCCGGTGGCCGAGAGCGAGTAGCCTACGTCGGTCAGGACGCCGCTGCGCCGGTGGAGATACGCGGCCTTGCGCCAGTGCGCGAGCGCGAGGCGGGGGAAGCCGAGCTGCTGCATGACGTAGCCCAACTCGTCAAGGGCATCAGCTTCGCCTTCGAGGTCGTCCAGGAACGCGGCGCGGACGGCCACCTCGATGTAGGCGTTGCGGGCTGCACGGAAGAAGCCGCGTTCGCGCTCCAGCGAGGCCGTGCGCGTCCGGATGCGGCTCTGCGCCTGCAGTCCGCTTTTGGTACCGGCCGTGCCGTAAAAGTCGTAGGCGAGGTCGTAGGCGGCGCGGGCCTCGTCGAGGCGCTGGAGCGCGTGCAGGGCGAGGCCGCGCGCATACCATAGCCGTCCTGCGTCCGACCTGGAGACCCCCGCCGTGCCCGTCTCGAAGGCTTTCTCGAAGAGTAGCGTCCCGCGCACGGTCGTCTCGAGCGCCTTCGCGGGACGGTTCGCGCTGAGGTGCCGGTCGGCGTTGTCCGCGAGCCGGTTCACGAGGGCGTTGAGGTCCTGGCGCGCCAGTTGGGCCTGCTTGCGCCACACGGCCCCGGATCGGGTGCGCGCGATGCGCAGGTTGAGGTCGTAGAGGAAGTAGGCGTCCTCGAAGCGCTCCTGGTCGCGCGCCGCGTGGGCCTCCGAGCGCCACGTCGGCAGAAAGGCGGCGTCGTGGTCGCCTGCGTAGGCTTCCACCAGCGAGTCCAGGGCGGCGGGCGGAGCCTCGGCGAGCAGCGTCCGCAGCGAGCGCTCGCCCAGGGGAGCATTCGCACTCACCCAGACGAGCAGAATCGAAGCGAGTTGGAGGCGGGCGCCGACGAGTTGCTGGGGGTAGTCCTCCAGGTAGTCGAGCAGGTGCAGCACGTCGGTTTCCGTCGCCCCAGCCAGCACATCGACGGGCCGCCGCCCTGCGTAGAGGCCACGCGGGAGCGGCGTCACCACGACCTCGGGCAGCACCTCACCGCCGTCGATGCGGGCGAGGAGGCTTGCCCCCGCCGCTCGCAGACCCGCCACGAGCGTCGCCACGAGGCGCAACTCGTCCGCCTCCCCGCGCAGCTCGAAGATCGTCTGGGGTGTGGCGATGGGTACCTCGCTGCTGTCGGTCAGCGTGATGCCCAGTTGCAGGTGCTGGAGGAAGTAGCCCTCGTAGGTCGAGCGCGGCACGCGGATCGGTAGGGCCACGACATCGCCCGTGCGGGGTAACAGTTGCTTATCGCCTGGACGTCGCGGGCGGAGCATGACCTCCGCCTCCTCGCCCGCGACGTTGACCAGCCGGGCGGTACCCAGCACCAGGGGCTTGCCTGCGGTCGCGGCTCGTGAGTTTGCCGTGGGTGTGCTGTAGACCACGCCGAGGCCATCGGGGACCAGGCGCTCTAGCGCAGTCCCGCGCACCGTGACGGCCATCGAATCCCCCTGGGCTGCACCCGTGCGGACGATCTCGAACGCGAACGGCACGCGCTTGGTCGCGTCCGACGGCGCAGGCTGCGCCCACCCGCTCGGCGAGAGCCCGAGCAAGACCAGCAGCGAAAGGAGCGCACGCAGGGGAATACGCACGAGCAGGAAGAAGGAGGGCGTTGTAGGTGGCTCCGAAGCGGGACAGCAAGGCACCCGTAAGGTGCACACCGCCGGAGCGCGCTGCCTCCCCGGGTTCGGGGAGGGCGCGGGGTCAGGGACCGCGTCGGTGCGGGAAGGTGCGACAATCGGACCGTCCGCGCAAGAAACCGGGTCCGCGCAAGAAACACCGGCCGTGTGAGAAACCGGGCCCCTGAGCATCTGGTTGGGACGCCCGTACGCTTGCCCGCCCACCGATGTCGTTTCCGCTCCGCCCGTCTTCGCTTGGCCCGCTGCCGCTGCTGCAGGCCACCCGCTACGTGACGCCCCTGCGCGAGGGCGGCTCGCTCCCAGCCATCCTCGACACGGCGCGGCCCGATGGCACGCCGGGCGGCCTCTTCGTCGCCAAGTTTCGCGGGGCAGGGCAGGGGGCACGGGCGCTGGTCGCCGAGCTCATCGTGGGGCACCTCGCGCAGCGCCTTGGACTGCTCGTCCCCGACCTCGCACTGGTCGACCTCGGCGAGACCTTCGGGCGAACGGAACCGGACCCCGAGATCCAGGACATCCTGAAAGGCAGCCGCGGCCTCAACGTCGGCCTGCGCTACCTCGACGGGGCGTTCACCTACGACGCCGCGCTGCCCGACGTGGATGCAGAGGTGGTCGATCCGGAGACGGCGGCGGCCGTCGTATGGCTCGACGCGCTCGTGACCAACATCGACCGGACGGCGCGCAACCCGAACCTGCTCCTCACGCAGGAGGCGGGGCACGACAGGCCATCGCTCTGGCTCATCGATCACGGCGCGGCGCTGTATGTCCACCACGCCTGGGGCACGGACACGTGGGAGGCCACGGTCGAAGAGAAAGCCCGGGCGCCATTCGTGCCCATTCGCGACCACGTGCTGCTGCCTGTCGCAGGCGACATCGCGGCGGCCGACGAGCGCCTGGCTCCGCTGCTGGACGCGGCCACGCTGCGCGCGACGCTCGACGCCGTTCCGGACGCGCTGCTGATGGACGCCCCCGAGGGCCGCACGCCGCCGTTCGCGAGCGCCGACGCCAACCGCGCGGCCTACCTCGCGTGGTTCGAGGCGCGGCTCATGGCCCCGCGCGCCTTCGCCGCCGAGGCCGTCCGCGCGCAGGCCGCCGGGGCAGACACGGACGCGCTGCCCTACCGCCGATGAGTGTTCCTGAGACGGGACCCCGCTGGGTGGACTACGACTACGCCGTCGTGCGGGTCGTGCCGTCGGTGGCACGCAGCGCGTTCGTAAACGTGGGCGTGGTGGTGCACGCGCGGCAGGCGCGGTTCCTACGGGTCGTCTGCCACGAGACGCCGCATGTCCTTGACGGGCTCGGGATGCTGCCGCCTGCGCTGCTCGACGGGTCGCTCCGCGCCTACGCGTCCGTGTGCGACGGCACTGGCGTGATCGGGCGGTACCCGCCGTCGGAGCGGTTCCATTGGCTCACGGCCCCGCGCTCGGCGGCGGTGCAGTGCTCGCGCGTCCACAGCGGCCGCACGACCGACCCCGAGGCGACGCTCATGGCGTTGTTTGAGATGCTCGTGCGCGTCTAGAGGACGGCGAACACGCACGCCTCGGGTTCAAACAGGATAGGTGTGGACGGGCGTGGACAAAGCCGGTCGGTGAGCGGGATTCGGTTGGGCGCGCGTCTCATTGTTGGGATACTTGGTGAGACTCAACCCGACACAGACGCCTCACCCACGGCTGGTCGCAAGGTTCTTCGCTCCTGGTCGCCACTACCCGACCCCAGCCATGACCTTCTTCCACGACCACCTCACCGCCATCCTCATCGGCTCGACGGTGTTCTTCATCGTCACCGCGATGACGACGCGCTTGACCGAAGCCAAGGTCGATCAGGCCGGGCTCTACCAGGCCAAGGCCCAATCGCTCGATTTCGCGACCTGGCTCGAAGACGACCTCGCTGCGCTCGCCGAGGGAGCCGACGCGCCCGCCCGCTTCACGCTGCCGTCCCGAGCGGGCGGGCAGACCGTCGGCTTCGAGTTCCACCGCGACCTTGTCAGCCTCACGCTCGACACGACGCGCGTCTACGTCCGCTACGACCTCGTCGTGACGGACACGAAGGCGTACGCCGACACGACGGTCCAGCGCTACCAGCTCGTCCGCGCCACGCGCGAGGCGGCGATGCAGGGCGGCACGCCCGCTTGGACGACGCCCTGGCAGACGGGCGGCCTCGGCCCCGCGACGCTGACCTACTTCGACGTCGTGCCGCTGACGCGCCTCGGGCAGCCCGCCTCCGACCCCGCCTCGACTCACTTCCTGCGCCTCGCCTTTTCGCTCGCCCAGCCGCAACGCGGGCGGATCGGCCGGTTCCGGGAACTCCACTGGGCGACGACCCTCGCCCTGCGCGACGCCTAGCGCGTCCTCGTTCACCTCTCCACACGCACACATCGACCCATGGGGAAGGCACTACTTCTCGTCGTGGCCGCCGTCACGCTTTTCGGCGGGGCCTCGCTCTACCAGACTCAGGAATCGGCCACCGAGACGCGCCGCACGCAGGCGTCGTACCAGGAGGAGGTCCTCGCCCGCGAGATCGCGCGGTCGGCGCATAACGTCGCCCTCTCGCTCGTCCGGGACGGCGGGGCCGACCTCGACGCAGCGCTCGCGAACCTCAACGGGCGCACGCCCTCCGGCGAGCCCGACCGCTTCGGCAAGCGCACCGGCACGCACCAGGGTGGCACCTACGAGGCGTATGCCACGCTCAAGGACGGCCACGCGCTCGACATCCACGTGACCGGGTTCTACGGCGCAGCGCAGCACGACATCAACGACGAGCACCGCATCCAGGTGCTCACCGTCAAGCAGCCGAGCCTGCTCTCGGTCGAGTTCATCGAGTCGATGGCGGGCTACTGCTCGGCCGTCTGGCTCGAGCGCGTCGTTCCTGAGGAGCATCGCCAGGTGGGCGATCCGCCGGACGTGGATGGCGACGGCTACTTCGCGCTGCCGCCCGTCATGCTCTTCGCGCCAGGCAATCGCCGCGACGGGGCCAGCGAGACGTACAGCGAGACGCTGCTCACCGGCACGCGCCTCAACCTCTTCATCTCCGTCGATCAGAACTGCTCGGAGGAGGGCACCTTCATGGCGACCTACGACGCCACCCTCTTCGACCACGCCCACTACGCGATGGAGCGCTACGAGCCCTACGTGACCCTTACCGAGGAGTCCATCTGGGCGATGGTGGAGCAGCACCCCACCGACGACCAGCGCTGGCGCATCGGTTGGGAGGACCAGCACCGCCTCGAATGGGACGACCCCGACCTGACGAAGAGCCGCTCGTCGAGCCTCCAGAAGACGAAGATCGAGGGCTACGACGGCAACGGCTGGCCCGACGACGACGACCTCGGCTACCGCACGCTCCGCGACTACGGCTCGCGCCCCGACTTCAGCGACCAGGTCGTCGAGGTGTCGCTCGCGCCCATCGTGCCCTCCTGACCGAGTTCTCCTGAACCGCCAGCGGCGCGGGCGTCCGCACACAGCGCCCGCGCCGGAAAGACAGCAAGTTTTCGATTAGGGATTTGAGATTTTCGATTGGTTACTTCGTTGCTACAGCTGTATTCAGTGGCGTTGAGAGGCCACCTAAGAAGTTCTCCCCCTGGTCAGGGGGAGTCAGAGGGGGTTGCCGACCGAAGCTCGATGATCGACCACCCCCAGCCCCTCCTGTCCAGGCCTGCCCTCGCTTCGCGGGGAGGGGAGCTATCAAAGCCTCTGCGTTTCGCTATACATTTTGCTAATTGTGGGCTTTGTGGCCAATCGCATAAATCAAAAATCACCAATCATAAATCCCCATTGCTATGCCGCAGACGCTCCTCGCCCTACTCGCTCTCGCCCTCACGGGCACGCTGTCGCTCAACCAGCAGCGCTCCCTCCTCGCCACCGACGACGACATGCTCGACGCCGAGATCGAGATGATGGCGGCGGGCGTGGCGCTGCATACCATGGAGGTGCTGGCCGCCAAGGCCTTCGACGAGCGCTCGACGCCGTCGGAGGTGCACCACTATGGGATGCCCGCCGACGCTAGCAGTTTCTCGCCGGCCGGTGAGTTCGGGCGGGCGGTGCCCTCGGGGAAGCTCTACGGGTGCCCGCTCGCCGAGCCGTGGACCGACCCCGGCTGCGACGACCTCGACGACGCGCACAGCCTCATCAACGGGATCGCCGTGTGGCAGCCCGTCCCGTTCGAGCTGCGCAACGGCCAGACGGTCCCGTTCGAGGTCGCGGTGACGGTGCAGTACGTCCACGAGAGCGCCTTCGACTTGCCGGTGGCGGGGCCGACGGACCACAAGCTCGTCACGGTGCGGGTGCGGGCGCGGCACCACGTCGAGCGCGGGCGCTTCACCGACGGCGTGGTGCGCCTGGAGCGCGTCGTGTCCTACGAGGAGGAGCGCGTCATCCGGGCCTACGAGGCCGTCTACGGAGCGCCGCCTTCGTGAGTGCCGCTAGTAGCGGAGTGCGACGTAGCTTGACGGGCTCGTTTCGCTCGCTGCTCGTTCTCCCATGACGCTCACCCTTCCCGACGGCACGGCCGTCCGCCCCGGCAAAGTCCTCTGCATCGGTCGCAACTACGCCGCGCACGTCCGCGAGATGGGCGGCTCCGACCTGCCCACTGCGCCCGTTGTCTTCCTCAAGCCGTCCACCGCGCTCGTGCCCTCGGGCGGCGCTGTCGTGATCCCGGCGATGTCGGAGAACGTCCACCACGAAGTCGAGATCGTGGTCGTGATCGGGCGGGGCGGCAAGCATATCGCCGAGGCCGACGCGCTCGACCACGTGGCGGCCTACGCGCTCGG
>JBCDFO010000008.1:0-36893 GCA_039177895.1 Bacteroidota bacterium
GAATACGGCGTGCGCGTCCACCGCTACGGCCCGCATCTCTTCCACACCAACAGCGACGCGGTCGTCCGCTACCTCTCGCAGTTCACCGACTGGCACCCCTACGAGCACCGGGTTCTCGGGCGCATTGCCGACCACGACGGCATAGAGCGCCTCGCCCCCGTGCCCTTCAACCTCACGTCGCTGTGTGCGCTCTTCCCGGAAGCGCAGGCTGCGCGGCTCGAAGCACGTCTGATCGCGACGTACGGACTCGACGCCAACGTGCCGATCCTTAAGCTGCGCGAGGCCGGAGATCCCGACTTGCGCGTGCTCGCCGACTTCGTCTACGAGCGCGTCTTCTACGGCTACACGTTGAAGCACTGGGGCCGCACGCCCGAGGAACTCGGGCCCCACGTCACCGCCCGCGTCCCCGTCCGCGTGAGTCACGACGCCCGCTACTTCCAGGACCGCTTCCAGGCGCTTCCACGCGACGGCTACACCGCGATGGTCCGGCGCGTCCTCGACCACCCCCTCATCGACCTCGAGACCGGCGTAGCCTTCGCAGAGGCGCGCGAAGCCGCACGCTTCGACCGGCTCATCTACACGGGCCCCATCGACGCATTCTTCGATTACGCGCACGGACCGCTGCCCTATCGCAGTCTCCGGTTTCAGTTCGAGCACACGCCCGCCGAGGCGTTGGGAGACGGCGGCGTCACGCAATCCGTCGCACAGGTCAACCACCCTGCTCTTGATGTCCCGTTTACACGCTTGACTGAGTTCAAGCACGCGACAGGCCAGCAGGTCGGCGGGACGACCGTGGCCCGAGAGTTCCCGGAAGCCCACGAGCCGGGTACCAACGAGCCGTACTACCCCGTTCCGGCTGAGGAAAATCGCGCCCGTTACGCGCGCTATGCCGACGACGGAGAGCGCCTCCACACCGTCCTCTTTGCCGGGCGCCTCGCTGACTACAAGTACTACAACATGGATCAAGCCGTCGCACGTGCCTTGTCGATGTTCCAGCGGCACGTGGCTTCGTTCTGAGTGCGGCGATGTGGGTTTTCTGCGGATGCATTGCCACGTGTGAGCGCGAAGGGTAGTTTCCGCCGCTCTACCACCACCACCTTCGACTACAGCTTTGCGCGCCAGAGACTCAATTCGACTGGGCCCAGCCCTTCTGGTCACGGCCCTAGCCTGCTTGGCGGCTCAGCCTGGGCAGACGCAGGGGCTCGAGGGTAGCTTGCGCGACCGAGTGGCGCAACAGGTTGCGGCAAGCGGAGGCGGCCCTGGCGCAGCCATCGCTCTGGAAGGAGCCCTGGAACCGTCGGCCTATATCGTAGGGCCCGGCGACGTGTTCACCATCTCGGCGGGAGGAGGGATTCCGGTCGTGCAGAGTGCTACCGTGTCGGCCGACGGTCTGCTGGTATTTCCCAGCCTAGGTGCCTTTGAGGCTGATGGGAAAACCTTGCAGGCGGTGCAGTCGGATGTGCGCGCAGCGCTGAGCCAGGCGTACCGCAACGTCCCAACGAACGTGACGTTGAGTTCCCCACGCCAGTTCTTCGTTCACGTGTCTGGGGCCGTGCCTGAGCCTGGACGCTGGTTAGTGGGGCCGGTAGCTCGCGTGGAAGATGCGCTGAGAGCAGCCTTGGATGGGGTTTCGCCTCTCGCGCTCCGCAACCAGGGAGGTCTGCGCGAAGGGGAAACCTTCATTCGGGTCCCGGCCAACATGACAGCCGAGGTAGTGACTGCGCCCGTTGAGGAAGTGGGCTTAGGTAGTTCGCTGATGGAAGCTCCAGAAGAGTCGCTCCCAGCGCTGCGCAACGTGCTGGTGGTGCACAAAGACGGATCGCGCAGCCGTATCGATCTGATGCGCTACTACGCCACCGGGGATACACGCTTCAATCCCTACCTTCGCGACGGCGACGCGGTTCACCTGCCGCTGTTTGCCACGGACGTCGAAGGCGTTCACATCGATGGAGATCTCATCGAGAGCCAGGTTCATGATCATCGTGCTGGTGATACCGTGCTAGACCTGGCAGAACTGGCCTTGGGCCCGGGGGCACTGGACCAAGTGCAGGCGGTTCGGCTAACTCAGCTTGGCGCGGACGGTCGCCCCGAAACCATCACCCTCGATGTGGCCGACTTACGCGCGGACACGACCCCTGTGGTACGGCCGCGAGCTCAGATCTATCTCGTCACGCAGGACGTGACGGCGGGCACGGCAGAAGCCGTGGGTGCTTTTTTCTTCCCCGGGACGTATCCCATTCGGGTGGGGGAAACGAGCGTGCAAGAACTCCTGGCGATGGCGGGCGGGCTACGGCCCGAGGCCATGCCACGCTTGGCCGTATTAGAGCGCCGCTTTCGTACGGAGGACGGTTTGTTCTATCCCGTCCGTGATGCTGCGCGGCTGGGCGAACTCGACGTGCTTAGTCAGAGCTTCCTCCAACGTTCGCTCGGGCAGTATCAGCGGATTTCGCTGACCCCGCAAACGCTCGCAGAGGGAAGTCCGCCGATCGTGCTCCGAGACCGAGACCGGCTGCTCATGCCGTCGGGCGAAGCCGTCGTACAGGTGGTCGGCGAAGTGCGTCGTCCAGGGTTCGTACCACACGTGCCTGGAGAAGGGGCGACGTACTACCTCGACGCCGCGGGCGGGCTTGGCCCAGGAGCAGAGGGCGTGTTTGTCGCGGATGCGGTGACAGGGGAGCTTCTCCCTGCCAGCGAGGCGACGATTCAGCCTGGAGACCGGGTCTTTGTCAATCGTGCCCCTCGCCCCGAGACAGAGCAGCAGCAGCAGCTTGCCATCCAACTCGAGCAACTCGAGCGCCAAGAGGCGCGCGACCGGCGCAGCTTTGCTCTTGATGTCGTCCGCACCGCGCTCACGGCAGCGTCGACGGTGGCAACGATCCTGCTGGTTCTCGATCGTTCAAACAATTAGTAGCGACATGGAACAGGTCACCTACGTGGATCCACCGGGGGCTAGGAGGCCGTCCTCTTCTCCATCGAGCCAGCCCCTGTGGGAGTATGCTCGTGCCGTACTGCGAGGAGGGCGTTTCATCGTGGGAGCTACGGTGCTCTCCGCAGTGCTAGCCATTGTGGTGAGTCTACTGCTTCCCGTATGGTACTATTCGTCGGCGCGGGTATTGCTTCCGTCCGGTGGGATAGGGGGGGGGCTATCTGGCCTGCTCAATGGCTCGTCGCTAGCGTCGTCCCTTTTGGGCGGTGGTGGCGGAGACTACACTCGGTACCTCGCCATCCTCACGAGCCGGTCTGTCCTTGAGAACACAGTCGCCACGTTCGATTTAGTCTCCGTCTATGAACTCGAAGACGACGAGCACCCGGAGGCCGCTGCGCTTGATGAGCTACGCAACCAGATTGCGTTCGAGGTAGACCTGGAGTTCTTCTATCTCGAGGTCGGAGCCTTTGACCGAGAACCCGATCGGGCAGCGGAGATTGCCAACTTTATGGTGGCTGAACTCAATCGGATCAATGCAACCCTGGCTACCGAAGATGCTGCGAGCTACCGACGCTATGTCGAAGAGCGGTATCGGCAGGCCCTCACAGACATGGACACGGCGCGTGTAGCTATGCGGCGGTTTCAGGAAGAGCGCGGTGTGCTCGAGCTGCCCATGCAGGCCGAAGGGTTCATCCAGACGCTAGCGTCGCAGCGGGCGAGCGCGCTCGAAGCGGAGATCCAGTATGAGGCGCTCCGAAACCAACTAGGTCCTGATAACCCTCAGGTGCAGGCCGCTCGTGAACTGGTCCGTGCAGCCGAGCGGGCCCAGGCCCAATTGCTAAGTGGGAGTGATGCCCTCATGCCGGTCGCGCTTGATGCGCTTCCCGAGGTCGCTTCGGAGTACGCTCGGCACTACCAGGAAATCTTGACCCAGACGGCCATCCTCGAAGTCGTACAGCCTCTCTACGAGCAGGCTCGGTTCGAGGAGGAGCGTGACCGGGTGGCTGTCCAAGTGCTCGATCCTGCGGTCCCAGCGGTGCGTAAAGCGAAGCCGAAGCGAGCGATTCTCGTGATTGTCATTACGCTCTCGGCCTTCATGTTGGCAATGGCGTTGGTCCTCGCGCGCGTATGGTGGCGTCGCATGCTCCCTGAGTTCCGTCAGCGGCTCTAAGCAGCCGCTTCGCAGCGTTCCGCATCCCCCTTGATGTGTTCATAGCATTGACCGTGCGGCGCGCCCGACAGAGGAGGCAGATCGCGGCGTTTGCCAAAACCGTCGTGTCCAGCACCACGATCTAGTTTGTACAACCGCGTGCGTGTAGAAGGGAAAGCGAACTGGCTTCAGTATGCCCCGGAGGCAGTTTACAGCTTGCTAGTGTGCGTGCTGTTCGCGGCAGCGTGGCTTGTGCCTGCGTGGCTTCCAGTGTTCCCGGTGGTCCTGGTAGGCCTAGGTGGAATTCTCTGGCTGATACGGCATCCACTTGCACATCTAGCCGTGGTGCTGTTCGGCTTCGTGTTGATTCTGGACTACACGGAGGGCATCAGCATCCTCGAGCTCGCCTTTACAGCATACTACCTCACCTTCCTGGCAGCCTGGTATGCGCTTCGCTTTGCCTGTAGGTTGCCTGTCGTTATCGATTGGGTTGATCGCGTCGTCATCTTCTTCTTGATATTTCTAACAGCCTCACTACCACTCATATTCATTTTTGGTGCTGATGTTACTGTCGCCATAAGTCAGTGGCGATCCGTCTGCATCCTTGCCTTCTACTTCCCGATTAAGTGGGTTATTCGTGAGAATCCAAACGGATTGAAGGTTATGGTGGTTGTGTTCTCGGGAGTAGTCGCGTTTGTCTCGTTGCGTAACTTTATCTGGTACTTTCAGGCACTCGGAGACGCTGAGGCTCTTTGGCAGATTGCAACCAACCGCTCGACTCGGCAGAATGAGCGCTTGCTCATGCTCGGGATGATTGGAGGTCTTGTGTTCGTATTGATCTACTGCACAACCTGGCGGCAGCGCATACTTGGATTCATATTTACATCCATTCCGTTTGCTGGAATCATTGTCGGACAGAGCCGGACGATCTGGTTAGCTGTAATGCTTGCCATGGGAGTGCTCTTCGTTCTCGCTTCCTGGAGAGAGCGTATGCGGATGGTTGGGTTTGGAGTCCTCTCATTCGTGGTCCTGTCAGTAGCAGCCGTTTTCCTCCTTAACGACCTTGCTACTGTTGTGCTGTCGGGCCTCTCTAGCCGCCTCGGTTCTATCGGAAGTGCTGCGTCGAGCGATATCTCATTCATCAATCGCCTCTATGAGTGGCGTACGGCGCTTGTGGCGAGTATGGATAGTCCACTGATTGGACGTGGATTTGGTGTACCATATTCATTTTACAACATTATCTATAGCTACACCGAGGTTAAGCATTTCTCGCATAGTACCTATATCGGAGTGTTTTATCGGCACGGCTTAGTAGGACTCGGCTGTGTTCTGCTGCTGCTAGGTGGGTCATTTACCGGGGGAATTCGCGCACTACGGGCAAAGCAAGCCGGTTTCGACCGGGCAGTAAACCTGGCATGCGTGGTAGCACTGCCAGCCATCGCATTGGCTGCTACCACGGAAGCCCTCCTCATCCCACCCGACGGGAACTACGCAATCATGTACGTGTGCGCGCTCCTAGCAGGAGTCCGTTACCAGCAAGCGAGTCACGTCGGTTAACAGTCACCGCTCTTCGCACCAGGTATCCTCGGCGTACTGTACGCGCTCAAAGCGACGCCGTCGGGCAGGATTCACTCATTCGCGCGCTTGATAGCTTGCCATGCTCGATACGCCAGCGGATTGTGCACGAGGGGCAGGAGCAAAGATTCCCGCAGTGAGGAGTCTCCAAGAGCATGGCTGAGAAGCTGCTTGATGCGCGAGTCGGGAACCGTGGTGGTCAACATCGGATCAAGCTCCAACTGCTGACGCAGGCTGGGAGAAGACGCAGCCCCCCGGATCACCTCAACAATGCGCGTCAGGTTTTTCATGACGACGGGGAGCGCAAAGCGTTCACGGATACTCTGGGCCCCAGCTTGGCCCATGCTTCGCCTCAGTGCCCCATCTTCGATGAACTGATTCATTGACCCGACTAGCCCCTCGGTATTGGCGGCTACAAGGCCTCCTATGCCATGTTGAACTACTTCGAGCTGGCTGTTGTCACGCAGGGGCCGGCTTTGGGTAATCACTGGACACGCGCAGAGCATGGCTTCGGCAAGTACCATCCCAAAGCTTTCGCCGATCTCAGCAGTGTGAAGAAAGGCATCAAACGAGCTATAGCAAGCTCGTAATTTATCATCCCCGTCTAAATAGCCTACTTCGCGAACGCGCTCTCGTATTGATGCCGGAAGAGCATTCATGCGAGAGCGAAGCTCCTCGGGGAGTCCTACGACTACAAGGTAGATTGTAGAATGTGTCGAAGCAGCTTGCTCGAAAGCGTCGAACATAGCTGTGGACCACTTCCAGACTGAGCGTTGCCCAACGCGTCCGAAAACAATGGCATGTTCTGGGATGTCGTGTGCTTGTCTAAACGATCGTCTGCCTTCCGGATCGTGGAAAAAGTGCGTGGGGTCTACCGCATAGGGGATGACTACCCCAAGAGGAGAAGGCCGCATACCTCGAGCCCACTTTGACCACTTCCATAGACACCATTCAGAGAGATGAAGGTGAACGTCAATGAGCTTACCAGCTGGTGTATGGTCGGCACGGGCAAAGACGTTGGTCTCTAAAACGGGTCGATTTCGCCCTTTTGGCTTCTTGAGCCTAGAGATTACTTCGCCGGTTGCTTTATCTGGATATCCGGTGCGGTGAATATGGATGAGATCTGGGTTCCACTTCTCGATACGCTCGTAGGCCTCAGGCGTATGCCGGTCTAGTTCGAATACCTTGATGCCATGCTGCTTTAGTGTGAGTGACCTAGGCCCTCCGCCGTCGTACCCGAATACGGCGACGTGGTAGCCAGCCCGGGCATAGCCGAGTGAGTAGTTTACAGCGGCGCGTTGTGTGCCTCCTCGATTTAGATCTCGGACAACAGTCAGTATTTTCATCTCTGTATCTATCTTGGGGGATTCTTGGATTAATAGGATCTTACGTGTCAATTTTGTTTATAGATTTTGCATATAAAAACATATAGAATGCAACGAGTATGCCCTCGCATAGAATGGTGGCACCTACAGCACCGTGTATCCCAAGAGTAGGAATCGCGTAAGAGTTGACTGCTACGTTCACTACAGATACGCTAAGAAGTCCCCAGACAAGGCGGGGGACTTGGCGGAGAGCCGTGAGGGCTGCGAGGAGGATGTCCTTTGCACAAAGCAGTGGGTAGGTCCAGGCAAGAAGGCGCAGCGCTGACCCGGCGTCAGCAAACTCGTCGCTCCCAGCCAGGGTCATCGTCAACCAGGGGCCTATGAACGCAAGCAAAATCGAGACAGCCGTGCTGAAAAGAAAGAGACCAAGGTGTGTGGTCCGGACAGCACGTCTGAAGGAGGTAAGCTCGCCCGCGCCAGCGAGCCGACATAGGCGAGGAAACAGGGCGGCCTGGACGATGATGGCTGGTACGAGGCTGAGCGATTCGAGCAGCCGATAAGCCTGCCCATACTGACCGGCCTCAAAGTCCGTAAGCATGGCCTCGATCATGACCTGGTCAATGCGCATGTAGAACGCGATCAGCATGCTCTTCATAGCTAGAGGAGCCATGTGATGCAGCGACACGCGCACAAGTCCGGGTCGCATCATGTCACGGCGAAGAGGGGCATACCACCGCGCGGTCCAAGCAATGGTAGCTAGGGCGGTGAGGGCGGTCCCCATTGCCATGCCTGCCACGGTCGCTTCTGGAGTGCCAAAGATCCAAAGCCCGACGCCTCCCAGGATCACTACGCTGAGCCGCTCGATGATAACAAGGACCGCTTCAGGACGAAGGTTCTCCCGCGCCCTAAAGAAGGTGCGAGAGTAGCTCGCCAAGTTCAGCGACGCGAAATAAATGCCAGCGAGTGCTGCTGTTATGAATGCCCCATCCCGGTAATTCAGCAAGAAGGCTACGAGCAGGATAACGAGCCAGCATCCGAGTACGACAAAGCCGCGAAGGGCGAAGAACGTGCTGAAGAACTCCGACGAGCGCTCAGGGTTGGGGGCAACTTCGCGCAGGGTATGCTCTTCCAAGCCAAGCCCCGCAAACGCCATGCATATAGCGGCTAAGGCAAGCGAAGCGCTGAGGACTCCGTAATCACTACTGCCCAGAACGCGCGGGCAAGCAGCAACGATGAACAACAACCAAAGCGGCTTCACGAGCAAGCTCGCCGCGCCAAGCCAGGATATATTTCGAAGCACTGAAGCGTTGCCTGCGGGTTTCAGGAAAGGCAGCATGATATGCCCTCTTGTGCCTTTCCGGTAGCCGTATTCAGTTCCTCGCTGAGAAGAGGGCACGTTCACGCTAGGCACGCAGGTCCGCGGGCGTCATGCTATTCAGCGACGAGATAACCCTGCTGCACAGGATTAATTCTTGGCTTCCGCCTCTATGAAGTTATGCGTTCAGTGGCCGCGCTTCGGCCCGCTTCACTTGGCTCGGCTTCGGGCCACACACGCTCATGCCCATCGGCAAGGCGGCTCCATCATCGGCCTTGAGACTGCCAGCGACGACGCGATCTATGAATGGCGTGTTGAAGAAGCAGCCGAGCCGTTCGAGAGGATCCAGGCATTCCCGAGGGAAGTGTTCAACGAGATCCGCCCCAGCACGATGCACGCTCGTACCCTGAGTGTGCTCGACCAGATTAACCCAGACGCGGTCGCAATCATGAGCTACGGCTACCCGGACGCTCGCGCCGCGTTGGCATGGTGCCGTCGCCGTCGCCGCGTCGCGATTTTGATGATGGCCACCAAAGAGGACGACGCAGAACGAGTAGCCTGGCGCGAGTACATCAAACGCCAAATCGTGCAGCAGTACGACAGTGCCATCGTCGGAGGCACACCGCAACGCGACTACGTCACCAAGCTAGGCATCCCAGAGGCGTACGTGTTCACGAAGTACAACGCTGTGGACAACGCCTTCTTCGAGCGAGGAGCTGCTGAGGCGCGGGCTCACCCCGAGCGGTATCGCCATCTCCCAGGTCTGGCCGACGACACGCCCTTTTTCGTTGCATCGAACCGCTTCATTGCCCGCAAGAATCTCGACCGACTGTTGCTGGCCTACCAGCGATACCGCCGTCTTGCGCAGGGATTACCGGGGCCGCTGTGGCGGCTCCTCATGCTCGGCGATGGGTACCTGCGTGGCGACCTGGAAGCCTTAGTCAAGCGCGAGACCATCGAGGGAGTCGAGTTCTGCGGGTTCCGCCAGATCGAAGAGCTGCCGGTCTACTACGGTCGCGCCAGCGCGTTCGTACATCCCTCGCTCGTGGACCAGTGGGCGCTCGCGGTAAATGAGGCCATGGCGGCCGGGTTGCCTGTAATCGTGTCCACCGGCGCTGGGTGCGCGTCCGACCTCGTAGAGGAGGGCGTCAACGGTTTCTGCTTTGAACCACACGACGTGCAAGGTTTAGCAGAGCACCTGCTCGATCTGGCCCGGCCCTCGGTAGACCGGGCTGCTATGGGACGCCGCTCCCGTGAAATCGTGGCTGGCTGGGCCCCCGAGCGCTTTGCCGAGTCCATGTGGCAAGCCGCGATGGCCGGGCGCGAGCGCGCAGATCGGCGGCCACGTTTGGCATTCCAGGCTGCACTCGTAGCACTGAACCGAATCCCGCGTCATATCAAGGCCTTCCATACTGTAGAAGCATAAAGGCGGACTGCCCGCGCACATGCTCTACGGCCTCCCATGTCAATGATGATGAAAACGGAAATCGCTACGGTGGACATTGCCTGCCCCAACTGCGGCTATACCGAGCGCGAGCTCTGGGCACGAGATAATGGCTATAGCGCGCAGCAATGCGCTGCATGCGGCTTCATCTATGTGAGCCCACGTCCTCCAGCCGATGCTATAGACGAGGCCGCACAGACGGGTCTACACGCGACGGACAGCGGTGCTGTAGATCGCGTCGGGTTGCTCAATTTCCGACGTTCGAAGCAGCGCATGTTCGAGCAGCGGCTGAGCGAGCTCTACCCTGGAGGCGAGCTAGCGGCGCGGCCTCGAACTTGGCTCGACGTAGGGTGCGGTTTCGGGGAACTGGTCGCAGCCGTTCAGGCCTTGGTGCCGGAGGGGTCGTCGGTGAAGGGCGTTGACCCATGCCTCCCCAAGGTGCGTGTCGCCCAGCGTCGTGGATTGCCTGTGACCTCCGAAACGCTCAGCGAAGTCCACGGAGCCTTCGACGTGATTTCTCTCGTCAACGTCTTTTCGCACCTACCCGACCCGTTCTCGTTTGTGTCGGACCTTAAGACCAAGCTGAAGGACCGCGGAGAGATCATACTGGTGACGGGCAACGCTGCAGAATTGCCCAATCGAGAGGCTTATCCGGATCCGCTCTACCTTCCAGATCATCTCGTCTTCGCAGGCGAGGCGCACCTGCGCGCCCTGTTCGAGCGCGACGGCTTTGAGGTGGTGCAGGTGCTTCGCATGCCGTACTTCTTCCGCGACCCCTTGCTGATCCCCAAGAACATCGCAAAGGTGGTGTTGGGACGGCCTACGGAGCAATTGCGTAACACGGGGCCCTTCCGGTCGCTCTTCGTCCGGGCACGGCTTAGCTAGGCCGCGGTCCTGTTCGTATAATCTCGGCCTTGAACGCCTCCCCCCTACCCAGCTATGTCTGCTAATCAATTGCACGATGCCATCCAGGCACGTGTCGAGCGCGAGCGTGCTGCGCACACTGAAGACGATGTGCTCGGACGTAGCATTGAGCTGAAAAATCGGTTCTCGCATATCTGGAACTACCCCTCGCTGCGACGCCTGCACGAGAGCCTCGAGGCCTACCTCGCCAATCTGGAGGGGCGGCATGCTCTCGATTTCGGGTGCGGACGAGGCGAGCGTAGCCTCACGATGCTCGGGCACGGTGCCACGGTGGACGGTATCGACATCTCCAAGAACTACATCGCAGAGGCGGAGCAAGCGGCTCTGGCCGCTGGTTACGACCCAGGCCACTTTCGGTTTGTCGTTGGTGATGCGCACATGCTTCCCTACGACGACGGCGTCTTCGACCTCGTCGTAGGTGACGGTATCCTACATCACCTCGACTTAGACGTGGCACTGGGTGAGGTGCATCGCGTACTCAAGCCCGGCGGGCGGGCACTCTTCAAAGAGCCCCTGCTCGACAATCCGCTCCTGAAGCTTTTTCGTTCGTTAACACCTCAAGCACGCACCGAAGACGAACGACCGCTAAGCGCTGTTGACTTGGTGCGGATCGAGGACTCGGCTCGCTGGAACGTAGAGAGCTCCTACTGCGGGCTGTTTAGCGCTCCTACTGCAGTTGCGACCTCGCTCCTGCTTCGACCATTCCCAGAAAACGTCTTCCTCAAGGCAGCCGATCGAGCCGAGCGGGCACTTGCCAACCGACGAAGCTTGCATGCAAAGCACCAGTACGTCCTGCTTAACCTAGTACGGCGTAGCTAGGTAAATCTCAGAGCCGTTACACGATCCCTGTGTGCTCGAAGCCACCCGCACCGCGCTCCGTGGCCACGAGGTCGTCAATCGCTTCGAACTGCACGCGCTCGTAGCGGGCCGCCATGGGTTGTGCAATCCGCTCGCCGCGAGTGACCTCGAACGTGTTGGGGCCGTGGTTGATGAGGAGCACTTTCACCTCGCCGCGGTAGTCGGCGTCGATGGTGCCGGGGCTGTTGAGCACGGTCACGCCGTGCTTGAACGCCAGCCCTGAACGCGGCAGTACCTGGCCTTCGGTGCCGTTCGGCAGCGCGATCTGCAGTCCCGTCGGTACGAGCGCAAACGCGCCCGGCGCTAGCGTCATCGGGGCGTCCTCAGCCTAGCGACTGTATTTATAGGGTTGTCAATAAGCTCACTTTGGGCCAACTTCCGGATAGGGTAACCACATTGCGACGCGGTCTCGCAGACCCAGTAGGGTGGCTCGCGTCCTCTCTATCCTGCATCCCTATGCTCCCGTCCTCCCTTCGTCGTGTCTGTGTACACTGGCCGCGGTTTGGTCCGCTGCAACTGAACCGGCTGCGCGCTGCGCACGAGGTCTTGTCGGCCGAAGGCATAGAGGTTATCGGGCTTGAGACGGCCATGACCAGCGCGATATATGACTGGCGCCTGGAGCGTGGCCCCACACCCTACGAGCGGGTGACCGTCTTCCCAGGGGAGACCTACGACGACATCGCTCCGGCTCGGCTCCACGACGGCATGACAGCGGCCCTCGACCGCCTCCAGCCTGACGCGGTCCACATCCACAGCTACAGCACGCCGGATGCCCGCGCATGCCTGGCCTGGTGCCGCACCAACCACCGCGTGGCCGTATGCATGGCAGAGAGCAAGGCGAGCGATGCGCCGCGTGTCGGCTGGCGCGAAACCATCAAGCGCACGCTCGTCTTCCAATTTGACGCTGCGCAGGCCTCGGGCTCCCCGGGTGCACGCTACGCCGCGCAGCTTGGCATCGACCCGACACGCATTTTCGTCGGGTACAGCGTCGTGGACAACGACTACTTTGCGGCAGCAGCGGCCGCGGTCCGCGCTGATTCGAGCGAGGCGCGCCAACTCCCGGGCCTCGCGGGCGAGACGCCGTATTTCTTTGCATCGGGTCGCTTCATGGAGCGTAAAGACCTACCAACGCTGCTGCGCGCCTACGGCCAGTATCGCCGACAGTCGGAGGTACCGTGGCGTCTGGTTCTCCTCGGCGACGGCCCCCTCCGTCCCGACCTCGAAGCACTCGTTGCTCGCGAAGCTATCGACGGGGTGTCGTTTGCCGGGTGGCGGCAGATCGAGGACCTGCCAGCCTACTACGCGCTGGCATCGGCGTTCGTGCACACGGCCACAGTGGACCAGTGGGGGCTCGTCGTCAACGAGGCTATGGCCAGCGGCCTGCCCGTGCTCGTGTCTACAGGAACAGGCTGCTCCGAAGACCTCGTAGAGCATGGTAGAAATGGTTTCACGTTTACTCCGGGCGATGTTGAGACCCTGGCGGCGCTTATGCACAAGACCGCACACGGAGTCGACCTGGCGGCCTTCTCTCAGCGTTCCCGTGCCATCATCGCGGACCGGTCGCTCGCTTGCTTCGGGACGAGCTTGCTGCAGGCCGTACAGGCTGGTGCTCAGGTCGCGCCAGCGCGTGGCTTTTCGTGGCAGGCGCGCTGCGTGATCGCGGCGCTTCGCTTGCTGGCTCGCTCGCCCCGTTCGTTCCACGCCATTCAAGACTAGCGCGATGACTTCTCAGCGTGAACGGCTGCGCATGGCGTGGGCCGCCGCCCTCAAGGAGACGATCTGGAAGTGGAGCCGGCACACGCCGGGCTCTCAAAAGGATATCGCCATCTTCTCGACGCGGCGGAGCGGGAGTACGTGGTTCATGGAGCTCATTGCGGCTAACGCGGGCATTCGCTACATCGACCAGCCCTTTTCGCTTCACCATCCCGCTCCGGGGCACGCGCGCGAACTGCCCCCGATGAACCACAGCCAGTTCATCGAACTCGATCCCATTGAGGCGGCCCGTGTGCAACGGTTTCTCGAGCGGCTGCTCGCGGGCGAGTTGTATGTCAACGCTCCGTGGGAGCCATGGCACCCTACCTATCACCGGGTCACCGACCGGACGGTGCTCAAGATTGTGGACGCCAAAGGGCTTATCGATTGGATCGACAAGGCCTTCCCTTTACATATCGTCTACTCGACCCGGCATCCGATCCCCGTTGCGCTCTCGGTCCTGCGCAACGGCTGGCCGCTCACGGCCCAGGCCTACCTCCGTAGTGCCAGCTTTGTCAATCGCCATCTGGACGCTCAGACCCTTGAGTACTGCTGGCGATGTCTTCATGAAGGAACCCTCCTGGAGCAGCAAGTGCTCAACTGGGGATTGGAAAACCTAGAGCCTATTCGCTTGCTCCCCGAGCGTCCGGCTTGGACCTACATCGCCTACGAAGACACCCTCGCGACACCTGCCCGGGTAGTGCGCCACATGGCCGAGACGCTGAATCTCGCGGACGTGTCGCGAATGCAGGCTCAGGTGGGTCGGGCGTCGCGCTCGACACGACGTCTGAGCTCCACCATGGACGCTTCGCAGGTGGCGACAGACCGCCTCATGGCCTGGACGAGACATGTCACCTCGGACGAGCGTGCCCGTGCGTTCGCCGTTCTGGATCGGCTGGAGATCGATCTATACCACCCTGAGCGCCCTTTCCCAACGAGACCCCGGGCAGTCGAGGCAGCATAGCTGTTAACGGTGTCCCGTGTGCCCGAAGCCACCCGCACCGCGCTCCGTGGCCGCGAGGTCATCCGTTACCTCGAACTGCACGCGCTCGTAGCGCGCCACCACCAACTGGGCGATGCGCTCGCCACGACGGATGTCGAACGGCGCCGGTCCGTGGTTGATGAGCAGCACCTTCACCTCGCCTCGGTAGTCGGCGTCGATGGTGCCGGGACTGTTGAGGACCGTCACGCCGTGCTTGAGCGCCAGCCCCGAGCGGGGGCGCACCTGCCCCTCGGTACCGGGCGGGAGCGCGATCTGAAGCCCCGTCGGGACCAGCGCAAACGCGCCGGGCGCGAGCGTCATCGGTGCGTCCTCGGGCACGGCAGCGCGGAGGTCGAGGCCCGCACTGTCCGGCGTAGCGTGCGCCGGTAGGGAAAGGCCGTCGCCGTGGGGGAGCACATGGACGGGAATCGAGACGGGGTCGGGCATCGGGTTCGGAAGCGGCGGTGCGGTGGGGGCGAGAACCTCGCACCGCCCCGGGACTGCGTCAAGCGAACAGCACGTCAAGTGCTATTCGATGTCGCCCATGAGGCGCTTCACGAACGGGCTCACCAGCAGCGCGATCACGCCGCCACCGCCCACGAACATCGCCACGGAGCCGAATAGTTCGCTCGCGGGTAGGTTTTCGAGCTGGCCCGCGACGAGGCCGGCAATCAGGTTGCCCAACGCGGCGGCCACAAACCAGATGCCCATCATCTGCCCGACGCGGTTCTTTGGAGCCAGCTTCGTCATCGACGAGAGGCCGACGGGGCTGAGACAGAGCTCGCCGCAGGTGTGGAAGAAGTAGGTCACGATCAGCCATGACGGCGACACGGGGGCCTCGGGCGTCGCGTTAGCCGAGCCCCACGCGAGCACGAAGAAGCCGACCGAAAGCCCGAGGAGGCCCATCCCAAACTTGACCGGGATGCTCGGGTTGGCGTTGCGCTTGGAGAGCCACACCCACAGGCTCCCAAAGATCGGCGCGAAGATGACGATGAACAGCGGGTTGATGAGCTGGAGCGTGCTCGCCGGGATGATCGTGCCGAAGATGTCGCGGTCGGTGAGGTCGCGCGCGAAGAGGTTGAGCGACGTGCTCGCCTGCTCGAAACCGCTCCAGAAGAGTGCCGCCAGCACAAACAGCCACGCGATCACGCCGAGCCGCTTCTTCTCCTCGGACGAGTGCCCGCCGAAGAAGACGATGTAGGCGAAGAACACCGCCACGAGCGCCACCACGACGCCGCCCAGGCTGGCGGCGATCTGCTCCAGCGAGAGGGCCACGACGCCCGAGGCGAGGAGCGCGCCAAAGAGGCCAATCCCAATCACAGCCGCGGCAGAGGCGAGGTAGAACGAGCGCTCGCGTTGGGAGAGCGTGTTCGCGGGGGTGTCCCGGGGGCCGTCGCCGACGCCGTCCAGGTACTTCGCGCCGAGGCGGTACTGGACGAGTCCAAGTAGCATCCCGAAACCCGCGAGCGAAAAGCCGAGGTGCCAGTTGCCCGCGTACGTGAAGTCGCCGATGCTGAAGCCCTCGCCCACGATCCCGCAGAGCAGCGGCCCGGCCATCGCGCCGATGTTGATGCCCATGTAAAAGATCGAGAAGCCTGCGTCGCGCCGCGCGCCCCCCTCCGGGTAGAGATCGCCGACGATGGTGGAGACGTTGGGCTTCAGAAAGCCCGTCCCGATGGCGACGAGCGCCAGGCCGAGAAAGAACGTCGGCTGCTCAGGCAGCCCAACCATCGGCCCCGCCATCGTAAAGTGCCCCAGCGCGATGATGATGCCGCCGACGAAGATGGCCTTCTTCTGCCCCCACACGTTATCCGCGACCCAGCCACCAGGGAGCGAGAGCACATAGACAAAGAAGAGGTAGAGACCGACAATCGCGTTGGCCTGGCCCTCGCCGAACCCGAAGCCGGGGTTCTCCAGCGTCATCGCGGCCGTCATGAAGAGCACCAGGATGGCGCGCAGGCCGTAGTAGGAGAAGCGCTCCCACATCTCGGTGAAGAAGAGCGTCGAGAGGCCGCGCGGGTGGCCGAACCAAGCGCGGCCCGCGCCAATGGAGTCAGAAGCCATGAAATGCCAGGGCGAATGCGAAGGGAAGAGGCGGGTGAGCACCCCTCGTGAACAGCGGGCGAAGATACGATCCGGTAACACTTCCCCCAGCCCGTTTCGCGTCCAGGGCGGCCAGATGTGCCCTCGGCGTCGCGGCTGGCTGACGGAGAATCCGGGAGGAATGGACGGAGCGCTTGACCCCACTGTCCAATCGCTGCACCTTTTCGATTCTTGATTCCCCGTCCTCACCCTCGCCATGTCCAGCCGCACCGCCCTCCTCACCGCTGAATCCCAGCATGGCCGCCGCACCCACACCGGCGGCGACCTCCGCGCCGCGCACGTCGGCGAGACCGTCGTGCTCAAGGGCTGGGTCGACACGCGCCGCGACCTCGGTGGGCTCATCTTCATCGACCTGCGCGACCGCTACGGCCTCACGCAGGTCGTCTTCGCGCCGCAGATCGCAGACAAGGCGATGGAGACGGCCGAGCAACTGCGCTCGGAGTACGTCATCTCCGTGCGCGGCGAGGTCCGCCGCCGCTCCGACGAGACGGTCAATCCAAAGCTGCCCACCGGCGAGGTCGAGGTGTGGGTCGATTCGCTCGACGTGCTCGCCGTCAGCGACGCGCCGCCCTTCGTGGTGACGGCGCACGAGGAGAAGCAGCAGAAGACCAACGAGGAACTGCGCCTCCAGTACCGCTACCTCGACCTCCGCCGCCCGACGCTGCAGCACAACCTGCTGCTCCGCCACAAACTCTACCAGGCCACGCGGCGCTACTTCGACCAGCACAATTTTGTAGAGGTCGAGACGCCGGTGCTCATGAAGTCGACGCCGGAGGGGGCGCGGGACTACCTCGTGCCGAGCCGCGTCCACCCGGGCAAGTTCTACGCGCTCCCGCAGAGCCCGCAGACCTACAAGCAGATCCTGATGATCGCGGGGATGGATCGCTACTTCCAGATCACGAAGTGCTTCCGCGACGAGGACCTCCGCGCCGACCGCCAGCCGGAGTTCACCCAGATCGACGTCGAGATGACGTTCGCGACGGAGGAACTGATCTACGAGATGGTCGAGGGCCTCATCGCCGAGATCTGGCACGCCACGCGCGGCATCGAGGTCGCGACGCCGTTCCGCCGCATGCCCTACGCCGAGGCGCTGCGCCGCTACGGCTCGGACAAGCCCGACCTCCGCTTCGGGATGGAGCTGCAGGACGTGTCCGCCGTCTTCGCCGAGAGCCCGTTCCGCGTGTTCAACAGCGCCATCGAGCAGGGCGGGGCGGTTGTGGCCGTCGTCGCGAAGGGCGAGGGCGACCGCGGACGCGGCGCGATGGACCGCCTCGACAAGGACGTGGTCCGCAAGCGGATCGGCGCAGGCGGGCTGATCTACTTCAAGCTGCCTTCAGACGGGAGCGAGACGTTCTCGAACGTGAAGGAGCACGTCCTGCCGACTGAGTACGTCGAGCGCTGCATTGAGGCCGTCGGTGCCGAGGCGGGCGATCTCGTGCTGCTCCTCGCCGGGCCGCAGCCGAAGGTGTTCGAGCAGGCCGGCTCGCTGCGCCTCCACATGGGCGAGACCATGGGACTGCTCCCCGAGGGGGCCGACGGCCCATGGGAGTTCCTCTGGGTCACCGAGTTTCCGCTCCTGGAATACGACCGCGACGCGGCTGACGACGAGGAAGGCCGCTACTTCGCGATGCACCACCCGTTCACGTCGCCCAAGCCCGAGGACTTCGACAAGCTCGACCGCAGCAGCGACGCCTTCGCGCCGGGCGAGGCGCGGGCGCGGGCCTACGACCTCGTCCTCAATGGCACCGAGATCGCAGGCGGCTCGATCCGTATCCACCGCGCGGACATCCAGCGTCACATGTTCGACCTCCTCGGCATCGACGAGCAGGAGGCGAGCGAGCGCTTCGGTTTCCTCCTCGACGCGCTGCGCTTCGGCGCGCCCCCGCACGGCGGCATCGCCTTCGGCCTCGACCGCCTCGTGATGCACCTCACCGGAGCCACGTCCCTCCGAGACGTGATCGCCTTCCCGAAGACGCAGTCGGCCACGGAGCTGATGAGCCAGACGCCCGCCGCCGTGGACGCCGAGCAACTCGACGAACTCCACATCGCCGTCACGGCGGAGGAGGAAGAGAGCTAGCAGGGTCGTGTATGGGTTACTCCCTCTCGTTGTATCGTCTCCCATCGCATCGCCTCGAAGCGGTGGTGACAGACGATGTCGAGTTGATCCGGTATGACAACGAATTCGGATCCCTGGCGGAAGTAGAGGGAGAACGTCCGCACCGGTACAGATCAGAGCTGATTGGTTGGCTCGATTTAGGAAAGTCTGGGGTGTGGCGTCCTCTCAAGTACCTCCTCGACCCCATCAAGCGTGAGCGGGGCACGTGGGAAGACTACGGACCGCCGGGGTGCGTATCAGGTGCTGCCGTCTCTGGCTGGCATCAGGCAGAGACGGGATTCGACAGGCCACTCCGCTACAACCGGGCTGATGAAGTCGAAGCCGTTCGGAAAGCGCTAGAGCCGTTCGACTTCGAGATGCTTGTTCGTCGGAACCGAGACAACGTGGAGTACGACTGCGATGTGTTTCCCCAACCGTATTACTGGCCGATGCTCGTTGAGCGTCTGGAGCACCTCCGGGAGTTCTATCGCATTGCTGCTGGGCGCGGGCAGGCCGTACTGACCGATCAGGAGTAGGTCGCGTCTAGCCGACGCACGCGCACCGCAAGACAAAGGGCGTGGGCACCTTCCAGAAACAGCGAAAGCGGCCCGACTGAGCCGCTTTCGTGTACGCCCGAGAGGATTCGAACCTCCGACCTTTGGAACCGGAATCCAACGCTCTATCCAACTGAGCTACGGGCGCAAGGGACACGCAAGATAGCACGGCACCGGCCGGAAACAAGCGGCAGGGGCTGCAGATTGTCCATGAACCCTCGTCTAAACAAGCGCCCCGGCGAACCTCCCGAGGCCCATCGCGTTGGTCGCGGGCTGTCCTATACCCTGCAAACGCCGTCGTTCCATGCCCATCCAGGTTGCTGCCGTCGATCCCGGAAGCCTCGCCGACGAACTCGGCTGGGGGCCCGGTGACCAAGTGCTCGCCGTGGACGGCCAGAGCATCGAGGACGAGCTTGACTTCCGCTTCCGCACGGGCGGCGAGGAGGCGCTCACCCTGAAGGTGCGCCTCAACGGCACGCTCGACCAGCAGCACGTCACGAAGGACCCCGACGAGCCCTTCGGCGCGACCTTCGAGGAGTTCCGCATCAAGACGTGCGGCGACGACTGCGTCTTCTGCTTCGTCGACCAGAACCCGGTCGGCCTGCGGGACACGCTCTACTTCCGCGACGGCGACTTCCGGATGTCGTTCCTCTACGGCAACTACATCACCGTCACCAACCTCCGCGAGCGCAACCTGGCGCGCATCGTCGAGCAACGGCTCAGCCCGCTCTACATCTCCGTCCACTGCACTACGGACGCCATCCGCCGCCGGATGATGGGCCACCGCACGCAGCGCGACCGGCTCATGGAGAAGCTGCGGTTCTTCCACGCCCACGGCATCGAGATGCACGCGCAGATCGTGCTCGTGCCGGGCTTCAACGACGCAGGCGCGCTCGTCCGGACGATCCTCGACCTCTACGAATTCCACGAGCAGCTCTTCTCGGTATCCATCGTGCCGGTCGGGCTGACACGCCACCGCCGCGATCTGACCGACCTCCGCCTCGTGACGCCAACAGAGGCGCAGCAGCTCGTCCGCCTCACGGAGCGCTGGCAGGGCTTCTTCCGCGATACCATCGGGCGTGGGTTCGTCTACCTCTCCGACGAGGTCTACATCCTCGCGGGCCTCGATTTCCCGCAGGAAGACAGCTACGACGGCTACCCGCTCATGGAGAACGGCGTCGGGATGAGCCGCGATTTTCTTAATGAGTTGGAGTTTCAGGCTGAGGAATTCCCAGCGGCGCTCACCACGCCGCGCCACCTGACGCTCGTGACGGGCACGCTCACCGCCGACCTGATGCGTGACCGCATCGCGCCCGTGCTCCGGCAGGTTGAAAATCTCGATGTGCAGGTCGTGGAGTGCTTCAACTGGCTCTTCGGCGACTCGGTGACAGTGAGTGGGTTGCTCAACTACAAGAGCTTCCACAAGGCGCTCAAGCCCCTCGCCGACGCAGGCACGTTGGGGGATCTTGTCCTGCTCCCGCCCGATAGCGTCAACTTCGAGGGCTGTTTCCTCGACAACGTGCCGGGCAAAAACACGCCCGACGACCTGTCTGCTGCGCTCGGCGGCGTCCCCATCGAGGTCTTTGGCGGTGACTGGCTGGCTGTCCTCGACGCGCTTGCGGATCCGGAGGCGGCTGGGGAAGCTGAACTCGTGCTTGCATAGGGTCGAAGGTCGAAAAGTTGCGGCGTTCGGTTCGTCGTGTCAAGCTAGAACCTTGTCTCACGGCCTCCGTGGTTTGCCTGCCCGGCTTGATCTTTGCCGCGCCGGGCGATGACCTTCGGCCTCGGCCTCCGTCTTCGCCTGCCTGTTGCCTTCGTGCTGTTCACGTCTACCACTCCCTCGGAGTCGTCCGCGCCGGATGACGGCGCAGCGTCGCCGTTGCGGTGGTCGCGTCGGCTGCACTGGCGGGTGGGGCGGCTGATCGCCGGGCCCATTGGCAAGAGTGGGCTGTCGCTGGTCGATCAGGGGATGGTGAGTGCAGGGCGACTCCTTGTGAGCATCATCGTGGCGCGCGCGGCGGGGGCCGATGCGCTGGGCCTGTATGCGCTCGCCTTCACCATCTTGCTCCTGGCCGAAGCGCTGGCCGAGACGCTCGTTGCACTGCCGTACACCGTCTACAGCCAGCGCCTCAAAGGGACAGCGCGGCAGGCCTACCTCGGCAGCGCACTCGTGCAGGTCGGCGTCCTTGGCGCGGGGCTGGCAAGCCTCACCGCGCTGGGTGGGGCGGTCGCCTGGGTCGGGGTCGGTGAGTCAGGGCTGGGCGCGGTGCTTCTCGCGCTCGCGGGCATGATTCCGTTCCGCCTCGCGATGGACTTCGGCCGACGCGTAGCGTTCGCCCATCACCGCGTTTACATCGCCGTGCTAATGGATGCGCTGCTGATGCTCGTGCTCCTCGGGGGGATGCTGGCGCTCGTGATGACCGACTTGCTGCGTGTCTGGGACGTCTACGTGCTCTACGGCGCCGCCTGCCTCGTGCCGCTCTGGCTCGCGTTCCGGCCGCACGGGTTCCAATGGCGGGTCGTGCGGACCCGGCTGCGCAGCGATCTCCAGCAAAACTGGACCTTCGGTCGCTGGGTGGCGGCGGGTCGTCTCTCGGTGAACGGGCGTGAGTTCGGCATCCCGTGGATCCTCGCGGCCTTCACGGGGACGGCGGCCGTAGGCTTCATGGACGCGGCGATGAAGGTGGTGGGCCTCATCTTCCCGATGATTACAGCGCTCGCGAACGTTCTCACGCCGAGCATCGCAGCAGCGTATGCCGAGGACGGCGTGGGCGCGGTGCGGCGGATGGTGGCGAAGACGGCGTTCCTGATGGGCCTCGTCACCGGCACCGTCGCGCTCGCGCTGGCGCTCGGCAGCGAGTGGGTGATCGCGTTCTTCTTCGGCGAGGAGTTCGCCGGACAGCGCGCCGCCGTGATCGTCTTCGCCGTGGCCACGGTCGTGGAGGCCATCGGGATGCCCGCCGACGCGGGGCTGTGGGCCATCGAGCGGCCCAACGTCGGGTTTTACGTCAGCCTAGTGAGCTTCGTGGTCGCGCTCGTCGTCGCCGTGGTGCTCATCCCCTCGCTCGGCGTCCTCGGCGCGATCTGGGGCATCGCGGCTGGGAAGGGCGTTGCCACCGTAGGGCAACTACTGGGCTTCTGGTGGCTGAGTCGGTGAGCGTGGCTGGCGGCTCTCCGTAGCCAGATCCATATATACCTGCGTGCCTCTCACCGATAGCTGACAGCCGATAGCCAACAGCCTGCCTACTCAAAGTCCGTGTTCAGGCGGAAGCGGCTGATGCGGCCGTTGCCGGTGTCGGCGACGTAGACGATGCGGTCGTAGTAGGCGACGCCCTGCGGGCTGTTGAACTGGAGCGGGCTCGCGCCGGTGCCGCCGAACGAGACCCGAATCGGCGTCGGGTCAGTGGCACCCGGGGGAGGCGCAACGCCTTCCACGCCCGTAGCATTGAAGACGAACAGGCTGTCGTTGGCAGCGTCGGCGACGAAGAGGTAGCGCGTGGCGTCGGCGGCGAAGGCGAGGCTCGTCGGAGCCGCAAACTGGAAGTCGTCGTACAAGCCGCCCGGTGCGCCCTCGGCGGCTCCCGCCGCGAAACGCTCGGTGTCCACCCGGTACTCGATGCCGTTCGAGGTCTCCACGACGAGCAGCGACAGCACGCCATAGCGCAGCGGCTGCTGCGGGCTGTCGGGCGCCTCCAGCGGCGACTGCGCGATGATAAAGTTGCGGTCGAGCGGTTCGTCGAAGTCCTGTGGGGGGCCGAGGAAGGTCAGCACGTCCGAGGGGTAGAAGGCGCTCCGGAGCCCCGGCTGGGTGGGGGAGAGGGAGAAGATGAACTGCTCGTAGGACCCGTCGGCACCGAAGGTGAACATCGCGTTGAACGGGCTAAACGAGAGGGTAGGGCGCCCGTCGCCCGTTCCGTTGCTTGACACCGCGTTGACAGGCCCGCGTCGGGTAATGTAGAACCGTCCGTCGGTAAGCGTAGCGATGCCAGTGAAGACGGCATCCTCGTCCGAGAACGTGGCGACGGGCTCGCCCCGCTCCTCGCGGACGTAGGTGTCCGGCAGCACGAACCGCGTGTTGGTGCGGCTCCCGTCGTCGAAGGGGTGCCAGATGAGGTCGTCGAGCACGGGCGCGCCCGTCGTGAGACCGCTGATGCGGTAGACGACGGCCAGGTCGCACGCCTCCGGGTTGCCGCCCGAGGGGCAGTTCGCGCCCGTGACGGTGGTATCGCGGCGTGCGGCGATGAACACGTCGAGGTCGCGGCCCTGCGTCACAGCTGTGATGTCGCGCAGCGGCTGGCCCTCGATCTGATCGAGGAGAAACTGCGGCCGCCCGGCGAGATCGAGCACGTGCAGGCCCCGGTCGTCGGCCACGTATACGAACTCGTCGTAGCCGACGTAGACATCGCGCGGATTTTGCAGCGGGCCGCCGACGCCCTGCGTAAAGAACGGCGTGAGCGGCACGTAGCCGACCTCGTCTACGAGAGTGGGGTCCGTCTGGCCTTCCTCTAGAATCTCATCGGTGATGACGTCGTCCTTCGAGCCGAAGATCGAGTCGCAGCCGGAGAGCACGAGGAGGGCTGCGATCAGGGCACACGCGGGAGCGCGAAACGGAAAGCAAGGCACGATGAAGCGCAGAGGTAGCTCCCCTCCTGGACAGGAGGGGGTGGGGGTGGTCGAACGACGTGCCACAGGTTCGGCGGGTTGCTCGATACGACAACCCCCTCTGTCTCCCCCTATCCAGGGGGAGAACTTCCCTGCGTTGCTACGGCAGCATGCTGATGACATCGCTCAGTCGAAGCTGACGAGGAAGCCGACGCGGTGGACGGCCCCGAGGCGGTCGAGGCGGTTGAAGCCGTAGTCGAGGCGGACGCCGTCATAGCCGGGGGCGCGCACGCCGAGGCCGAAGCTGGGCAGCGACGCCTCCTCGATGCCGAGCTGGTAGCCGCCGCGCAGCGTCAGGGTGCGGCTCCAGGTGTACTCCAGCCCGAGGTTGAAGCGCTCGGTGTCGTCGTTGGGGTTGGTGAGCTGGCCCGAGATCCGGAAGTCGTGCTCTGGCCCGGGCGGGGCCATCAGGCCGGCGGCGCTCAGGCCGCGCAGCACGTCGTAGCTCACGCCGAGCAGGAACGTCGTGGGCGGCGTGATGCGCGCGAAGTCGTCGCCGGTCACCACCACCGGTTCGCCGTTCTGGAGGTCGAGGTAGCTCACGTCGCCGGAGGGGCGCCCGTCGAGGCCGAAGTTGCGGATCGCCACGCCGAGCCGGACGCCCGTGTCGCCGACCGCGTAGGCCACGCCGAGGTCGAGCAGCGCGGCCTGCGTGGTCACGTCGAGCACGCTCTCGCGGGCGTACTTGACGGTGACGCCGTAGCTAAAGAGGTCGGTGAGCGCCTGCGAGACGGTTAGTCCCACGCCGAGGTCGAAGAGGCGGAACGTGCGCCCGGTGCCGTTGGGGCCCGAGATTTCCGTCGTCTCCGCCATCTCGCCCGAGTCGAAGGCTTGCAGCGAGAGCCCGAGGGTGTACGGCCCGATGCGGTAGAGCCCCCCCGCCCAGTAGAGCTGCGTGTCCACGAAGTAGTTCGTGAACGTGAGGGCCCCTTCCACGTCACCCGCCCGTGCGATGAGCGCCGGGTTGTGCAGGAGCGCCGTCACGTCGTCGGCGTGCGACACCACGCTCTCGCCCAGCGCCGCCGTGCGTGGATCCACGGCCACCTTTAGAAACTGGAAGCCCGCCGTGCCGCGTCGGTCCTCACCGTAGCTCGGCAGCGGACTCTGTGCAGACGCCTGCGAGCTGACGCATACACAAACAAACAGCAACGTAGCGATTATCGCTGGAATAGCTCCCCTCCTAGACAGGAGGGGTTGGGGGTGGTTGACCATTGCGGCGAGGTGTGAGAGAAGCGCTCGATACGACAACCCCCTCTGTCTCCCCCTGTCCAGGGGGAGAACTCTAGGTGAGGCTTCAGCGCTCGCACGTCCGTACGTCCACACGTCCATACCTCTTAGAACTGGTAGGCGAAGCCCAAGGTGATGTGGCGCTGCGGTAGGAAGCGCGCGGGGTTGAACGGCGGAAGCCCGCTCGACCGGGGGTCTTCGAAGCGCAGGTCGCGCACGGAGCCGACCACGTCGAAGTCGGGGTCGGTGCGGAAGCGATCCGGGTCGGCGGCGATGGCCGCTGGGTCGATGTCCGGGTAGGCCTCGCCCGTGACCGGGTTGACCACGATGCCGTTGTTCTGGTTGAAGAGGTTGGTCACCTCCAGCGTGATGCGGAGGTCCTGCCCCGCCACGGCGATGCGGCGCTCGAGCGTGAGGTCGAACCACCACCACGGCGCGCCGACCTCGATGAAGCGGTCTTCGGGGTCTTGGCTGCGCTCGTAGACGGGCCGCCAGCAGTCAGCGGTGCGCTCGGCGTCGCGGTCGCAGCGGGAGCCGTCCGGGGCGGTCTCGTAGCCGATGAACTCGACGGGGGTGTAGCGCTGGCCGCTGCGGAAGGTGCCCGCGAGGAAGCCGCGGAAGCGGTTCAGGCCCGGGATGCCGAAGAGCGGGCGCGCCTCGTCGTAGCGGTAGGTCAGGCTCCCCTTGATGTCGACAGGGCGGTCCCAGACGAGCGGCGTCTCGACGGTGTTGTCGATGTTGCCCTGCTGGAGGTACTGCTGGAGCGCGTCGTTGTTGGTGGACGAGAGGCCGGTAGCGCGGCTGTAGGCGGCGTTGAGCTGGCCCGTGAAGCGGCGGCCGATGCGCTTCGTGTAGCTCGCCTCGATGCCGCGCACGCGGGCGAAGTCGCCGTTGATGCGCAGCGCGCGCGTCGTCTCACGGCCCGTCTGGTCCTGGATCTCGACGTCCTGCACGGTGATGAAATCGTACTTGTCGCGCCAGAAGGCCGTCAGCGTGAGTGCGTCGTTGGAGGTGATCTGGTTGCGCACGCCGAGCTCGTACGAGATGTCCACCTCGGGGTTGAGGTTGGGGTTGCCGAGGTCGGCGAAGAACGAGCGGTCCTGGTAGACCGGGTTGAGGCCCGCGTAGAGGAACGTCGGGTGGGGAAGGCGGGTCGAGCGGCCGTAGTTGAAGAAGAGCACCTGGTTCTCGCGCACGGGGAAGCTCACGCGCACCTTCGGCAGCAGGCGGGTCTTCCAGCGGAGGCCCAGGAAGCCGAACGACTCGTCCTCGTACGCCCGCGCGATCTCCTCAACGATGGGGACGCGAATGCGCTCGCTCACGTCCTCGCCCGCGTCCTCGGCGTCGTAGAAGGCGACGGCGTCGTCCACGAGGTCGTCCACGAAGCTGCCGGGGGCCCAGAATTCCCAGCGCAGGCCCACGTTGGCGATCAGGCCGCGGTAGCGGAACTGGTTCTCGGCGTAGAACGCCGTCTGGCGCGGCTTCACCCGCCACACGTCGCTCGACTCGCCGAGGCGGTTGGTGGCCGTCACCGTGCCATCGCCGAGCGTGATCGGCGCCCCAATCCACGGGCGCTCGATGTCGATCCACTGGTAGTCGTTGAGCTTGACCTCGAAGCCGGTCGAGATCTGGTAGCCCCGGTTGGCCGTGAAGCGGCTGAACGCGCCCTTGACGGTGATCTCCTCAGCGAAGTGGTCGTGCCAGCGGGTGGCGATGCCGCCGTTGTTGAAGAGCCCCGGCCCGGGGAGCACGAACACGGCTTCGCCCGGCGGGAGGTCGGTGGGGTCCTGGTCGCCGTTGTTGAAGAGCGTGGCGGGGAAGTCGACGATGCTCTCCGGGTCAAGCTCGGAGTCGACGTTCTCGGGGCGCCAGTCGCGCCCGTTGGAGTCGGCGCGGAGGCGCGTGAAGAGGCGCGACACCTGCAACTCGTAGTAGGCCTGTGTGCCGAGAACCTGGCTCCAGCGCAACGTCGAGAGGTTGCTGTCGTGGGCGTACGAGGTGGCGAGGTCGGGCTGGAGCGAGAAGGCGTACTGGAAGCCGGGCCGCACGGCAGCGTCGTTGCCGGTGACGCGGAGCATGTTCTCGTTCTGGTTCACCGTCAGCGAGCGCGAGTAGCTGCCGGTGAGCTTCATGCCTGGGCGCGGGAGGAAGGTTAGCTTCGCGACGCCGTTCCAGCGGTTGTCCGTGCGCGGCGTCCAGAAGTCGCTCCCGACGATGCTGTTGCGGACCTGGTCGGGATCGGAGGTGAAGCGGTAGAACTCGTCCGAGATCTGCGCCTGGGCGCTCACGAAAAACCGCAGCTTGCCCGGGAGGATGGGGCCGGAGAGCGACGCCTCGAACGTCTCCTCCATGAACGTGCTCTCCCAGCCGTCGTTGAAGCCGAGGTTGTCGCGCTTGTGGCTGAGCGTGCCGCGGAACTGATCGGTGCCCTCCTGCAGCGAGACGGCCACGACGCCCGAGGTCACGTCGCCCACATCGGCCCCGACGCCGCCGGTGGTGACCTCGACCTCCGAGAAGGCGTTGGTGCCAAGGTCAAGCCCGAAGCCGGTGCCCGCGAGCGGGTCTTTTGCGGAGACGCCGTCCACGAGAAAGGCGGTCTCGTCGGCACGTCCGCCGCGGATGTAGAGCCCGGTCGGGTCGCTCACGACGCCCGCCTGGCTCGCGACGACCTCCGTGACTTCGCGCACCGGCGCGGCTTCCATCTGGTCGCGCGAGATCCTGAACGTGCTCGACGATTCTTCCACGTCCACCAGCGGGCGCTCGCCCACGATCACGACCTCGTCCTCGGTCGAGAGTACGGCCTCGCCGATCTCGATGTCGAGGCGCGTCGTCTCGCCGTTGCTCACGCGGATGCCGGTGAACTGCTTCGTCTCGTAGCCGACGAAGCTGACCTGGATCGTGTACTCGCCCGCGCGGATGCTCGGGATCACGTAGTCGCCGTCGAAATCCGTCGCGGCGCCGAACTGGGTGCCGAGGATGAAGACGTTCACGCCCGGCAGCGTCTCACCAGTGTTGGTGTCGGTGACCGTCCCAGCGATCCGGCCTTGAGCGAAGGCAGCAGGCGTGGCGGCTACGGTAGCAAGAAGGAGGAGGGAGAGAAAAGCGCGAGTCATGGTGCAGAGCAAAGGGCCGGTCGACCGACAGCCGGGAGCTGGCAGCCGAGAGCCGTTCATCGCGGAAAAGCGAGGCCGTCGAGAATAACGTTGATGGCGTCGCAGAGGGTCTCGGGCTCGGAGGCGCTCGTGAAGTCCTCGACGGTGCAGTAGGTCAGCGGGTCGTCGCCGTCCCCAGCGTCCGGGGGCGCGAGGAGCGGGATGCCGGTGCTCGTGGACACGACGTCCAGGCCGAACAGGGCCACGCGCGCGTCCTGGCTCATCGACACCGACGTGAACGGGCCGTCGAACGTGCCGCCCCCGGGCGCGAAGAACGGGGCATCGTAGAGGGGGACGCCGGTGCCGCCCACCTGGAAGGGGACGATGTTCGAGAGCGTACGCGTGACCTCCAGCGGCGGAAGCGCCCTGCCGAGGCCGGGGACGCCCTCCCGCACCGTCAGCGGATCCCGGCTGATGCGCAGGATCGAGCCCGTCACGAGCGACTCCAGCGGCAGCACGTTGATGGCCGCGTTGCCGTCGTTGAGCGTGGGGTCAGCGGCGAGGGGTTGCGTCACGGGGGTCTGTACGAAGAGCCGTCCGCCTTCGGAGAAGAACAGGTCCATCACCGAGGCGGACGGAGGCAGGTTGTTGCCGATGGGCGAGTTGGTGGCCGCGTTCGTGACCCAGTAGATCCGGTCCCAGAGCGCGAGCGTCTGGCGCAGCGTTGGGTCAACGGGGGTCGCGAGCGCCTCCGAGAAGTCGGCGGCATCGGAGCGGAGGACGGTCTCAGACAGGTCCCACTCGTCCCACGTCCCGCCATCGCCGAGGCGGTCGCGCAGCACGGCGCGGTGGAAGTCCATCACCGTCTCGTCGTTGGTCGCCGGTAGCTGCGAGGAGCGGTAGTCGTTGACGAGCAGGAGGTCGCTCGTGATGGGCTGGATAAAGAAGCCACGCAGGATGGGCGGCGTCATGTCGTCGCCGTCGTCGATGGGCTCGGGGTAGCGAATGAGCGGCGAGGTGGCCCCCGCATCATCCACCGCGCGGACGTAGAAGACGTTTTCCCCACCGATAACGAGGCCGGGCAGCGTGAGCGCGGTCCGCTGGAAGCCGCGCCCGAGGTAGACCTCGGCGTCGGTCACCCCTTCGGTGGTGGTCTGCCCCACCAGCGTGATAAACGAGGCGTCGGCCGGGAGCTGCACGAAGTTGAGGCTGTCGTTGAGGCTCACCTCGATGGCAGCCAGGTTGTTCTCGCCGTCGGGGTCGCCGGCCGTCCAGCCGAAGGAGAAGAGCGGGAAGCTGCGCAGCGTGTCCACCACCACGGCCTCGGTCCTGACCGGCGGCGCGTCCGTGGTGCTGAGCCGGAGGGTCGGGTCCGAGTTGCGGATCGGGAAGACGGTGCGGGCCGGGCTCGGGTCGCGCACGCCCTCGTTGTCGATGGCGCGTACTTCGAGCGCGACGTCGGCCTGGGCCTCGCCGAACGGGATGGGGAGGAGGACGAGCGAGTCGGTGCGCTCGGTGAAGCGCCAGCCCTCCTCGTCGCCGAGGGGCTCGCTGAGCGCGAAGAAGCGCAGCTCGTAGCCGTCCACGAAGCCGTCGGGGTCGGTGCCCGTCCACGCAAGCGGCACCGTACTCGTGAGCCGGAGCGTATCGCGGAAGAGGACCGTGCCGTCGTCGCCCACGATGAGCGTGTCGCTGCCGATGAAGATGGAGTCGCCCGGTGTGCCCGTAAACGTCTCCTCGAACGAGAGCGGTCCGCGCAGGTCGTCGCTCCGCACGGCGAGCGCCGTCTCGGGCGGCTGGTTATCGACGGGGTCGCCCTCGAAGCCGGTGTCGCACGCCGCGAGCGCGAGGAGCACGGCGCAGAGTGCGAGGCCAACGGCAGGCCACAGCGGGGCAGACCGCGACGGGAGCACAGGAGCAGAACGGCGCACGGGACGCAGAGAGGCGAGCGGAAGAGGCGAGTGGTAGACCCGTGCTGCCCGGTCAGAGGCCGCGCGGGAACAGTCGGGGGGCGGTCAGGCCCGGGTCGGCGCTAGCGCGCGAGAACGAGCTTGCCCGTCTCGACGCGGTCGGCGGCGGCGAGGCGGTAGACGTAGACGCCCGGCGCGAGGGCGCTCGCGTCGAAGGTCACCGACTGCACGCCCGTCTGCACGCCGTCCACGAGGAGCGCCACCTGGCGGCCCGTCACGTCGTAGACGGCAAGCTGTACCTCGGTGGCGGCGTCGAGCGTGTAGGCGAACGTCGCCACGTCGGCGGTCGGGTTCGGGAACGCCTGCAGCAGACGGCTGCTCTGCGCCAGGTCGTCCTCGTTGGCGACGCCGATCGGGCCCACGTCCATGAGGTCCGTCGGGATGAGCTTGAAGTTGCCGAAGCTGAAGTACAGGAAGCCCTGCACGAACTCGCGCTCCTGGCCGACGACGAGGTTCATGATGTTGTAGTCCTGCGGGATCGCCTCGGCGAGGTCGTCCACGCGCAGCTCCTCGGCCTCGGTGCCGGTGGTGAACTGCCACTCGCCGAAGCCGTCGTCGGTGTCGTCGCCGTCGGCGTTGACGTCCGTGATCGTGACGTTCACGAAGCGGAGGAGCATGCTCTCAAACTTCTCGGCGTCGTCCGGATTGGCGATGGAGCCGCTCGGGATCGTGAAGTAGCCGAGGGCTCCGGGCGAGCCCGTCACCGTGTAGGTGAGGTTCTCCAGACGCGTGAAGCTGAAGTTCTCGTTGATGTCGGCCTGCGTGATCGTGATCTCGTCGCCCACGGCCACCATGTCGTCGATCGCCACGAAGGCCGCGATGCCGGTGAACTGGCCGAAGTTCGGGTCCTCCTGGAGGATGAGCGTGCGGTTGCCGCTGCTGTCCACGAAGTCGTCGTTGACGATGGCCGTGATGTTCATCGCCACCCCGGCGATGTCGCCGACCGGGCTGTCGCCCTCGCCGCCGTTGGCCGTCTCCTGGATCTGGGTGATCGAGGTGAGCGGGCCCTCGAAGACGCGGTAGGAGGTGGTCGCGAAGGCGTTGAGGCCGTTCGTGTCGGTGACGGTGTAGGTCAGGTTCACGAACTCACCCGAGGACGCGAAGGGCGGGATCGTCCCCGTGAAGGTGCCGTCGCCGTCGCCGTCCTCGAGGGTGACCGCGCCGCCGCCGCTGGGGCTGCCGTAGTTCACGACCACCGCCGCGATGGTGGCACCGCCGTTGGCCTGGGCTGCCACCTCAACGGGGAAGGGGTCGCTCGGCGAGAGGATGCCCTCCGGACCTGCGGTGAAGCTGTTGATCGTCGGCGGGGCCCCCGTGATCTCGAGGTCCTCGGGGAGGATCGGGTTGATGACGAAGTTGGCGGCGTCCGGCGTCGCGTAGTCGAACGCGCCGTCATCGCCCTGGTAGATCAGGAAGCCCTGCAGGTTGGCGAAGCCGGTCGCCGGCACGTTGAACGGGCCGTCTGTGACGCATGCCGGCGTGGTCCCTGCCGGGAAGTAGTCTTCGAGGCGGTCGTTGCGGAAGCAGACCGAGACGTCGTACTGGTTGATGAACGGGGCCTCGCCGCTCGCGCCCGCGTAGAGCACGTCGGGGCGGTTGGCATCCGGCACACCCTGCACAATTTGGATGCCCTTGAGGCGGACGTAGCCGCCCACGTAGTCGCTGTAGTTGTTCCAGTTGATCTGGGTCTCAGCACCGGCCGGCGCGCCCGGGATCGCGGTGTGGAGGTCGCCGATGCTCACGCCGAGCGGCGCGATGCGCGGGTCGCCGAGGTCGATCGGGTCATCGTCGGTGAGCTGGATCGAGGTGGCATCGACCGGGTTGATCTGCATCGAGTAGCCGCCGGTGCCCGTGAACGGAGCCACGACGCCGCAGATGGTCACGATGTCGCCGACGAAGAACTGCGCCGAGAGGCCCGAGCCCGTGTTGTCGACGATTTGCGCCCCGAAGCCCAGCGGGCCGTCGGTGAAGGCGGTGACGTCGCGCACGAAGTAGTGCACGCGGTTCGGGATGCCCGCGTCGTTGGTGTTGGCGAGGCCCGAGAGCTTCGGATCGCTCAGGATCACCGACGTAAACTCAATGGTCTCGCCGACCAGGTCGTTGGCGAGGAGGCCCTGAATTTCGGTGGTAGTGAGGTTGGCCCCCCCGGCGTTGAGTGCCGCAAGGCTGCCATCGGGGAGGGCGTTGACATCGCGAAGGGTGACGCGCTGAAAGTCGGTGCCTTCGACGCCGGCACAGACCTGCTGAGCCGAAGCCGCAGGCAGACCGAGCGCAAGCGCAAGCGCGAGCGTAGCAAGAAGTCGCATGGTGAGATGAAGAGAGGTGGGTTGCAGTGTGTTGGTGTTGCGAGGCGGTGGAGAGGGCGAGTCGTGGGCGGCACTGCATCCCCGCCACACGGCCTCCCCGCCGCACTATCGTATGATCACGAACTTGCCGGTCTGGACCTCGCCGGAGTCCTCATTGCGGACCGTGAAGAAGTAGAGCCCGGAGGCCAGACGGAGGTTGTTCTCGGAGAGCACATCCCAGGCATGCTCGCCGCTGGCCACGACGCGGTCGTCGGCGCTGAAGGTGTCGTACCACCGGATGTCGCCGCGGTAGGTCGCAGCGTCGTGGTTGAGCTCGGTGACGATCTCGCCCGCCATCGTGTAGATGCGGATGGAGGCGCGCGGTGGCAGGTTGAAGAAGTAGAGCTTGCGCTGCGTGGCGAGTTCGCCGTCCCAGGCGGCTTCGAGGCGGAACGGGTTCGGGTAGACACCCACCTCGCCGTTGTTGGGCAGGCCCTCCGCGTTGGGATCCTCCACCGCCGAGGTGCCGGGGAAGACGCGCACGGCCCCGAACGTCCGGCTCGACTCCAAGGGCTCTAGCCCCACATCGGGGTCGCCACGGTCGAAGGCGGTCACGGCGAAGGCATATTGCCAGCCGTTGAGCAGGCCGTCCGCCACGAAGCTGTAGCGGTATTCGGTATCGTCGCCCGGGAACGTGACCGGCTGCGCGAGGCGGATGTCCTGGAAGCCGTTGTTGAAGCCGACGCGGTTGCCCGCCTCGTCATACTGCGCGATCAGGCCCGCCTCGCCGAGGATGTTGCCCGCCGCGTCGTCGCCGGGGTCGGAGCGGTAGACGCGGTAGCCCTCGAAGTCGGCGACGCCGCTCACCGGGTCGATGGCGTCCTCCGCGAAGTCGTCCCAGTAGAGGATGGCCCGGCCGGACTCGACCTCCACGCGCACGTTGGGGCCGGGCGGCGGCTCGGGGATGAGGTAGCGGTCGAGCGTGCCGTTGCCGTTAAGGTCTTCGCCCGCGTCGAGGCGGCCGTTGTAGTTGTTGTCCTCGCCCGCATACGTGCGCTGGGCGAAGAACGCGTTGGTACGCAGCAACTGCCGGGTCTCCTCGTTGTCGATCCGACGCCCGGTGGCATCCTGGAAGCGGTCCGGCTTGAGCGCGGCCACCCAGGCAAACGTCGCCGTGATCGATTCGCCTGCCTCCAGGCGTGGGAAAGGCCCGATGCTGTAGAGCCCAATCCAGTTGCCCTGGGCCAGGAGACCGTCCGACGACAGGCGCTCTTCGAGCGTCCCCTGGCCTTCCTGGCCCGGGATCGGCTGGTCGAGTGGGAGCGGCGTGGCCATGCGGAAATAGCGGTCGTCGTCGCTGCCCGGGCGGGCCAGGGTGGGGTTGGCGTCGGCGAACTTCCAGTAGCGGTTGTGGACGAGCGGCGTCGAAAGGCCATCGGCCTCGTACTCGTCGGCCACGAACGGGTGGAAGAAGCGCTCGGAGCCTCGGTCGTTCCAGGTGGCCCCGAGGAAGCTGATCGAGCCGTAGGTGTTGAGGCTCTCCTCGTCCCCGCCCAGGTTGTACGCGTAGGAGACGAAGAGCGTGTCGTCCGGCGTGTACGAGATTGCCCCGTCCTGGTCCACGGTGGGGTAGCCGATCACCCCGCGCCCGTTCCTGTTAAAGAAGGCACCGCCGCCATCCTGCGTCGTGAACACGTTGCGCACAACGAGGTCCTCCCAGATGCCAACGTAGACCGAGTCGAGCGGCCCGCCCGAGACGTTCTCGATCTCGAACTCCATCACCACAAACGCTTCGGCGAAGGGGAAGCTGTAGGCGTAGGAGCGCTGGCGCACGACGATGCCGAGCCGTCCCTGCGGATCGGGCGTCGGCGTAGAGGTGCCGGGGATGACGGCGAAGGTGTCGGTGTAGGCGGTGAGGAAGTCCTGCTGGCTGACCGCGAGCGGCGAGAAGGCGGGCGAGCCGAGGAGCGTCGAGCGCTCCTGGAATGCCTCCGCCTGCACGAACTCGAAGCCGCCAGCGCCGGGCGAATAGCCGCCGCCCGAGGTGACCGAGCCCGTGCGAACTGAGATCGTGCCGTCGGGCCGTATCGCCCCCACCCAGAGCCCTGCCTCAAACAGATGCTCGACGCCCGAGTCGAGCGGAAACTCGAACGACGGGTCGCCCGCGGGCTCGTTGCGGATGTTGTTGTTGCCGACGTATCCGGCGTTGGTCACCGTCAGGCCCAGGTTGCCAATGTTCACGACGCGCTCCTCGAACGGCTGCGCGGTGGCGTGGTCGCTTGCGCCTAGCGGGGCGAGCGAGAGAAACAGGGCCGGGAGCAGGACCCAGGCCGTGCGGGTCCCCTGCGTTGCGGTGGCGGTCATGCAGACCTGAGAGATGGCGGAGAGAGGTGGAAAAAGGTACACTGCGCGGACCGTACGACAAAGCTCAGCCGCGCGAGCTTTACGCTGGCTTAACCGGCCAACGCAGGCCACGCTGGCTGCCTACCCGTCGGGATGCCCTGGTTTTAGAGCGCGTGCGCCCAACGCAGTGCAGGAGTTTTGCCCCTGTGCTTCGCTGCGTCTTCAACACGAGGCCGTTTCAACACGAGGCCGTCTAGCCCTTTGAGGTCGGGCCCTCATGGGGGAGATCGGTCCGGGACACCGTCAGGCACCTCCAGCCAGTCCGCGAAGGGCCGCATGGCGTTGAGGCTCTGGATGGCGAGGTGGGTGGCGCCGTGCGTGCCGTCTCGGACGGACGGAGGAGGGCGTGGCCCCGAAGACGAGGTGCGCGCTGCTTGGGAGAAAATTCCTCCTGGGGGCGTTCAGCCCGAGGCAGGCGACGTGCCAGCCCTGGTGCCTGGGTAGGACTCGGACTACCAGCGCACCGAGCAGCGAGGCGGTGTTGCAGGTGGTGAGAAGAACAGCACGAGGGCTCGAATCGATCAGCAGCCGCAGCAGAGACGTTTTGGCGGGGGTGAAGGGACGGCGGCGTCCGGAAAAACGAGCGGCCGATTTGGATGAAACGGCAGTCCGCTCGTATTCTATTGACGGTTCTGTGCCGCACTGGCTCTCGCACTTCTTGTGTCAGTTGCCCCACAGTCCAGAGCGTACCCTGCGCTCCCGACACTTCTTCCTAGACGGCCCTTCTCCTTACGACCGCCTACCGAGAGCCTGCTCGGAAGCGCCCCGTGCGCTCATCACCACATCACCTCACACACAGGCAGGGTTCCCATGTTCGACCTCCCTAGCTTGACCGCAGGGCAATACAGCCTCGCGTTCAACATGTTCTCCTTCACGATCGCGTCCATGTTGGCGACGTTCGTGTTCCTCCTCGTGGCACAGGGCCGCGTGGCTCCCAAGTACCGCATCTCGCTGATCGTCTCGGCGCTCGTGGTCGGGATCGCGGCGTACCACTACATCCGCATCCTGGGTAGCTGGCAGGGCGCTTACGCTCTCGACCAGGCGACCCAGATGTACAACTCGAGCGGCAAGCCGTTCAACGACGCGTATCGCTATGTGGACTGGCTCCTCACGGTGCCGCTCCTCGTGGTCGAGCTCGTGCTCGTGCTCGCGCTGCCGAAAGAGAAGAGCGGCTCGCTCATCACGCGCCTCTCCATCGCGGCGGTGTTCATGATCGGTCTCGGCTACCCGGGCGAGATCGCACCGGCCGACGCCAACGGCACGCGCGCGCTCTGGGGCTTCCTCTCCTCGATCCCGTTCGCCTACATCCTCTACGTCCTCTGGGCGGAGCTGGGCTCGGCCATGGATCGTCAGTCGGCCCGCGTCCAGAAGCTGTTCAGCAACATCCGCCTGCTCCTGCTGGCGACGTGGGGCTTCTACCCGATCGTCTACATGGCGCCGTTCGCTGGCATCTCCGGTGCGGGCGCTGAGATCGCGATCCAGGTCGGCTACAGCATCGCTGACGTGGCCGCCAAGGCGGGCTACGGCCTGATGATCTACGCCATCGCGCGTGCCAAGTCCGAGGACGAAGGCTACGTGGTCGGCGAAACCATGGTGACATCGCGCGCTGCGACGGCGTAACTGCCTGTGGCGCTGCTCTTAGCGCCGCTGTCACCGACACCGCGTGGGGAGGCTCACCGCCAGAGCCTCCCCATGCGGATGTCGTTCTCTTGGGCTGCGGCCTCGTCCGCTCTCACCCACGCGCAGGGCTCTCCTGGTGGAGGCGCTGCCCCTCCCAACAGCAACGATGTCGAACGTTCTCATGGTGGATCGCAAGCCGACCACGCGCCGCCCCCTCGCCGTCACACTGGTGCTCGGCCTCTGCCTCGGCGCCGTAGCTGGTGCAGCTTTCGGGGTGTTCTTCGGGGCCTTCGCTTCGGTCTTTCACAACGGGCCCGAGCTCTGGACTGGCGTCCGCGAGTCCTGGGGCTTCTTCGCCCTCATCGGAGCCGCGATGGGCCTCGCCTATGGCTATGCCCAGCACGCGCGGCCGAAGTCGCGTTCATGACGCCTCCCGTTTATGACTTCCCTCGCGCCCCCAGGGCGCTGACAGACGGCCCGCGATGACCTACCTCCAGTTCCATTTCGCCTTTACGCTCCCCGCGATCCTCATGCTGAAGGTCGTAGGGCCCCGCGTGGCTGCCCGCGACGCGATGAAGGCGACCGTGTCCCTCCTCACCATCACCACGATCGCGTTCGTCTACACGACGCC
>JBCDFO010000009.1:0-35716 GCA_039177895.1 Bacteroidota bacterium
CAGGCGCGCGGACAGGTCGATCAGCCCGCGTTGGAAGAATGAGGCGCGTTTTTGCTCTGCTGGCTCTGTGTGCGATGGCGTGGCCCGCTGCCGCGCAGGTGCCATTTGCCGAGGTGTCGTCGGATACCACGGACGCGCTCGGATTGCCGCGCTGCACCGCCCAGACGACGGATCGGGGCACGACAGAGATATGTCTTGGCTTCGATGCGGACGAATCCCTTGTCGTGACGGTCGAGCGTGACACGGTAGAGACGGCGCGGTGGGCCTACCTCGGTGCGCCGTCGCTGCTCGATCTCCGCGCGTTCGTGCTTCCGCAGACGGACGCCGCTGACATGGATACCACCGAAACCGTGCTCGTGGCCACGCTCGACGCCGTCTCGAACGGGATGGGTGTGAGTTACTGGACGGCTACCGTCCTGCGCGACGGCGTCCCAGCGTATCACCTACGCATCGAGGAGTTTGGCGAAGCGGGTGGCAGCTTCGGCGCTGCCGATGACGAGGTGGTGCTGTGGACGACGGAATGGGTCGGCGGCCCCGACCCGACGGGCGAGCGGGGCGAGGGCCTCTACTTCACCGGGCGTCCGTTCGCGGTCACGCCAACTGGGCTGACACCCCGGACCGATCTCGACCTCCGCGCGCGGCGCTTCCTGGAGAGCTTCGTCCGCGACGAGCGCGGTCCCGTTGCGTGGCTGCTCGACGAGCGGGCCGAGACGCGTGCCGACGACCCGGCGCTGACGGGCTGCACGAGTACGAGCCAGGCCGTCACGCTCACCGAAGTCGAGCCCACGACGGACGAATGGCGGCAGCCGTTCACGCGTGCCACGCTGGGCGTTGCCGAAGCGGATACGCTCGCCACAGAGACGCTCGCAATCGGACTGCCTGCCTTCACAGAGGCCGGAGTCGGCGTGCCCTACGTCGGCGACGTGGCCACCAACCGCCTCTTCCCGCCGAGCTACGTGCCCGACCTCACGGCCTACCTCGGCCAGCCGCTCCGCCTCGAGACCTGCGAGGCCGACGGGCTGGCCAACGGGCTGGCCAAGACGCGCGTGCTGTGGATCGAGGACCGGGTCACCACGCCTCGATAGCCCCGCCTACATCTGATCAAGGCGGGGTCCAGCGTTGTGGACGGCGGCGGCTTTGGCAGCCTCGGCTTCGAGCTTGGCGAGGTCCTTCGCGCGGCGACGCTCCACCACGCCGCAGAGCCAGATCGAGCCCTCGTAGAGCAGCAGCATCGGCCCGGCCATGAGCGCCTGGCTGAATGGGTCCGGCGGCGTCAGGAAGGCCGCGATGATGAGGATCACGATGAGCGCATACTTCCGCGCCAGCCGCAGCCATGCCTGCGTGATCGCGCCGATCTTGGCGAGGAAGTAGACCACCACGGGCAACTCGAACAGGATCGCTGCGCCGAAGGTGGTCGTGGTGATCATCGAGAAGTAGCGCGCGATGTCGAACTCGTTGATGATGTTGCCCGAGATCACGAAGTTCGCGAAGAACTGCAGCGAGAGCGGCATCAGCGCGAGGTAGCCGAAGCTCGCCCCGATGGCAAAGAAGACAGCGGCGAACACGGCCGCGAAGCGCAGGCCCTCCTTCTCCTGGTCGTAGAGCCCCGGCTCGATGAACTTCCAGAACTGGTAGATCACCATCGGCATGGCGATCAGGATGCCGACGGCGAGCACCGTCCCGAAGTAGGCGAAGAACTGCCCGGTGATCGTCCGGTTTTGGAGGACGATCTCCGTCGCGTCCATGCGAAAGACCTCGTAGACGATGAAGTCGGGCCGCGTGGGTGCCAGCAGGATCTCGTCAATGACCCACTCGGCGAAGAAGAGGCAGCCAACCGAGCAGACGAGCACGGCGCCGAGCGCCTTAAAGATGCGCCAGCGTAGCTCCTCCAGGTGGTCGAGGAACGGCATCTCGCCGTCCTGCGGCTCCATCGGGTTGGGTAGCCCCTCCGCCGCCCCGTCGCCCGAAGCGCCCGCCTTCTTCCGGAACGGGTTCGTCGTGAGTTTCATCGGGCGGGGGCTGTTAGCTGTTGGCTATCAGCCATTGGCTGTGTGCAGCGGATTGTAGTAGAGTGACCAACAGAGTGTAGTTGACCAAAGACCAATAGCCAAAAACCAACAGCGCCGATCCGGCCCCGCCATCACGCACACAACCTCATTCCACCATCCGGGTCGGCCCTACTGCGAGTCCGAGTGCGAGAAGCGGCTGCGCTGCGAGGCCCCCTCGCGGAGGTTGAGTTCGAGCAGCGACTCGACCCAGAGGCCGTCGTTTTCGAGGCGGCTGCGGCCTCCGCTCCACGTGAAGTTGAAGAGCGTCATCAGCCCGGCGACCTCGAAGCCGTCCGAGCGCAGGAGCGCGATGGCGCGGGCGGCGGAGCGGCCGCTGTTCAAGATGTCGTCCACCAGCGCAAACGGCTGGCTGCGGTCCATCGGGCCTTCGACGAGACGGCGGCGGCCGTAGGCCTTGCGGCGCTCGCGGATGAAGCCGCCCTTGAAGGGAGCCGCAGTTTCGCCTGTGGGGCTCGTCGGCACCGGCGCGCTCAGCACCGAGCAGACAATCGGGAACGCGCCGTAGCCAAAGCCTGCCACCTGCGTCACGCCACGTGCGCGGAGCCGCTCCGCGAGCACCTCGCCGATCTCCGCGAAGAGCTCGCCGTCGAGCATCGGGGTGCGCGTGTCCAACAGCCACCCGATGGGCTGCCCGCGCGGGTCGGTGATGGCCTCCTCGTCGCGGCGGACGAGCGCGCGCTGGTAGAGCTGGTGGCCCAGGCGGGTGAGCGCCGACTCGGGAACGGAACTGCTGAAGTCGTTGGGCATGGGGATCGGCGCGGGGCCCAGTCAGGGCGATGGCGGGAGCAAAGCTTACAAACGCGGTACGGGAGGAGGTTTCCGAATTCAGAGACCAAGCCAGCTTTTTCGTGGGGGCGTTCAGGCGGGCTCCATGGTGTAGAGAGGAAACGCCTGGCAGAGACTGAACACCTCACGGCCGACGACCTCGCGAAGTTGCGGGCTTTCGGGACGGGACAGCACCCGGTCGATCATGTCCGCCACCTGCTCGAATTCCGCGACGCCGAAGCCGCGCGTCGTCATGGCGGGCGTGCCGATGCGGATGCCGCTCGTCACGAACGGGCTCTCGGGGTCGTACGGGATCATGTTCTTGTTGACCGTGATCTCCGCCTCGCCGAGGAGCGCTTCGGCCTCCTTGCCGGTCAGCTCGCGCGAGCGCAGGTCGATGAGCATCAGGTGGTTGTCGGTGCCGCCCGAGATCACGTCGTAGCCGCGCCGGGCAAAGATGGCTGCCATCGCTTGCGCGTTCTCGACGACCTGGCGGCTGTAGTCCTCGAAGTCGGGCTGCAGCGCCTCGCCGAACGCGACCGCTTTGGCGGCGATGACGTGCATGAGTGGGCCGCCGAGCACGCCGGGGAAGACGGCCGTGTCGAGCACCTGGCTGATGGTCTTCGGCTTACCGCTCTTGAAGGTGCGCCCGCGCGGGTCGTCGGCGTCCTTGCCGACGAGGATCATGCCGCCGCGCGGCCCGCGCAGCGTCTTGTGCGTGGTCGTGGAGACGACGTGCGCGTAGGGGAGCGGGTCGTTGAGCACGCCCGCGGCGATCAGACCAGCCGTGTGCGCCATGTCCACCCAGAGAAGCGCGCCGACCTCGTCCGCGATCTCCCGAAGGGTGGCGTAGTCGAAGTCGCGGCTGTAGGCGCTCGCGCCAACGGAGAGCATCCGGGGCTTTACCTCGCGCGCCTTATCGCGGACCTTGTCGAGGTCGATACGACCCGCGAGCGGACCGTCCTGCTCGACGCCGTAGAAGTGCGCGTCGTAGAGGATGCCGGAGAAGTTGACGGGGCTGCCGTGCGTGAGGTGGCCGCCGTGCGCGAGGTCGAGGCCGAGAAGCGTGTCGCCGGGCTCCATGAACGCGAGGTAGATCGCATGGTTGGCCGTCGCGCCGGAGTGCGGCTGGACGTTCACCCAGTCGGCGCCGAAGAGAAGCTTGGCGCGGTTGCGGGCGAGCTCTTCCGCCTGGTCCACGAACTGGCAGCCGCCGTAGTACCGCTTACCGGGGAGGCCCTCGGCGTACTTGTTCGTCAGCGGCGAGCCCATCGCCTCGATGACGGCTTGGGAGGCGAAGTTCTCGGAGGCGATGAGTTCCAGGCCATCGTTCTGCCGGTCGATTTCGCGGTGGACGATGGCGTAGAGTTCAGGATCCTGGGACGCGAGGTGCTCGAACGTCATGGGGGCAGGAGGGTCGTCGTACGGGAGACTGGGGCAGGCCGCCAAGATACAGCGGCCCGTGGGCCCCCGCTATCCGGTATCCTCCACAATCGTTCCAGTCGCGCTGTGGAAAACGGCACGCTTAACGAGCGCTTCCCATGGTTGCGCGCGCGGCGTTACTCCTCCGCCTCGTCCTCGCGCAGCGACGCCGGGCGCTGCAACTCGATGAACCGCGTCGCGACGCCGAGGAAGACCCAAGCTTCGTCGGGGTCGTCGCCGAGTTCGAGGGTGTAGCGGCTCGCGAGGAGGTAGTCCTGGCGGACGGTCGTGCGATCCACGAACGCCTCCGTGGCGAGGCCGCCGAGCGCGCCCGCCCAGCCGGGGCCGTCCTGCGCAATCGTGGCGGCGACGGTGCCCCCCGCGTAGTCGGCGAAGTCGTCCATCGTTGGGTTGGAGAGCGCGAGCAGCGCCGCGATGACGACGAGAAAGAAGAAGGTGCGCATGGTGGGAAGAGGCTGTCAGCCGTCGGCTATCAGCTGTTGCTGGCAGAGGGATACGGGCTGAAAGCCGAAAGCCGTCAGCCGAAAGCTCCCCTCAAAACGTCATCGCGTAGACGAGGAGATTCGTGCCCATGCGGAGCGCGGCCTCCCGCTTCTCGGGCGGGTTCTGGTGCACGTCGCCGGGCTCCCAGCCGTCGCCGAGGTCGGACTCGTAGGAGTAGAACACGACGAGGCGGCCTTCGTGGAACAGCCCAAAGCCCTGCGCGGGCTGGCCGTCGTGCTCGTGGATCTTCGGGAGGCCATCCGGGAAGCGGAAGTGCGAGGAGTAGACCGGGTGGTCGTGGGGCACCTCGACGAAGTCTTGCTCAGGGTAGACCTTGCGCATCTCGCGGCGGATGGCCGTGTCGAGGCCGTAGTTGTCGTCGATGTGGAGGAAGCCGCCGCCGTCGAGGTAGCGCCGCAGCCGCCGCGCCTCCGTCTCGGAGAACGCGACGTTGCCGTGGCCGGTGAGGTAGAGGTAGGGATAAGCGAAGAGCTTGTCGCTCGTGAGTTCGACTGCGTCCTCGCGGAGGGCGAGGTCGAGCAGCGTCTCCTGGCGGGCGAAGGCGAGCAGTTCGGGCAGCGACTGCTCATCGGCATACCAGTCGCCGCCGCCGCCGTACTGTACCCGCGCGATGGTCACCTCGGGGAGATCCTGCGCGAACGACGGCGCGCAGACGAGGGCGGTGAGGAGCAGGGGGACGACGAGAAAAGCCCCCCTCCTAGACAGGAGGGGTTGGGGGGGGGTGACCATGGTGCTTCGGCGTCGACTTCTCGCTAGGCCGAACAACCCCCTCTGTCTCCCCCTGACCAGGGGGAGAACTCGTTGCTGGATCGTCGAAACGGTACGGGACACGGCGGAGGGCTCGGTTACGTTGGATGAGGCAGCTGGGCGTACACTCTGGCATGGTCCACGCAAGCATGGCCTTGTGGCACCGCTACACACCCCTCGTCGCCCAACGTTCCGTCTCATGCGCTTCGTACTCCCGCTCCTCGCCCTCACGCTCGTCGTCGCTGCCGCGCAGCTTCGCCCGCCCGCCGCCGGCTTCACGCTCGGCACCGACGGCACGCCGCTCGTCGCCACGTTCTCCATCGTCGGCTACGATGCCGCGACGGGTGAGCTCGGCGTCGCGGTCCAGTCGAAATTCCCGAACGTCCGCGCCGTGGTGCCGTGGGCTGAGGCAGGTGTCGGGGCCGTTGCCACGCAGAGCTACGCCGAGCTCGACTACGGCATCAAGGGCCTCGAACTCATGCGCCACGGCGCGACGGCCGAGGAAGCACTCGCGATCCTCCTCCGCGACGACCCCGGTGCGGCGCTTCGTCAGGTTGGCATCGTCGATGCGCAGGGCAACGCGGCGTCGTGGACCGGCGCGGAGTGCTTCGACTGGGCGGGCGGGCGCGTCGGGCAAACATCGGGCGACGCCGTAGCTAGTGGCGCCGGGACCGTCGTGACCGGTGCGGGCTTTACGGCGCAGGGCAACATCCTCGTCTCCGAGGAAACCGTCCAGGCGATGGCCGACACCTACCTCGCCACCGAAGGCAACCTCGGTGACAAGCTCGTCGCGGCGATGCTCGCGGGGGGCGCAGCGGGCGGCGACAAGCGCGGCGAGCAGAGCGCGGCGCTCCTCATCGTGAAGGAGGGCGCGGGCTACGACGGCCAGGACAACTACGTCGACATCTCGGTCTACGACCACCCCACGCCCCTCGCTGAACTCGACCGGCTCTACCGCCTCAACAACCTCTACTTCTCCGACACCGACCCTGCGGATCAGATCGAAGTCACGCCGGACATCGCCCGCGAACTGCAAACCATCTGGCAGACGCGCGGCTTCTACGATGGTCCGCTCGACGGCGAGGTGGACCCCCAGTTCCAGCAGATTCTCGTCGATTACATGGGCTGGGAGAACTACGACCTCCGCATCGACGAAGTGCAGGCCGCGGACGTGGCCGCGGGTGAAACGCTGCTTATCGACCGCGAGGTGCTGGCTGACATCCGCGCCGTGTTCTCCGAGGGACGCTACAAATAGCTGGAGCGTAGGACAGCAGCAAGCAGGCCCGTTTGGCTTGACGGCCGGTAAGCAGACGGGCACCTTGCAACAGCCAACAGCCTCGCAACGCAGCGCGGGCCGCCGCACCAGTGTGCAGCGGCCCGTGCCGTGGGAGATGACCGGGAGGGGTGCTACTTCAGCACGGTCATCTGACCCGTGAGGGTTTCGGCCGTGGCCCCTGCCGTCACGTTCAGCCGGTAGAGGTAGGTCCCCGAGGCGAGGCTGGACCCGTCGAGGTCGATGTGGCGCTGGGCACCGCCCTCGAAGGTCGAGGGCGCGATGGTGAGCACCTCGCGACCCAGCACGTCGAAGACCTGCACGCCGACTTCGGCCTGCTCCGGCACCGTGAAGCGGATCTGGGTGACCGAGGCGAACGGGTTCGGGTAGTTCGCGTCGAGCGCGAGCTCCGCGGCGAGGGCGCTCGCTCCGCCAGCCTGCGCGACCGTCGGCTCGTCGCCGGGCAGCGGCGCGGGCGGCAGGGCACCCACGCTACCATTCGGAGCGACGGCGATCAGGCGGAAGTCGGAGAAACGGCCGATGCAGCCTTCGCACGCAAGTCCGGGCTCGTCCTCGGCGGTGAGGAAGCCCGATGCCATGACGGCACCGCCGAGGCCAGCCGTCTGGAAGCTGAAGGCGGGGCCGAAGAAGGACGCGATCACGGTGCCCTTCGCCGTGTCCGTGTCGGGGAGCGACACGTCGATGATGTAGTCACGCCGGGCGCTTGGGAGGAAGTAGCGCGTCTGGTCGCCGTAGGTGATGGTGGCGCTGCGGCCTGCATAGTTGTCGCGCAGCGAGAGCTGCACCGTCGGCGCATCAGGGGCACCGTGCAGGGCATTCACCGCTACGCGCGTGGCCCGTGGGGACGTAGCGCGTGAGCCCGAGATGATCTCGAGGTCGAAGTTGATCGACTCGAAGTCCGGGTTGCCCGAGAAGTTTTCTGGGGCTACGACGCCCGTGGCGACGGCCTGGTAGCGCTCGCCTGACTCCAAGCCCACCATGAAGCTGCCGAAGAGCGTGCCTTGCACCACCGCGTCCTGCGCGTTCGAGTCCAACGAGCGGACCTCGATGTCGGTCGTGCCTGCGGGGAGGTCCACGTAGGGCGTGGCGCGGCGAAAGCGCAGGTTGTCCACCAGCAGCGTGCCGTTCACGTAGATGTCGACGCGGCGCGCCACCGGGTCGGGGCTGTTGTGCACGATCTGCACCTGGGCAGACGGCGTGAGTTGGCCGCGCAGCTCGCCGCTCGGAAAGCCGACCGAGTGGATGTTGACGTAGAAGTTGCCGTCGAAGAGCGCAGTGACCTGGGTCTCGGTGAGCACGAACGTGTTGACGCCCGGCGCGAAGGCCCCGCTGGCGTTGTCGTCGTTGATCTTGGGCGAGAGGGCGAGCACGATGGGCCCGTTGGACCCAGCCGGTGCCTCGTGGATGTGCGCGCCGATGCCGAAGTTGTAACCGTCGGTTAGGCCCTCGAACGAGCCCGTGACCGTGAGCTCGTTGGTGTCGGGGTTGAACGTGGCATAGGCGACGCCGAACGCGGCAGACGTGACGGCAGGCACCTCGTTGTCGCCCGAGAGCGTCGCGGCGAAGGTCGTGTGCTCGTCCGCGAGGGCACGGGGAGCGGTGAGCAGCAGCAGGGCTGCCAGCAGGAGGAGCGCGCGACCACCCGCGCGTGCAAACGTAGCCATAGACATGAAGACGGAGGGGTTGAGGAGAACAGGGGTGAGTCGGCACCCTGATCAGTTAGGCCGCCGACCTCGACACACACTACGCGCAACACACGCGTGAGACGGAGCATCCCTCCAGCTGCATCCGTCGGTATCGAACAGCGCCAGTATACGGCATGGGCTTGGTTTTTCAACCATCTAGCCGGAATCAAAATGAGACCGGCACCGCCACTAAAGGCGATGCCGGTCGGGAGCCAACAGGCTCGGTTGGTATGTGAAGGCGTTAGCGCCCGGTCGTCACCTAGCGCACGACGGTCATGCGCCCGGTCTCGACGCGGGCTTCGGCACCCATGCGAGCCTCAATGCGGTAGACGTAGGCCCCGGAGGCCAGACGCGTGGCATCCAGGTCGAGCGTCTGGTTCGCGCCCGCCGCGAGCAGCGTCGGCGCGACCTCGGCAACGGTACGGCCGAGCACGTCGAACACCTGCACGGTCACCTCCGCGTCACGCGGGAGGTCGAAGCCGATGCGCGTCGTAGCGGCGAACGGGTTCGGGTAGTTGCCGAGCAGCGCGAACGCCTGCGGCAGCGTGCCCGTCCCGTCCTCGTTCGTCACGTTGACTGGGAGTACATCCGAGTCGCCGTTGGGGAAGACGGCGAGTAGCTCGAACGCAGGCAGCGAGGCATCGGCGGGGTTGAGGTAGCCCGAAGCGAGCACCGTCACCGCACCGCCCCCGGCCATGGTCAGATCCACGTCGTAGGAAGCCACGACGGTCGACCGGTCGTCCGTCGTCACGTCCACGATGTATGCGCCAGCGGGCACGATCGTGTAGCCGGTGATGCCCTGGTAGGGGGCGCCGTCTGCGAGCGCGATCTCGGTGCCGCGCACGAGCGCGTCCACCGTCGGCGCGTTGGGCGAGCCGTGCACCACGCTGACGCCGACCTCGCCGTCGTTCTCGACGCCCTGGAGGGCGCCGTCACGGGCCAGCAGCGTGAAGTCGGTCGAGATGTTCTCCGGGTTGGGCGGCAGGCCGTCCGAGAGCACGCCCGTCGCGATGAGCTGGTAGCTCAGGCCGTCCACTAGCGTGAAGGGGAAGTCCACGCCGTCCGCGAGGGCCCCACCGTCCGGCACGACCGTCACGATGATCTCTTCGCCCGCGGGGAGTGTGAGGAACTCGGTCGCGCCGCGGAAGGGCACGTCCGGGAGCGTCGGGTCGTCGCCCTCGACGCCGTTGATGTAGATGTCCACGACGGCCGCGGCGGGATCCGGGCTGTTGTGGATCACCTGCACGAGCGCCTCGGCGGGCAGCGGCGCGGCCGGGAGCAGGTCGAAGTCGCCGTTGCCGAAGACCGCGAGCAGGCCGAAGCCGGGCAGGGTCGTGTCCTCGGGATTGAGGTAGCCCGAGGCCAGCACGGTGACGGCCTGGCCTGCTGCTTTCGAGAGGTCCGCGGTGAAGGCACCGACGATGGTAGTGCGGTCAGCGCCCGGCGTGATGTCCACGATGTACTCCGCCGGGGGCACCGACGTGTAGCCGGTGATGCCCTGGTACGGCGCGTCGTCCGCGAGGGCGATCTCGGTGCCGCGCACGATGGCATCCACCGTCGGCGCATTGGGCGAGCCGTGGACCACGCTGATCGCGACATCCATGTTGGAGGCGGCGCGGCGGAACGCGTTCTCACGAGGCAGCAGGATGAAGTCGGTCGAGATGTTTTCCGGGTTGGTGGGGAGGCCATCCGAGAGCACACCCGTCGCGATGAGCTGGTAGTTCACCAGCGGATCGAGCGTGAAGGGGAAGGCCGCGCCGTCCGCGAGAGCCCCACCGGCGGGCACCACGGTTACGACAATCTCCTGGGCGGCAGGAAGCGGGAGGAACCCCGTGGCCGTGCGGAAAGCCACGCCGGGGAGCGTCGGGTCGTCCCCTTCCATGCCGTTGATGTAGATGTCCACGCTAGCGGCGGCGGGATCCGGGCTGTTGTGGATCACCTGCACGAGTGCCTGGACCGGCGGCAGCAGCTGCGCACTCCCGTCCGGGAAGACGGCGAGCAGACCGAAGCCAGGCAAGCCCGGGTTGTTACCGAGGAAGCCCGAGGCCAGTACCGTCAGCGCGCCGCCTGCGGCATCAGCGAGAGGCGCGACGGCCGAGAAGACCACGTCAGACGTGCCCGCTGCTGCGATGTCGATGATGTAGTTCGCCGGATCGACGTTGGTGTAGGCCGTGATGCCCTGGTAGGGCGCACCCGGGAAGAGCGTGGCCACGTCGCGCGCGATCACGTCCACGGCCGGCGCGTTGGGCGAGCCATGCACCACGTTGAACGCCACGGACGGGGCCTCGGACTCGGAGTCCAGCCGTGCGTCCGTCGTGACGAGCAGCGTGAAGTCCGTCATGATCATGTCCGGATTCATCGGGAAGTCGGCCGGGTTGAGCACGCCTGTCGCGATGAGCTGCGTCGCGCCACCGGGGAGCTGGTACGTCTCCTGGAAGACGAACTCGTCCACGCTCTCCGAGTCGCCCGGGGCGACAGAGACGGTGAGGTCCACGCCCGCGGGCAGGTTCAGGAAGCCCGTGGCGCGGCGGAACGGCACGTCGGCGAGCGCCGGTGCGTCGTCCGGACCTGCGTTGATGTAGATGTCCACGACGGCCGCACCGGGATCCGGGCTGTTGTGGATCACCTGCGTCGGTGCCGCGATGTCGCCGATCTGGATCGGGAGGAGCTGATAGCCGGAGGTCCCGTCGCCGTCGTCGAACTGGCCCACGACGGCCGTCACGGTCACATCGGCGGTCGGGATGCCCGTGCCGTCGCGGTCGGTGTTGCCCGCGTTGCCGATGCGGAGCGTGAGCGTCGCACCGGTGGGATCCACGGCGTCGTAGTTCGTGCGGTCCTCGAACGTGCCGCCTGCGCCGCCATCAATGACGACGCCGGGGACCTGGACGAGTTCGCCCTCGAAGTCTTCGCCGTTGTTGGCAAGCTCGTCGAGCGTGGTGACCTCGGGGGCAACGGGGTTGTCCTGCGAGATGACCTCGTACGAAGCGAGATTGTCCTCGTTGATCTGGAAGAGCGAGAAGAACTCGCTGGTGGTACCGGTCACGCGGAGCTGCGTGCCTCGGCGGATGGTGCCGTCAGCGGTATCCTCGAAGAAGTCACCGCTGATCTGGCGGATCGTGATGCCCGCCGTGTTGTCCTGCATGTAGACGAACTGGCCGAGCGCACGGGTAACGACGCCTTCGATGGTGACCTCGTTGCCGACGCCGAGTTGGCGGGCGTCCTGAATGGTGGTTTGGGCGGTGGCAGCTGGTAAGGTGACCAGCATGCCGAGAAGCAAAAGGGCCAAGCTGAGCGCAGAGGAGCGCACGCGGCCGCGTGTAGCGGTAGACATGGGCGGTAGAGAAAGGCCGTGGAAAAGAAGGGCGAGGACTCGAAGACACTGCGCTGTAGAGGGGACTGCTCCGCCTCTCGCATGAAGAAGACCCGGCGAAGGGACGCCTCCGTGGAGGGCTAGAGCAGCAGGGCAGTGGCCCGCAGTCGAGTCGAGTCCTTCCGACGCCGCGAATCATCGTGGCGGTTCCGCAGTGCCGACAAGGACAGGCACGTGTGATACCCTCACGGCTGGAGGCGTGACTATCGCCTCGCGAAATTCTGGAGCATCCCGCCAAATTCCGGAAGACGCGGCCCAATTCTGAGGGACGTCGGGGGCAACCCCCTCTGCGCTACGGCGTACGTGCCCCGCTGTATGCCCACCCTGTGCCGCCTCACCCTCGTCGGTTGACCCACCTCTATGGCCCGTTCGTTCAACGTCCCCGAGTTCTATCGCAGCGCGATCATCGGACCAGTCAAGGCGGCTCGTCGCGCGACGGACCCGCTCAAGCGCGACCTTGCGCCGAGCGTCCTCGATTTCGGGCCCGTCCGCTTCAAGATCGGCCGCCACTTCGGCTTCTGCTACGGCGTCGAGAATGCCATCGACATCGCCTACCGCGCGATCAACGAGCACCCGGACAAGGCAGCCAACGGGCAGATCTATCTCCTCTCGGAGATGATCCACAACCCGCACGTCAACGATGACCTCCAAGGGCGCGGCATCCGCTTCCTGCGCACGACCTCCGGCGAGCAACTCATCCCCTTCGAGACGCTCGGCCCCGACGATCTCGTCATCATTCCGGCGTTCGGCACCACGCGCGAGATCCAGGCCATCCTCGCTGAGCGCGGCGTAGACACGAAGGCCTTCGACACGACGTGTCCCTTCGTGACGAAGGTGTGGAAGAAGAGCGCCCAGATCGCCCGGCAGGACTACACGATCGTCGTCCACGGCAAGCGCTACCACGAGGAGACGCGCGCTACGTTCAGCCACGCCGAGGCGGGCGCGCCGGTCGTGGTCGTCCGCAACATGGAGGAGACCGAGCGCCTCGCGCAGGTCATCCGCGGCGAGCAGGACGCGGCGTTCTTCTTCGCCCAGTTCCCCGACCGCTACTCTGAGGGCTTCGACCCCGAGCGCGACCTCGTGCGCATCGGGGTCGTCAACCAGACGACGATGCTTGCCACCGAGACGCAGGCCATCGCCGACTACCTCAAGCAGGCCATGGTCACGCGCTACGGTGCCGACGCCATTGACGACCACTTCGCAGACACGTCGGACACGCTCTGCTACGCGACCAAGGAGAACCAGGACGCGACGAAGACGCTCATCGCCGCCGGGGCCGACCTTGCGATTGTGGTGGGGGGCTACAACTCGTCGAACACGAGCCACCTCGCCGAGCTGGCCGAGGAGGCGATGCCGACCTACTTCGTGAAGGGGCCCGAGGAACTGCACGGCCCCGACGAGATCGGGCACTTCCACTACGCCACGAAGACGCACCACACCACGCGCGACTGGCTCCCGACCGACCTCGCCGACCGGTGCGGGCGTCCGCTCGACATTCTCCTCGCCGCTGGAGCCTCGTGCCCCGATGCCCTCCTCGACGGCGTGATCCGCAAGGTCCTCGGCTGGTTCGAGGACGCGCGAACGGTCGATGAGGTGCTCGCGCCGTTCGAGGCCGACGCAGCGAAGGCCGAGGAGGCCGAGCAGCAGGCTAAGGTCCAGGCGAAGAAGCCGAAAAAGGCGCCCAGCAAGCCCACGGGGACGACCGCGAAGCTGGGCAAGCCCGCTGGGCCTCCGGGCAGCAGGCCGCCGGGTGCCAGACCCCCGGGCGCGAAGCCACCCGCTGCCAGACCTCCAGGGGCCAGGCCACCAGGCGCCAAGCTACCCGGGCCGCCGCCTCAAGCCCGTCCGCCTGAAGCTGAGGAGACGCCCCGTCGTCGCCCGACGCTACCGCCGCGCGCCGCCTGACCGCCGGTCGGCGAGCACGCGCGCCTCACAAGCAGGCGGGCAAGAGTGTCGCGGTGTCTGGTGAGGCCGTGCCTGAGAACGGCTCTGGTGCCCCGCTGGCCGCTTCTCAGAGGGAGGTGACCTCAAAGGCCCGCCCCCCCCTTCGCACGTCACCCTTCGAACTTCTGCCTTCCTGTTGATCAGGTCGCCTCCGCGACGCCATGCTTGACGCGGTAGAGCACGCCTGCGAGGCCCTGCTGGCGCGTCATGCCAAGCTGCTGCCCGATGCCGAGGCGATGGAGCAGGTCGTCGGGTATGGCCGCCACGTCGTCCGGCGTCGCGCCGTCGAGCGCGTCGATAAGGAGCGACACGAAGGCGCGGGCCGTCGGCGCTTCGCTCGGAGCCCACGCGTGCAGCGCCACCGTTCCGTCGTCCACGCGTGGAAAGACAAACACGGGCGATTGGCACTCGTGGACGCGCCCGAGCCCAGCGTCGCGCTGCGCCTTGAGCGCGTCCGGCAGCGGCGGTAGGCTCCCCGCGTAGTCCAGCAGCAACTCCAGCCGGATCGGCGGATCGACCAGCTGGAACGTCTCGATGATCTCGTCGAGCTTGGACATGAGTGGTCCTGTGTTGCAGTGCGGCCGTGTTACCGTGGGTGCTCAACCGCTCTCACGGCAGCACAGCCCACGGCAGCACGGCGAAACTCACTCCGGTTCGCCTTTCTCGATGGGCGCGCCGACGAGGTTGCCCCACTCGGTCCACGAGCCGTCGTAGTTCTTCACGGCGTCGAAGCCGAGGAGGTACTTGAGCACGAACCACGTGTGGCTCGACCGCTCCCCGATGCGGCAGTAGGCGATGGTCTCGTCGCCGGGGGCGAGGCCCTGCTCCTGGAGGTAGATCGCTTCGAGGTCGGTGCGCGGCTTGAAGGTGCCGTCGTCGGCCGCGGCGCGGCTCCAGGGGATGTTTGAGGCACCGGGGATGTGGCCGCCGCGCATGGCCCCCTCCTGCGGGTAGCCCGGCATGTGCGTCACCTCGCCGATGTACTCCTGCGGGCTGCGCACGTCCACGAGCGGCCCGCCCGCCTTCATGTGCGCCATCACCTCGTCACGGAAGGCGCGGATCGAGAGGTCGGGGTCTTTGGGTTCGTAGACCGTCGGCTCAAACGTCGGGACTTCCTTCGTGAGCGGACGCTCCTCCGCGATCCACTTCGCCCGCCCGCCGTTCATCACGCGGCAGTCGCGGTGGCCGTAGAGCTTGAACGTCCAGAAGGCATAGGTCGCCCACCAGTTGTTCTTGTCGCCGTAGAAGACCACCGTCGTGTCCTCGGCGATGCCGTGCTCGGCGCAGAGGCGGGCGAAGGCTTCCTTGCCGACGTAGTCGCGCACGATGTCGTCCTGGAGGTCGTTGACCCAGTCGACGTGGACGGCGTTGTGGATGTGGCCAGTGCCATAGAGCAGGAGGTCTTCGTTGCTCTCGACGAGCCGGACGTTGGCGGTGTCGGCGCGGTGCTGGGCGACCCACTCGGTCGAGACGAGGACCTCGGGGCGGGCGTAGTCAGCCATGGGGGACAGGGCGATGGGTGAAGAGAGAAGGGCGGACTCTCAATCCATCCGCACGTGCAATCGTTCCCTGCTGCGCGGGGTGAAGAGGGAGGAGTAAAGGGTGAAGAGCAGGAGACGGTTCAGCACGAGGCGAGGCGACCGTTTGCTTCACAGCCCACAGCCCACAGCCCACAGCCCACAGCCCTACGGCCTCAGCGTACCCGCCTCGCTATTCCCCAGGCCTGTCTCCGCCATCAGCGCCTCGATGGCGGCGAGGCCCTTCGGGATCGCGGCCGACAGCACGACCGGGTCGCCGTCGGTCACGAGGACGTCGTCCTCGATGCGGATGCCGATGTTCCAGTAGGCTTCGGGCACATCGGGGCTGGCGGCGATGTAGACGCCTGGCTCGATGGTGATGACCTGGCCGGGCTGGAGCGGCCCGTAGTCGCCTGCGTCGTGGACGTCGAGGCCGAGGTAGTGGCTCGTGCCGTGCATGAAGAAGCGCCGGACCTCGTCAGGGGCGTCGATGAGTCCGAGGTCTATCAAGCCCTCCGCGATGATGGCCTGCGCGACGCGGTGCGGGGCGCGGAAGTCGTCCCCAGCGCGCGTGGCTTCGATGGCGGCTTCGTTGGCGCGGAGCACGAGGGCGTAGATCGCGCGCTGCTCGTCGGAGAAGGTGCCATCGACGGGGACCGAGCGTGTCACGTCGGCGGTGTAGCCGCGCACCTCCGCGCCGACATCCATCACCACCATGTCGCCCGCTTCCATCGGGCGGCGGCTCGACGTGTAGTGCAGGACCACGGCGTTCTCGCCCGACCCGACGATGCTCGGGAAGCCGGGGTACTCCGCGCCGTTGCGCTTGAAGACGTACTCGATGAGCGCCTCGACCTCGTACTCGGCCATGCCGGGTTCGATGGAGCGGATCGCCTCCGTGAGCGCGAGGCCCGTGATGTCGATGGCCTCCTGCAGCAACTCCAGCTCGGCCGCGGACTTGATGCTGCGCGCCTGGCTGAGGTAGCGCCGCAGAAAGCGCGTGTCGGGCTTGTTGGCGAGGTAGGCATCGCGCCAGCCAGCCCAGGCATCGTAGGTGGCATGGTCGCGCACGGCGTCGAGCACGTCCTGCACGAGGGCGTCGTCGGACACAGCCGCGAGAACCTGAGCCCCTTGCTCCGTCGGATCGGTGTCGGGCGCGAGGCCGAGCATCGTGCGCATCTGCCCGAAGGCGTCGGCGCTGTTGAGGTCCATGAGGAGGTCGTAGATCCGCTGCGCCGTCGGGCCCGAGAGCACGACCGGCGGGAGGTACGCGTCGAGCACGGCAAGCTGCGCCGCGAGGTCGGAGCCGGCCGGGATGCCGTCGGCGCGGGGGAGGAGGTAGAGCGTCCGGCCGCCTTCCTTCGTCCCGTCGCCCCGGTCAGCGTCGGCGAGGACGGGGGCGAGGATTTCCTCGAACCGCTCGGTCGAGACGGCGCGCTGGACGCCGAGTTCTTGCTCCGCGCCCTCCACGCCGAAGCGGCGGCCCTCCCAGACCCCGTAGGCCGGGTCGCGCGGCGGCACGAAGAGCACCTCCACGACGGTCTCGCCCTCGACCCACACGCCGCCGGGCGCGAGGAGCAGCACCGAGCCCGCCTCATGCGTGCCGGTGAGGTAGAGCAGGTCGCTGTCCTGGCGGTACTCGAAGTCGACGTCGTTCTGGCGGTTGCGGACGGGCGCGCTGAAGACGAGCGCGACGGCGTGGCCGGGTAGCGCGTCGAGGACCGCGTCGCGGCGAGCGCGGTGCTCGGCGGGGGAGAGGAGGTCGTCGTCGTAACGCACCGGGGCGTCCCGTAATGCGGGGGCGTCGGCGGGCTGGGCGTTCACCGGTGAGGCTGTGCTGCACAATGCGACAATCGGCAGCGCGAAAGCCAGGAAACGGGCGGACGGACGCAGCAGCATGGAATTCGGAAAGCGGTTTGCGTGTGGCCTGGGCGCAATCTACTTCCACGCTCGCTCCCGGCCTCCGATGAACGCCTCCTCCATGCGCCACGAACTCACCGCCGCCGTCCGCAGTGCGGTTGTCTTCGGCAGCCTCGCCAACGTGCTCCTGATCGTGGCGCACAACCAGGGCCTCGCCGCCGACGTGTTCGTCGCGGTGCTCGTCGTCCTCGGCATCGGCGCGGGCGGCTTCGCGGTGCGCGCGTTCACGCAGGCGACGCGGCTCCCGATCCGCGCGCTGCGCCTGGGCGGCCTCACGGGCCTCTTCGTCCTCGGTCTCACCATCGGCGCGAACGAACTCCTGCTCCCGTTCCTGCTCCCTGCCGACGCGGGCGCAGGCATCGCACTCGGGATGACCGGCGGCCTGCTGGCCCTCGTCGCGGTCCCGGCGCTGGTCGTGCTCTCGGCAGTGAGCAGCTTGGTTGTAGCGGCCGTGCAGGCCCCGGCGCTGACCCCGGCGTTCCGCCTCAGCGGCACCGAAGGCTGAGGCCCCTCCGACATTTACGCACCACAGACGCCGCGCCGGGTCGCCTTCGGGCCGCCCGGCGCTGTGCGTTCAGGCGAGTGTCCGACGAAGCGTCGTGAGGTAGGCGGGTGTGTGGCACAGGCGGCTGCCGTACCACGAGCACAACTCGCCGTCGATGCCGTGGACGCGCACGCCGGGTACTGCCGCCTCGATCTCGGCGTAGTGCTTGGGCTTGAACGGGTAGGGCTCCGACGAGAGCAGCACCACGTCGGGCGCGGCAGCACGCAGGGCCTCGGCCGTGACGACCGGGTAGCGCGTCTGGTCGCCGAAGACGTTCACGAGGCCTGCGTGGCAGAGCACGTCGTGGATGAACGTGTCGCCGCCGACGGTCATCCACGGGTCCCGCCAGATGATGTAGGCCGCACGCAGCGCCGCCGCTCCAGTGACCTCGCGAGCGAGCGCGTCGAAGCCTGCCGCGATCTCGTCCGCGAGGGCTGTTGCCTCGGCGGGCCGCCCCACGAGCGCACCCACGTCACGGATCATCGCCAGCGAATCGGCGACGGTCGCCACGTCGGTAACGAAGACGGGGCACCCGTCGCTGGCAATGGCCTCGACCTGCTCACGGACGTTCTCCTCTTTGTTGGCGATCACGAGATCAGGCGCGAGCGCCGCCACGCGGTCGAGGCGCACGTTCTTCGTCCCGCCGACGATCTGCTTCCGTGCCTTCCACCCCGCCGGGTGCACGCAAAACCGCGTCAGCCCGACGACCTCAGCGTCCAACCCGAGGTCCGCTAGCAACTCCGTCTGACTCGGCACCAGCGACACGATGCGGCGAGGCGTCATGGTGAGCGCAATGCGATGGCCGAGAGCATCGAGCATAGTGCAGCCGTGGTCCGTGAAGCCGTTGTGCCGTGCGTCGAACAAGTAGGTCGTGCTTGGAATGAACGCCATACGGCTGCACGGCAGCACCGCCTCACACCCCGAGCGCAGCGACGAGCCGCCCCATCAACCCGTCGAAGGAGCCGTTGCTCATCACGAGCGCGAGGTCGCCGGGGCGGAGTTCGGCGAGCAGGTCGGGGAGGAGCGCATCCACGCTCTCGTAGGCGGCAGCGGGCGTACCGCGTCGGGCGATCTCCGAGGCGACGGCCTGGGGGTCCAGGAAGTCGGCGGGGTCGTCGTTGTGGCGCAGCGGCGGCGTCTTGAGGAAGACCGCGTCGGCGGCGTCGAAGGCCTCGGCGTAGCGGGCCTCGAAGAGCTTGCGGCGGGACGAGTTGCTGCGCGGCTCGAACACGGCCACGAGGCGGCGCGCGGCCCAGCGCTCGCGCACGGCGTCGAGCGTCTTCGCGACGGCCGTCGGGTGGTGCGCGAAGTCGTCCACGACCAGCACGCCGCCTGCCTCGCCCTTCACCTCCTGGCGGCGTTGCATACCCCGGAATGTCGCCAGCCCCGCCGTCACCTCGTCGGGCGTCAGGCCCTCCGCGAGCGCGAGCGCGGCCACGGCCAGCGCGTTCATGCGGTTGTGCGCGCCGCTCATCGGCAGGAACACCTCCGCGACGGTCACGCCGTCCACGACGAGGTCGAAGCGCTGCCCACCTTCGCCAGCGAGCGCGTGCTGCGCCGTCACGTCATTCCCCGCATCCAATCCGAATGTGCGCACGGCGGCCGTGGTGTGAGCGGCGAGCGCGCGGACGTGCGGGTCGTCGCCGTTGAGGACGAGCGTGCCAGGGTTGCCCGTCACGGGCGCGCCGTAGGTGCCGACGAGCGCCGCGAACGCCTCGAAGGCGGCGCGGTAGTCGTCCCAGTCGTCGTAGATGTCGGCGTGGTCGAACTCCAGCGACGTCACGATGGCGCCCGTGGGGCGGTAGAGCAGCATCTTCGGGCGCTTGTCGAAGTAGGCGCTGTCGTACTCGTCGCCCTCGATCACGAAGTGCGGCCCGCTGCCGACAGCGCACGTTCGGTCGAGCCCGGCCATCACGCCGCCGACGAGGAAGCTGGGATCGCGCCCCGCCTCGCTCAAGACGTGCGCGAGGAGCCCCGTGGTAGTCGTCTTGCCGTGGGTCCCGGCGACGACGAGGCTCCGGCGCTGCTGCAAAAACACGTGCCCGATGGCCCCCGGCAACGAGGTCTGGACGAGGCGCGCGTCCCGCGCGTGTGCCGCCTCCGGGTGCGTCGGCGTGCAAGCGTTGCCCACGACCGTGAGGCCAGGAGCGGGCTTCAGGTGTGCTGGGTCGTAGCCGTCGAGGACCGTGATGCCGAGGCGCGCGAGCCGGGTGCTCATCGGCGGATACGCGGCGGCGTCGCTCCCGCGCACGGCGTAGCCTGCCTCGCGGAGCAGCTCCGCCAGCGCGCCCATGCCCTTGCCGCAGATGCCGATCAGGTAGACGTCGTCGATGGCCTCCGGAGGTGGCAGCGGCGGCCGGTCGAAGATCCGGAGGGCAGCGTCGGCGTAGTCGGCGAGGGGTCTCAAGAGTGGTCAGATATCGAGAGAGCTAAAAGCGGTCTAGCTCGGGGAGGTAGGGGGCCGGTTGGAGCAGAAGATCGGTCGGAAACGTGCACTGGATCCTCGGGTCCAAGACGGGGACGAGCAATGAGGTCGAGACGACTGGGAATTCCTTGCGGGACTGGTACGCAGGGTCGTGAATCACCCCCAGCGTGTAGTCCTTAGGAGGATGCGCAATGCCATGGGCTAGGGAGCCAAGTAGGTGCGCTAAGAACGACTGGTCTTCGTACGGTTCGTACTCATGTTCGTAGTCGCCTGTGAACGTGCAGCGCAACGTCTCAGGAGGCAGGGTCCGCTCGACATACACATCGCCGATGTAGTGCGTTGTCCCAGGCTCCACGTTGATGCTGAAGAGCGACGCACCAAACCCAACGCTGTACCCATCCACTCCAATCAGGCTCACCTGCAGCGGTCCAGGCGGCACACACCGGGAGAATGATTGCGTCCAAGACAGACTAAGTCTTTCCCGGAAGGGCCTGTCCCAGAAGGATCGCGGCTCAGACCTCACGTCGCTCGTCTCTTCCAACTCCAAATCGAGGCGGGTGTCATTCAAGAGGGACTTTGACCCAAAGAAGCGTCCTTCCACACGTGCTTCGCAGGGGGACCGCTGGAAAATCTCGCCCAGGGTGGCTCCGCAACCGGACGAGAGCAACAAGGTGCCGAGAAGCAGGCAGAAGTGAGAAGGCATGGAGAGCAAGCGGGTCGAGTGAGACGAGGTCCCACCCAGTCGCCCGCTCTCTTAGGATCGTCACACTGCCCCGGTACATTCCAGCGATTTGCCGCCTCTATCGCCCGTCTTGGTCGAACAGTGGAACTGGGCCGGGTTGCTTCGGCGGTTTCATGGCGGACGGCTTCGAGCGCGGTCGCTTCGACTTCGCCCCGTTGGATTTCCAGGTCCACGACGACGGCGAGCACGGCGAGCCGTGCCGGGCGTAGACGGCGTTAGCGAGGGCCTTCGTCTCGGGGCGGCGCTTGATGGCGTAGTAGTCCGCTTTCATCGCCTTCGAGGACGCAGCCCAGGCGACGAGCGGAGCCGGGTAGCCCTCCACGGGGTGTCGTCGGCGGATACGCCGGGGCGTCGCTCCTGCGCACGGCGTAGCCTGCCTCGCGGAGCAGTTCCGCCAGCGCGCCCGATTTCGACCTCGGAGCGTTCGTGGGGGAGCACTTCGCGATGCCAGCGGATCTCTCGGAGGACGACCTCCCGCAGGTAGACCCCGAGGCGGTGTCGATGGCGGAGCACTTGGGGCGGCACTGGCGCGTGCTGTTCCGCAAGCCCGACCTGGTGCGTCCCCACGACACGCTCGTCCCGCTGCCTGCGCCGTACGTCGTCCCCGGCGGGCGCTTCCGCGAGGTCTACTACTGGGACACCTACTTCACGATGCGCGGCCTCGCCGTGAGCGGGCGGATGGACCTCGTCCGGAGTCTCATCGCAAACGCGGCGCACCTCATCGCGGCGGTCGGGCACGTCCCGAACGGCAACCGGACGTACTACCTCCACGCGGCGCCCCGGCTGGCCGACGCTCGCCCCGGCCGCGCTGCTCTACTTCGGCCTCGCCGACGCGGTGCAGGCGGCGGCGGTCGCTGAAGCATGAGAGCGCGACTTCCTGTGCCCTGGCGGCCTCGTCACGACGCCTGTCCACAGCCGCGGCGCGTGGTCGCGCGAGCAGTGGGACACCCCGAACGGCTGGGCCCCGCTCCACTGGCAGGCGGTCGTGGGGCTGCGGCGCTACGGGCATACGGCGCTCGCGGACGAGGTGAAGCGGCGCTGGCTCGCGCTCAACGAGGACGTCTTCGAGCGAACGGGCAAGATGATGGAGAAGTACGACGTGGTGGACCTCTCGCAGGAGGCAGGCGGCGGAGAGTACCTGCTGCAGGACGGCTTCGGCTGGACGAACGGCGTCGTGCTGGCCCTGCTCGCGCTGGACGACTGATTGGAGCGGCTGACGGCGGCTGCGATCCAGGGCTAGCTTTGTGGGCTCCTCCCGTCGGCCTCGCTTCTCCATGCTGCCCTTCGACCTGCCCGTGCCTGCCTGGGCGCTCACGCTCGGGACGGTCGCGCTCTATGCGGTGGCCATCGTCAGCGGCATCCACGCGGTCATGACGGCGCGGACCTCCCAGGGTGGCATCGCGTGGGTGATCGGCATCGCAAGCCTGCCGCTGCTGGTGCTGCCGTTCTATTGGGTCTTCGGCCACGCCAAGTTCGGCGAGTACGTGACCGCGCTCCGGCTCTTCGACGACGATATCCGAGCGCGAATGAACGAGGTGCGCACGGCGGTCGAGGAGCGCTATGTGGTGGAGCCCGACGACCTGCGCGGCGAGCAGCGCGCCTTCCGCGACCTCGCGACGCTGCCGTTCACCTGCGGCAACAACGCGCGGCTCCTGGTGGACGGCGACGCGACGTTCGAGGCCATCTTCGACGCCATCGACGCGGCGGAGGATTACGTGCTTGCGCAGTTCTTCATCGTGCACGACGACCGCATCGGGACGCAGTTTCAGGCGGCGCTCACGGCGGCGGCGCGGCGCGGGGTGCGGACCTACTTCCTCTACGACGAGGTCGGCAGCAGCAAGCTGCCCCGGCGCTACCTCCGTACGCTGCGCGAGGCGGGTGTGCACGTAACCTCGTTCAGCGGGCGGCGCTGGTGGCTCGGGCGCCTCCGCCTCAACTTCCGCAACCACCGCAAGATCGTCGTGGCGGACGGCCAGCAAGCGTTCGTGGGTGGCCTCAACGTGGGCGACGAGTACCTCGGCCGCGATCCGGACTTCGGTCCCTGGCGTGACACGCACCTCGCCATCGAGGGGCCGAGCGTGCAGGGCGTGCAGCTCTCGTTCTTCCGCGACTGGTACTGGTCCACTGGCGACGTGCTGCATCTCGCGTGGGAGCCCCACCCGTGCAGCGAGGACCGCCGCGCGCTCGTCCTCGCGACCGGCCCGGCGGACGACCTCGAGACGTGCGGGCTGTTCTACGCCCACGCGATCCAGTCGGCCGAGACGCGCGTGTGGATCGCCTCGCCCTACTTCGTGCCCGATGGCGGCGTGCTGACGGCGCTCCAGGTGGCCGCGCTGCGCGGCGTGGACGTGCGGGTGCTCATCCCGCGCAAGGCCGACCACCTACCGTTCAAGTTCGTCCACTACGCCTACCTCCACCAGACCGAGCCCGCCGGGGTGCGGATCTACCGCTACGACGAGGGCTTCATGCACCAGAAGGTCTGCCTCGTGGACGACGACTTCGCGGCGGTCGGCACGGCCAACCTCGACAACCGCTCCTTCCGGCTCAACTTCGAGCTGACGATGCTCTACGCCGACCGTGCCTTCGCGGGCGACGTGGCCGCGATGCTGGCGCGCGACTTCGCCCGGAGCACGCCGCTCACGCTGGCGGACTACCAGGCGAAGTCGTTCCCCTTCCGGCTCGCTGTGCGCGCCACGCAGCTCATCGCGCCCGTGCTCTAGCCGGTGCGCCGGTGCTGGAGCCGGGTCGTCCGTGTTTGTCTGACGCCCAGGCACGCGCACGTTTACACGAAAGCGGTTCGCTCTCTTAGGTCTAGCTCGCCGGTCTGGGGCGAGCTTTCGTTCGTTGTGACAGCTATCGCAGGCGACCGCCGCGTCTGGCACAGCGCACTTCGCCGTCCTCGTGCATGAGGGCGGTGTCCCCTCCAGACCTTTCTGACGCTCCCAATCCCCCCATGCCTCAGCTGATACGCTTCTCTCGCCTGCTTCTCCTCATGAGCGCGCTGCTCCTCGGCGGCCCGGCCTTCGCCCAGACCACCTTCATCGTCGACACGCCCGGCGACACGTCGGACCCGAACGACGGCCTCACCACGCTCCGTGAGGCCATCGAGGCGGCCAACGCCGATGCCACGGCTGACATCATCCTTATGGACCCGACGCTGCTCAATGCGACCGTCGTGCTCAGCCAGGGCACGCTCACGGTCACGGAGGATGTCACCATCGGCATCCCGGCAGCGGGCGGCATCTCGTTCGCCATCGATGCGGCGCGGGCCAGCCGGGCCATCACGGTCGAGAACGGGACGTTCACGGTTTTCGACGTCACGTTCGTGGGCGGCCAGGACGAGAACGGCGGCGCGCTCTTCGTCGCTGAGGGCGCGACGACCAACGCCGAGCGCTGCGCGTTCACGGGCAACGTCGCCACGGGTGACGAGGCGGGCGAGGGCGGTGGTGCCCTCTTCACGGCCGGAACCGTCACGCTCACCGGGACCAACTTCACGGGCAACGTCGCCACGACCGGCGCGGGCAACGGCGGCGCGCTCTTCATCGCCCCGACGGGTTCGCTGACGATGACCGGCGGCGCGCTCGTAGGCAACATCGCCAACCGCGCAGGCGGGGCCGTCGAGAACGACAACGGCACGGCCGTCTTCACCGGCGTGCTCTTCGAGGCCAACACCGCGGGTCCTGACGCCGACACCGCCGTGCCCGGCAACGGCGGCGCGATCCACGTCTCGGGGATGGGCACGACGACCATCACGGGCGGCAGCGCCTTCAACAACCGCGCGTGGTCCGAGGGCGGTGCCTTCTGGAACGCCGGTGGCGTGATGACCATCGACGGCACGCAGATCGGCAACCCCGGCATCGGCAACACGGCGGGCGGTGGCGCAGCCACGAACGGCGGCGGTGGCCTCTTCAACATCGGCGGCACGCTCAACGTCGCGAACGCCTTCATCGTCGGCAATGCAGTCACGGGCGCGTCCGGCTCCGGCGGCGGCATCCTCGCCGACGGCGGTACGCTCAACGTCGCCAATACCGAGATCCGCGCCAACACGTCCATGCGTGCGGGCGGCGGCATCGAGACGACCAACGGGGCGGGGATGACGCTGCAGAACGTCAACTTCTTCGGCAACAACACCGGGGCCGCGCCCGGCAACGGCGGGGCCGTCCACGTCACCGGCAGCGGCGACTCCGACATCACCGGCGGCATCGCGACGGGCAACACGGCGGCGTCCGAGGGCGGCGCGTTTTGGAACGGCACGGGGACGATGACCATCGACGGCACCCAGATCGGCGGGGCCGCTGATGGCGAAGCCAACGTCGCGAGCGGCGACGCGGCCGACACCGGCGGCGGCGGCGTGTTCAACGCAGGCGGTACGCTCAACCTGCGTCAGGTGAACGTCCTCGCCAACGTCGCCGACGGCGCGGCGGGCTCCGGCGGCGGGCTGCTCTCCGACGGCGGCAGCGTCACCATCCAGGGCGGTGTCTTCGACGGCAACACGTCGGTCCGTGCGGGCGGCGGCATCGAGACGACGAACAGCGCCATGCTGTCGGTCACGGAGGTCACCTTCCTCAGCAACACCACCGGCGGCGCGCCTGGCAACGGCGGCGCGATTCACGTCACCGGCCCCGGTATGACGACCATCGTCGGCGGTATGGCCATGGCCAACACGGCGGCGTCTGAGGGCGGCGCGTTCTGGAACGGCACCGGCACGATGACCATCGACGGTACCGAGATCGGCGGCGGTGCCCAGCCCGCGGGCAACGTCGCGAGCGGCGCGGAGGCGAACAACGGCGGCGGCGGCCTCTTCAACGCGGGCGGCACGCTCATCGTCAAAAATGCCTTCATCGGCAACAACCGCGCGGACGGCGCAGCAGGCTCCGGCGGCGGCATTCTCAACGACGGCGGCACGCTCCAGGTCGACAGCACGGTCGTGCGCTCGAACACCGCTAACCGCGCGGGCGGCGGCATCGAGTCGACGGGCGTGAACGTCCCTGTGACGGACGTGATGACGTACGTCTCGCTCGTCCAGAACACGGTCGGTACGGCCCCCGGCAACGGCGGCGGCTACCACATCACCGGCCCCGGCATGGTCACGTTCGACCGCTCCCTCGCGGCGGGCAACGACGCAGGCGGGCAGGGCGGTGGCCTCTGGAACTCCGGCGCAGGCACGATGACGATTGTGAACGCCACCATCTCCGGCAACAGCGCGCCCGTCGGCGGCGGCCTCTACCAGCAGCCCGGCGACACTGGCATCTTCACCGTGCAGTACGCCACCGTCGCGGGCAACACGGCCACGGGCGATGGCGGCGGCTTCTTCACCAACGGCTCCATCGTCCCGACGCTCGACAACGTGCTGCTCGCGCTCAACAGCGCAGGCGGCCTGGGCGACGACTGCGCAGGCACGTTCGACTCGGCCGGGCACAACCTCATCCAGACGACCGACGACTGCACGTTCACGGGCGACACGGCTACGAACGTCACGGGCGTCGCGCCGATGGTCGGGCCGCTTGCGGACAACGGTGGTCCGACGCTGACGCACGCGCTCATGGATGGCAGCCCCGCCATCGACGCGGGCTTCTGCGTCACGAACGACATCCTCGACCAGCGCGGTTTCCTCCGCATGGACCCGTGCGACATCGGCGCGTTCGACGCAGGCGCGGCCCCCGTTGCCAACGAGGACGAGGTGGCGCTGCCCACGGAGGTCGGCGTGAGCGCCGCCTACCCGAACCCGTTCGCCGACGCCGCTACGCTGACGGTGGTGGTAGACGCTGCCGAGCGTATCCGCGCCGATGTCTACGACACCCTGGGCCGCCGCGTGCAGCAGGTGTTTACGGGCATCGCGCAGCCGGGCCAGCCGCTCGCGCTCCGCGTGGACGGCACGCGCCTCCCGACGGGCACCTACTTCGTGCGCGTCCAGGGCGAGACCTTCGCCGACACGAAGACGGTAACGCTCGTGCGCTAGCGGGCACGCACGGTTTGTTCTGATGGGAAGGCACCCTCGCACGTCGGGGGTGCCTTCTCTGTGTAAACCAGGTGCTACAGCGCGGCCTCCTTGCGAAGAGCCCGCAGAATGCGGCACAGCGCTTGACGTACCCGGACCTGACGCGACTAGCTTCGCTCTGCTCGGCGCTGCTGCCCCCCACGGCACCGTTTCACTGCCTCTCTGCTCCACTGCCGCACCCGTATGACCTGGTGGCAAGCCGCAATCCTGGGCCTCGTCCAGGGCCTCGCGGAGTTTCTCCCGATCTCCTCCTCCGGCCACCTCGTCCTCGGCGAGTACGTGCTCGGCCTCTCCGGCGACGCCGCCAACGACATCACCTTCGAGGTGTTCGTCCACTTCGGCACGACGCTCTCCATCGTGACGGTCTACTGGCGGCGCATCCTCCGGCTCATCCGCGGCGGGCTGAAGGCACTCACGCAGCCGTCGACGTGGGGCAAAGCGCTCCGCGCTGGGCGCATCGAGTCCACCGGAAGTGGAGACCCGTCGCCGGTGGTGTCGCTGCGGCTGATCGCGTTCATCCTCATCTCGATGGTACCCACGGGGCTTGTCTACGTCCTCTTCCGGGAGCAGCTCCAGGCCGCGTTCAGCGACCCGCGCCTCGTGTGTGGCATGTTGCTCGTGACGGGCACGCTGCTGCTGCTGACGCTGCTGCGTAAGAATCCGCAGGGCCAGCTCAGCCCCGTCAAGGCGTTCCTCGTGGGCATCGCCCAGTCGATGGCGCTCATCCCCGGCATCTCGCGCTCGGGCTCGACGATCTGCACGGCGATCTACCTCAACGTGGACCGCCGCGAGGCCGCTGACTTCTCGTTCCTGATGCTCCTCCCCGTTATCATCGGCGCGACGCTGCTGAAGACGCTCGAACTGCTGGACGCGGACGTGGCCGTGGACTGGATGCCGCTGCTCATCGGCACCGTCGTCGCCTACGTCTCGGGCGTGTGGGCGATCAAGGTCGTCATCGACTTCGTGAAGCGCGGCAAGCTGCAGTACTTCGCCTACTACTGCTACACCGTCGGCACCTTCGGGCTCATCTGGCTGACGTTCGTCGCGTAGCCGCTCTAGGTTGAAGGGCAGGGGGCGCAGGCGCGGGTCTGCTCCCTTCTCCGCATCTTCTCGGAGGTGGCTCCGTAGGGCGACGCCATGCGTGGCCGGTCGTCGCGGGTCGCGTGCCCCTGCTCTGTGAGCCGACGCCCCACTCCTACCCGATGCTTCGTAGCTACTTCCGCCTCGCCTACCGGACCCTCCTCAAGAACAAAGTCGCCTCCGCGATCAACCTCGTCGGGTTGTCCATCGCCATCGGGACGGCCATCACGGTGTTCCTGTTCATCCACCAGTGGATGACGGTCAACCACGTTCACGAGAACAGCCACCGGACCGTGCTGGTGCACAACACGGTGGAGCGCGACGGCGAGCAGCAGATCTGGGGCGATTCGCCGATGCCGCTTGGTCCGATGCTCGAAGCCAACCTCCCGCAGGTCGAGCATGCCCTGCGCATCGAGCAGCGCGGCACGACGTTCCGCTACACCACGCCATCGGGCGTCGAGCAGGAGCACCGCGAGTGGGTGATGTTTGCCGAGCCGAGCTTCTTCGAGGTCTTCGACTACCCCGTTCTCGACGGCGAGGCCGATTTTCTCACCGACCCGGGCGCGATCGGGCTCTCGCCGCGCATGGTCGAGAAGTACTTCGGCGAAGACATCGAGCCGCTCGGCCAGAGCTTCACCGTGGAGTTCGGCGGGCAGGAGCCGATGGCCTTCACGGTCCGCGCCATCGTCGATCCGCTCGACGAGGAGACGAGCTTTGGCTTCCGCGCGCTGCTGCCCTTCGGGACGCTCCGCCTCCTCGGCGATGCCAGCGGTGAGGGCCCCGACGACTGGGCGGCCTACACGGACGCGACGTTCCTGCTCCTGCGCGACATGGACGACCTCCCGGACGTCGCGGCGGCGATGAACCCCTACATCGCGCTCCAGAACGCCGCCAGCCACGACTGGCCCGTGGCGTCGCTACCGCTGATGCCCCTCGAAGACATGGCGCAGCGCTCGCAGGAGATCCGCGGCGACCTCGGCGGCGCGCCGCCGCGCGAGGCCGTGATCGTGATGGTCTTCATCGGCGTGGCGCTGCTGCTGCTGGCGTGCTTCAACTACGTCAACGTGACGCTCGCCACGGCGGCGCAGCGGCTCAAGGAGATCGGCGTCCGCAAGACGCTCGGCGGGCAGCGCTGGCAGCTCATCGCGCAGTTCCTCGCGGAGAACGTCCTGCTGTGCCTGCTCGCGCTCGGCCTCGGTGTTTTCATCGCGCACTTCGTCACCACGCCCGGCTTCAACGACATCGCCAACCTCGGGATCGAGGCCGACTACCTCGGCAGCGGCACGCTCTGGCTCTTCCTGGCGGCGCTGCTGTTGGGGACCGCGTTCATCGCCGGGGCCTACCCGGCGTTCTACATCTCCAGCCTCCGTCCGGCCTCGATCCTGCGCGGCAACCAGTCCGTGGCGCGCCACAAGTGGGTGCAGAATGGGCTCCTCACGCTGCAGTTCACGCTGGCCTTCTTCACGATGATCGCGGGCGTGGTGTTCGTGCAGAACGCCCAGTACCAGGAGCAGCTCGACTGGGGCTACGACGAGGGGCAGACGCTCGTGGTGCCGCTTGACAACCCGAACCAGTTCGCGGCCGTCGCGGCCGAGGTGGCGCAGCACCCGGACGTGGTGCAGTACGCCGGGACGCGGCATTCCGTCGGTCGCTCGCAGGGCTATGCCGTGCTCGATGTGGACGGCACGCAGATGGAAGCCGTGCGGCTGGAGGTCGGTCCCGACTACCCGGCCACGCTCGACCTGCGCCTCCGCGAGGGGCGGCTCTTCGACGCGGAGCGAGACGCCGTCGTGGAAGACGTGGCTCTGGACTCCAGCGATCAGGGCGAGGCCGGTAGCGGAGGGACGGCGGCTGCGCTCGTCAACGCGACGTTCGTAGCGCAGCGTGGGTGGGAGCGTCCGCTCGGGCAGACGTTCGATGTGCGCCGCGACAGCCTCATCACCGGCTCGTACACCGTGGCAGGCGTGGTGGAGGACTTCCACTACGATGACTTCTTCGACCCGATCAGCCCGGCGTTTATCACCGTCGCCGAGGAGGCCGACTACCGCGCTGTCGCGCTGCGCGTCCGCCAGGGCCGGGCCACCGCCACCTTCGCCGACCTCGAAGCCGTCTGGCAGCGCCTCTATCCTGACGTCGAGTTCGATGGGTACTTCCAAGACGCCGTCTTCGACGAGGCGCACGCGGAGAACGCAGGCATCAACCGCATCTTCGTCTTCACGGCCGCGATGGCGCTGCTGCTCGCCTCGATGGGTCTCTTCGGTATCGCGGCGCAGAACGTGGCGCGGCGGATGCGCGAGATCGGCGTCCGCAAGGTGCTCGGCGCGACCGTCGCGAGCGTGACGACGCACGTCAACCGCGGCTTCCTCGTCATGCTGCTCGTGGCATTCGTCCTCGCCGCGCCGTTCGCCTACGTGCTCGTCGGTGCGCTCCTCGACTCCGTCTTCGAGTACCGGATGCCGCTCAACCCCGTCCCGTTCGCGCTCGCCTTTGGTGTTGTGGCCATGGCCGCCGCCGCGACGCTCGCCACGCAGGTCCGTCGCATCGTGACGGCGAACCCGGCGGACGTGCTCCGGGCCGAGTGAGGATCATTCGCTGGGCGGCGCCCCGAACTGCCAGGACGCGTGGAACACGGTCAGAACCTCCACGCGGTCGTCGGCGCTGAGGTGCATGTAGACGATCCGGTAGTTCCGGTGGATCACCTCACGGAAGGCGTCCGTCGCCCACTTCAGGCACAATCCGGCCCGATGCTGGAAATACCTCAAGCCGGTCCGTCGCTCTCAAGAGTAGCTGGACGAGTCGCTCGGCATAGCCCGGCTAGGTCTCAGCGAAGTACGCCCCGATGGCTTGCAGGTCGGCCAGCGCACGCGGCGTCCAGACTACGTCCGCCACGACGCGATCTGCGCCTCGATGCGCCGCTTGGCTTCCTCATGAGGGATGGTCTCGCCACGCTGTGCCTGCGCCAGCCCCTGCTCGATCTTGCTGAGAAAGAGGAGGCGCTCCAACGCGTCGTCCACTGTCGCGTCCTCAGGAAGGTCCGCAACAGCCTGCACGATCTGGCCTTTGGTGAGGGGGGTGGTCATGAGACAACTGGAAAGAGAAGGGGTGCCGGTCAGCGTACGTGCCGAGGAGTACCCGGTTCGAAGCTACCGCGACCTTCGCCACGCAGGTCCGCCGCATCGTGACGGCGAACCCGGCGGACGTGCTCCGGGCGGAATAGCGGGTAGGGGCTCGTCGCTCAGTCGTTCGTCTGCGGTGGCAGACCGCCCGTGAGGCCCCGCTCCGCAACAGCGCGGGTCTCCGCGTCTGGCTCGTCGGTGACGCCGAGGCGCTCGGCGGCGGTGCGTGTGGCCTCATCGAGGTTGTCGAGGTCCACGTCGTCGAGGAGGCCGAGGCGGCGGGCGCGCTGGGCCCACTGGCGGCGCGCGAGGTGCTGCATGTCCTGCTCGGTGTCGGCCTCGTCCACGATCTCCGTGCCGAGGAGCGTCTCCACGACGTCCTCCATCGTCACGATGCCGGAGGTGCCGCCGTACTCGCCCACGACGAGCGCGATGTGGTCGCCGCCCGCGAGGAGCTTCTCGAAGAGCGCCGTCAGCGGGAGCGAGTCCGGGATGGTGAGGAGGTCGCGGCGGAGCGCCGCCAGGGGCGTGTCGCCCTCGTCGTCGGCGGTGCGCTGGAGGAGGTCGTCTTTGAGGACGTAGCCTGTGATGTCGTCCAGGTTGCTGTTGTAGATCGGGAGGCGCGAGAAGGCAAGGGGCTGCTCGGCGACCTCGCCGCACGTCATCGTTTCGGGGAAGGTCACGAGCACCGTGCGCGGCGTCATCACGTCCTTCGTGCGCAGCGAGCTGAAGCGCAGCAGGTTGGTGAGGATGCGCGACTCCTGCGCCTCGAACACGCCCTCCTCCACGCCGATGTTGGCCATCGCGACCAACTCCTCGCGGGAGACCGACGACTCTTTCTCGCCCCGCGCGATAAGCCGCGTGAGCCCCTTCGAGAGGAGGACGAAGAGCCCCATCGACCCGCGAAAGAGCCCAGAGCGCAGGAACGAGCCGACCGAGGGCGCGAGTTGCTTCCAGTAGACCGCCCCGATGGTCTTCGGGATGATCTCTGAGAGGAACAGGATGGCCAGCGTGAGGACGAAGGCGAAGACGGCCTCCGCCGTGATGGGGCCGAAGAGGACCGTCTCGCCAAACACCGTGTTCGCCTGCGCGCCCGCCCCCGCCGCCCCGATGGTGTGCGCGAACGTGTTGAGCGTGAGGATGCCCGAGAGCGGCTCGTCGATGTCCTCCTTGAGTGCCTTCAGCCGGGCGCTGGCCTTCGGGTTCTCGTCTTCCAGCGCGCCGATGTAGGCCGGGGTTACGCTGAGGAGGACCGCCTCCATGATCGAGCACAAAAACGAGACGCCAATCGCGATGGCGACGTAGATGATGAGGAGCGTCATGGAAGCGGGTGGTGGGCGAGGCGCGACGCCAGAAGCTACGGGCGGCGGGGCGTTGCGCCCAACGGGAACGCATCATCCCACGCACGGCCTGTCGGTCCCGGTCAGGCGAGGAGCGCCCGCAGCGCCTCGGGTGTGGTGACGGGGGCCTGGCAGGCAAAGCCCTCGCAGACGTAGGCGGCCGCCTGAGGTCCACCGGGTCCGTCCACCGGCGTCATCGCGGCGGCATACGGTACGAGGTCGGTCAGAGCCTCGGCGTCGCCCGCCGGGCGCAGCACCGCGACGGCGTTGGGCACGTAGGCGGCGTTGAGCACGCGCAGAAGCGCCTGCGCGTCAGCGGCGTCCGGGTCGCCTGCGATCACGACTTCCTGAGCCCCGCTGTTCACATCCTCAACACGGGCATCCCCGACGCTGGCATCCCCAACACGGGCATCAGAGCCGAGGAGCCAGTCGGCCGCGCACATGAGGAACGTGTGGGCGATGGGCGCCTGCGCCACGTCGGCGTTGGCCTGCCCGATCCGCGCTGCCGTGGCTTCGAGGTCGGTGCGGCCCGTCAGGCGCGCAAGCCGGAGCGCGTTCAGCATCGCGACGCTGTTGCCGGACGGGATCGCGCCGTCGTAGAACTCCTTGACGCGGGTGAGGAGGTGCTCGCCGCCCGCCGCCGTGAAGAAGTAGCCGTCGCCCTGTGGGTCGGCGAAGCGCGCGTCCATCTCGTTGTGGAGGGCAAGGGCCTCGCGGAGCCAGCGCGGGTCGAATGTGGCCTGGTAGAGGTCGGTGAGGCCGAAGACGAGGAACGCGTAGTCGTCGAGGTTGGCTGGGATACCCGCCTCAGCCAGGGCGGTGGTGCCGTCGGGAAGCGGGAAGGCGTCGTGCCAGCGGTGGAGGAGGCCGTCGTCGGTGCGCAGCGTGGTGAGCACAAAGTCGGCGGCCCGTGAGGCGGCTGCGGCATAGTCGGGCCGGTCGAAGGCGCGGGCGGCGCGGGCCAGCGCGGCGATCAGGAGCCCGTTCCAGTCGGTGAGCACCTTCTCGTCGCGGAGCGGGCGCTTGCGCGTCGCGTTCCGGTGCGCAAAAAGCGTGGCCTGGATGGCGTCGAGCCGCGCAGCGATGTCAGCCTCGGCGGTATCGAACGCGGCGCCGAACTCAGCGGCGAGGGTGTCGAGCGCGCGGGGACGGTGGAGCACGTTCGCGCCGGTCTTCTGGTGCGTCGCCTCGTCCTCGAAGTTGCCTGCGGGCTCCGTTCCAAACGCCGCCTTCGCCAGCGCTGCGTCGTCCCCCAGCAGCGTGTCCAGTTCGGCCTCCGTCCAGACGTAGAACGCGCCCTCCTCCATGTGTCCGTCCGGGTGCTCGGAGTCGGCGTCCTCAGCGGAGAAGAACCCGCCGTGCTCGTGGGTGAGGTCGCGGAGGACGTAGGCGAAGATCGACTCGGCCGTCGTGCGAAACAGCGCATCGCCACCGCCTGGGCCCCCCATCGCCTGCCAGGCCTCCGTGTATGCCATCGCAAGGAGCGCCTGGTCGTAGAGCATCTTCTCGAAGTGCGGGAGGAGCCAGCGCCGGTCGGTGGAGTAGCGGTGGAAGCCGCCGCCAAGGTGGTCGTGGAGTCCGCCGTGGTGCATCGCGCGGAGCGTGTGGGTGACGCGCTGGAGGGCCTCCGCGTCCCCCGTGCGCTGCCAGTGCCTCAGGAGAAACAGCAGGTGGTGCGGCGTCGGAAACTTGGGCTGCGCGCCGAAGCCGCCGAACTCAGGGTCGAAGCGCTGCGCCAGTTGAGTTGCTGTGCGGTCGAGCACGCTCGCGTCGAGCGGGGCATCGGCAGCCTCGGTCTGGAGCGCGGCGCGGACCTGCTCGGTGATCCCGGCGGCGGCACTGCGCGCGCGCTCGGGGGCCTGCTGCCAGAGGGCCTGCACGCGCGGCACCCAGTCGAGGAGGCCGAGGCGCTGGCCGCGTGTGTGCTTCGGGATGTAGGTCGCGGCGAAGAACGGCTGGCGCTCGGGCGTGAGCAGCAGCGTGAGCGGCCAGCCGCCGTGGCCCGTCATCGCCTGGCAGACGGCCATGTAGACCTGGTCCACGTCCGGGCGCTCCTCGCGGTCCACCTTCACACACACGAACGCCTCGTTCAGGAGCCGCGCCACTGCGTCGTCCTCGAACGACTCGTGGGCCATCACGTGGCACCAGTGGCAGGTCGCGTAGCCGATGGAGAGGAAGACGGGCTTGCCCTGCTGGTGGGCAAGCGCGAAGGCGTCATCGCCCCAGGGGTGCCAATCCACGGGGTTGTCGGCGTGCTGGCGGAGGTAGGGGCTGGACGCAGCGGCGAGGCGGTTGGGCACGGGCGGGGTCGAGGTCGAGGTCGAGGTCGAGGTCGAAAAGGTGCGGCAACGGGCGCGGCGCGTCAAGCCAATTGGGGGTGGCTCGCCTCTGCGCCAGTCGTTGGCGGCAAAGAAGCGGCGGCGGGCTAGGCCCAGGTGACCCATTCAAGGCGAGATCGGGCGTGGACGATGTGAACGAATTGTAAATAGGCGGGGGGGGCAATTGGTTGCGTTAGCGAAACGGTGTTTCTTCGTGCTGCTCTTCCCTCACCCGACCCACAACTATGTCGGTCTCCCGCCTCACAGCCTGCCTCTTCGTGGCTGTTTTTGCCGCGTCGGTCGCGGCCCCCCTGCACGCCCAGGTCGTCATCCGCGAGCGCGTCGAGCTCAACCCCGCGAGCGCCAACACGACCGCAGGTTCTGTCATGGCGAACGTCCAGACAGGGGTCACGTTCAATGGAAAGCCACGGGGTCGCGGCGTCTTCGAGGTGCGGGTCAACCACGCGAGCATCACCGGCGACGGGAGCGCCGAGGGAGACATCGTGGTCGTCACCGAGCGTAACGAGGCTCAGAATGCGTATCGGTACCCACTTGCGGGTCTGGTGGCCCCCTATGGCGATTCCAGATCCTCGAACTGCCTTCCCCACCGCACGCAGCAGTTCTCAGGAACGGGGACCGTCATCCAGCACCGGGTCGAGGCGGACGAACGCGTCTTCTTCAAGTACGTCCGCGATGGAAGTACGCCCTCGAGCGGATACGGAGGCGGCTACCCTGACTGGACGGGGGTAGGCAGTAGGACCCGGCGCTGTCCTCCCCACAACGTGAGCGCCAGTATGCGCTTCCTCGCCGACCCGCCTGACCTGCTGGAGGTTACAGCCAGCGGGGAGCCAACAGCTATCCTGGACTGGGGGAGCTATGTTGTCATCCGCCCACGGCC
>JBCDFO010000010.1:0-33304 GCA_039177895.1 Bacteroidota bacterium
CCGCCGCGCCACGGGTGATAAGGTCGGGATCGCGCAGCGCAGCGGAGTTGACCGAGACCTTGTCGGCTCCGGCTCCGAGCATCGCGCGCATGTCGTCGACAGTACGGATGCCGCCGCCAACGGTAAGCGGGATGAACACCTGGTCGGCCGTCCGGCGCACGACGTCGCGCATCGTGTCGCGGCCCTCGTGGGTCGCAGTGATGTCGAGGAACACGAGTTCATCGGCCCCAGCAGCATCGTAAAACCGCGCCTGCTCGACGGGATCACCCGCGTCGACGAGGTCCACGAATTGCACGCCCTTCACGACGCGTCCGTCGTGGACATCGAGGCAGGGAATGATGCGTTTGGCTAGCACAGGGGTCGCAGGTCGAGGGTCGCTTGAAGAGTTGCGATGGTGTCATCCTGAACTCGTTTCAGGATCTCTGACGATTGCGATGATTCATTGCATCGCTGAGATGTTGAATCAAGTTCAGCATGACAAGGGCGAAAGAGTGTAGCGGTATTCAGTAACGTTGAGAGGCTACCCAAGAGGTTCTCCCCCTGGTCAGGGGGAGACAGCGGGGGTTGCTGACCGAAGCTCGATGATCGACCACCCCCAGCCCCTCCCCCGCGTTCGCGAGGGCAGGCTCTGTCCAGGAGGGGAGCTATCAAATCCTCCGCGTTTCGCTGTAGGTACGACCGATCGAAAATCACCAATCAGAACTCATCAATCAACAACGTCCTCGTTGCCGGGGCCGTAGACGCCTTCACCGCGAAGTAGCGCGAGCGGGGTACGCAGCAGGATGCGCGCGTCGAGCCAGAGCGAGCGGTGGCGAACGTACCACACGTCGAGCGCGGTGCGGTCCTGCCAGGCGAGCGCGTTGCGGCCGTGGATCTGCGCCCAGCCCGTCAGTCCCGGGCGGACGGCGAGGCGGAGCCGCTGCTCGGCGTCGTAGTGCTCAATCTCGCCGAAGAGCACCGGACGCGGCCCGACGAGGCTCATCTCGCCCCGCACGATGTTCCAGAGCTGCGGCAGCTCGTCCAGGCCCCAGCGGCGCATCCAGGCCCCGACGCGCGTGGCGACAAGGTCAGGCCGGTGCGGGTCGTGCGGCTGAGTCCCGAGCGAGCGAAACTTCAGGATGGCGAACGGGCGACCGTAGCGACCGGGCCGAGTCTGGCGAAAGAGGACAGGCCCGCCGTCTTCGAGCTTCACCGCTGCTGCCAGCGCGAGGCCGAGTGGGGCCCCCACCAAGAGCGTAGGCACAACGAGGCTGAGGTCGCGAGCGCGCTGGAACCGGTCCAGCCACGGACGCGGTAAGGGCTCGGGGCGGGCCGGGGGCGAGGCACCGCTGCTCATGCCACGGCCGCCGTAGCGCAGACCACAGGCAGGTGCCGCCTGAGCGCCTCGGCGACATGTGCCACATCGCTCTCCGTCATCCGCGTCGTGAACGGGAGCGCGAGCGTCCGCGCGGCCACGGCCTCGGCGATGGGGAACGCACCGGGTGCGAAGCCGAAGCGCTCGCGGTAGTACGGCTGCAGGTGGATCGTCGGGAAGTAGGGCGCGCAGCCGATGCCCTCGTTTCGGAGACGGATCAGCAGGGCGTCGCGGGCCGTCGCGGCCTGGGCGTTATCGTCGAACGAAGCGGCGAGTTCGGCCACGTAGACGAACCAGCTCCGCGTGCCCCGCACGGTAGTAGGGGTGCGCAGGAGGGCTTGGTCGGATAGGGCGTCCTCGTAGAGGGCCGCAACGCGGGCTCGGGCAGCCAGCAGGTCGCCAGCCCGCTCGACCTGCGCGAGGCCAACGGCGGCGGACAGCTCGTCGAGGCGGTAGTTGAAGCCGAGGCGGATGTGCTCCATGCGTGCGTCGTCGGCGCGGCCCTGGTTGCGCATCGAGCGGCACGCGGCGGCCAGCGCCTCGTCGTCGGTGGTGATGCAGCCGCCTTCGCCAGTCGTCAGCTGTTTGTTGGGGTAGAAGCCAAAGCCCGCCGCGTGGCCCCAGCTTCCGATGGGCCGCCCCCCGACAGACGCGCCTGGTGCTTCGCAGGCGTCGCCGATGAGCACCAAGCCCCGCTGCTCGGCGAGTGCCGTCAGCGCCGTCCAGTCAGCAGGCTGCCCGAACACGTCCACGGCGAGCACGCCGCGCGTCCGCCCCGAGACCACGTCCTCGATCTGCGCCACGTCGATTCCATACCCCGGCCGCTCGATGTCCACGAAGCGAGGCGTCACGCCCTCGTACAGCAGCACGTTCGCCGAGGCCACGAACGAGTACGGCGTGGTCACCACCTCGTCGCCAGGACCGAGGCCGAGCGCCCGAACGATGAGGTGCAGCGCCGCCGTTCCGCTGCTCACCGCGACCGCATGGCGCGTGCCGGCCAGCGCGGCCATCGCCGCCTCAAACCGCTCCGTGTACGGGCCCATCGCCAGGCGTCCCGAGCGGAGCACGTCGAGCACGTAGCGCTCTTCGAGGGCACTGAGGTCGGGCTGGGCAAGCGGGAGCACGGTGGACGGTGGACGGTGGACGGTGGACGGTGGACGGTGGACGGTGGACGGTGGACGGTGGACGGTGGACAGGGTGCGGCGCGCGAAAAAAGTTTCGATTTGGCTTTATGGACCGCGGTTAGCAACACATCTTCAATGACCAATGACCAATGACCAATGACCAATGACCAATGACCAATGACCAATGACCAATGACCAATGACCAATGACCAATGACCAATCAGAACAGCGCGAAGCGGACGCCCGTCTGCACGAACACCGTGTCGAGCAGGTTGACGGCGTCGAACTCCTCGGCGACGTGGTACGACACCTGCGCATAGGGATAGACATCGCGGACGAAAAGGCGGAAGAATGTCCCGGCGGTCAGGTTGAGTCCGAGGCGTGTGGGGCTGTCTACCCCAATCAGCGAGAGGCCCACCCCCGCGTACGGGCGCACGACACGCAAGACGGGCGGGAGGTTGAGCCGCGTGTCGAGGTTGGCGGCCCAGACGGTCCCGACCTCGGTGGGGCGCGCGTTCCACTTGCGGTAGTAAAAGTCGAAGCTCGGTACCACATCGAGGGCGTGGTCGAACGCCGGGATGTAGAACGAGACGCCAACGCCATAGCGGGGCACGTCCGCGACGCGCGCATAGCCCCCGGACAGGCCCGCGTAGAGCTGGGCAGTGGCAGCGGGCGCACAGACGAGCGCAAGCGCAAGCCCAGCGAGCAAGCGGTAGGCAGGCAGGGAGCGGGGCATGACGAAGCGGGCCAGGGCGGAGGACGGGGCTGCGCAAAATAGCGGAAGCCCGGGACGTGTCGGTCGGGCACCGGCGTTTCGCGGTTCGTCTTGGTCGCGGATTCGCGCACCGATCCGTGCGATGCACTAGATTCCGCCCGTTCGAGCCCGCAGCGGTTCGGACGGGTTGCCTCCCCCACGCGCCGACTGCTCCACCGCCATGATCTGTGCCCATCTGCTTGTCCCACGGCTTTGCCTGGGCCTGGTGGTAGCGCTCGGGGCGCTCGCGCTCGGAACCGCCCCGGCAACCTGGGCCCAATCGCCTGCCCTGCCCGACACACTCGAAACGGAGGACTTGCCCGATTCGGTGCAGGACGAACTCGACCGGCGCGGGCTCACGCTCGACCAAGCGCTGCGCAATGCCGAGAGCTTAGGGATTGACCTCAGCGATCCGCAGATCGCAGCGCGTCAGGCGCGCGCGCTCGGGCTTCCCGAGGAAGACATCGAGGAACTCCTGCGGCTGATCGCTCTCGCCGACGCCCGCGAGCTACAGCGGACGCAGGTTGTAGGCCCAGACAGCGAGCCCATCGTGCTGCGCCCCGACACGCTCCTCGTACCCGACACGCTTACCGCACCTGCGAACCTCGCCGAAGACGAACTCGCCTACTTCGGCTACGACACCTTCCGCCTGACCAGCGACGACGCCCAGCCGCTCGTCACCATCCCCGTCGCGGACGATGGCTACATCGTTGGGCCCGGCGACGAGCTGCGCCTGACTGTGTCCGGGGACGCCGAATTCCAGCTCGATCTCACGGTCGATCCAGAGGGGCGCGTGTTCATCCCGACCGTTGGCCAGTACACCGCCGCCGGGCAGCCGCTCGGCGACCTGCGCGAGCGGCTGCGGCGCGTGCTCGGACGCAGCTACGCCGGGCTCCTGACGAACCCGCCGTCGAGCTTCATGGACCTCACGCTGCGACGCCTCCAAGCTGTGCAGGTCTACGTCACCGGGGCCGTCGACCGGCCCGGCGGCTACACCGTACCCAGTGGGACGAGCGTCTTCAACATCCTCTACCTCGTGGGCGGGCCTACGCTCGATGGCTCGCTCCGGCGCATCCGCGTCGTGCGTAACGGCCAGACCGTGGCCACCGTCGACGCCTACGACTACCTCCTCGAAGGCCGCGAGGCACAGCCCGTCCGTCTCCAGAACGGCGACCGCGTCTTCGTACCGCCGCGCGGAACGACCGTTGCCATCCAAGGGGCGGTGCGGCGGCCGGCCTTCTACGAGATGCGCGACGGCGACGAGAGCAATGGCGGTGAGAGCCGCAGCAACGAAGACTTGGCTGCGCTGCTCGGCTTTGCAGGGGGGCTCGAAGCGGACGCCTACGCTGAGCGCTTCCAGATCGAGCGCATCGTGCCGTTCGTCGAGCGCCGCGACCCGTCCATCGCGCGCGAGGTGCGCGACCTTTCGCTCGTCGAAGTCCTGCGTGGGAGCCTCCGCGTCGCGCTTGCCGACGGCGACGCGGTGCGCATCTTCTCGATCCTGGACGCGGCCGCCCTCGCGAGCCGTGCCGCCGTGGTCGCAGCCACCATTGAGGGCGCGGTCTTGCAGCCGGGGCGCTACGAGCTCGGGCAGACCGTTCGCACCGTGCGCGACCTCGTCGAGGCCGCCGACGGCCTTCGCGGCGACGCCTACCAAGCGCGCGCTGAGCTGCTTCGGTTCGAGGCCGACCTCGACCGCACGCTCATCCGCCTCGATCTGGGTGCCGCCCTCGCGGACGACCCACAGCACAACCTCGTTCTCCGGCCCGGCGATGTGGTGCGCGTCTACGCCCGCGATGATCTGGAGGTTGAACGCGAGGTGCGCATCGTCGGGCGGGTGCGCGACCCAGGCACGCTCCCGCTCTTCGAGGGCATGACCCTCTACGACCTACTCTTTCAGGGAGGGGGACTCGCGGACCCCGAGTTCCTCGACACGGTGCTGCTCGAGCGCGCGGACCTCTATCGTCCCACCAAAGACGGCCTACGCGAGCGCCTCGTCCGCTTCGACCTCGGCGCGACGCTGCAGGGCGGTGACTTGGCCGACTTCCCACTCGAGCCCGGCGACGAGGTGCGCGTCTACGAGCGTGCCGTGGAAGAGCCGGTTGAGGACCCGTTCGTGCTCGTGAGCGGGGCCGTGGCCTCGCCCGGACGCTATCGCCTCCGGGAGGGAATGGACGTGGAGGATGCCATTCTTCAGGCGGGCGGCTTCGCTGAGGGCGCGCTCGAAAGCCGCGTCGAGGTGACGCGCATGACAGGGCGGGATTCCGGGCAGCGTGCCGAGACGCGCGAGGTACAGGTGCAGCCCGCCCGCCTTTTTGGAGAGCTCCCAACGGAGGGTCCCGGGGCGAGCCTAGCGCTGCAACACCGCGATCGGATCTACGTCCGCCTCAGCCCCGATTTCCAGGTGCAGCAGTCCGTGGTGCTCTCGGGCGAGGTGCTGTTTCCCGGGCAATACACGCTCCAGCGGGAGAACGAGACGCTCGGCGAGGTGATCGACCGTGCTGGCGGCCTCACGGCTGCGGCCTACGCCGAGGGCGGCCGGCTCATCCGCAACCAGCGCCAGGTGATCGTCGAGATCGAGCGAGCGCTCGCCGGAGATCGCCGCGCCGACGTGGTGCTACAGGACAACGACCGAATCGTCATCCCTGTGCGGCCGAATACCGTCGCCGTGCAGGGCAACGTGGCCAACGAAGGCCTCATCAAATATGCTGAGGGGCGGCGCGTGTCGTACTACCTGGAGCGCGCGGGCGGCATCCGGGACCGCACCCTCGATGTGTTTTTGACCCAGGCTTCCGGAGCTACCTTCAAGTTGCGGCGCGGGCTCTTCCCCGAGGACCCTGTCGTGGACGATGGCGCCGTGATCCGCGTCGAGCGCGAGCCTGAGGAGGAAGAGTCTGCCGACGTAGGCGAGATTATCCGAGATACGCTCACCATCCTATCGGGAACGGCGACGGTGCTCGTTCCGCTCATTATCGCGCTTCAGCGCTAGCCGCGTCTGATTGGCATGGACTCGCGTACTGCCTCTGACCTCTCCCGCGCTGACCACGCCGCTGGGCGTCCCGGTACCAGCGCGCCCTATGCTGCTGAGGACGAACCACGCGAGGTGTCGCTGCTCGACGTGCTGCTGATGGTGACGCGGCATCGCCGGGCGATCCTCCTCACGGCTGCAGCGCTCGCCGTGCTGGGCGTCGTCTACGCGCTGCTCCAGCGCGACGAGTACACCGCTTCGGCTACACTCGTCCGGGAAGCTGAGGAGGGCTTCGCTGCCAGCGGGGCAATCTCGGCACTGCGCTCGTTCGGGTTCGACCTTGGGGCGACCGAGCCTGGGCTCTCCGTCGAAGCCTATCCAGACATCCTCGCCACGCGTGAGGTGCGCCTGGTATTGCTGCGCGACACCTTTCACGTGCCAAGCGAAGACACGAGCCTGACGCTGATGCGCTATGTGCTGCGCCCCTCGCCGATCGGCTACGTGATCAACGCTCCCAAACGCTGGGTGCGTTCGTTGCGTCGGTCCGAGGGGGGCGCCGCACCGAGCGAGCAGCCTGTGCTCTCCGAGCTAGAGCAACTCGCGTTGGGCAAGCTCGCAGGACTCACCCGAGTTTCGACTAACGAGGAGTCGGGGCTGATGAGCGTGACGATCACCACGCACGATCCGTATCTATCGGCCGCAGTGGTAGAGCGCTCCGTGGACCTGCTTGCAGAGCGGGTGCGCTCGATTCGCACACAGAAGGCGCGCGACAACCTCGCCTTCGTGAGCGAACGCTTCGAGCAGGCCGAGCAAGACTTCCGCCGCCAGCAAGCCCGTCTCGCGGCCTTCGACGACCGCAACCGCGCCATCCAGACAGCCTCGTTGCGTACGCAGCGCGAGCGTCTCACGCAGGATCTGTCGTTCAAGCGGGAATACTACAATGAGCTCCGGACCGAAGTAACGCGCGCCGAACTCGAACTCCAGCGGAGCGAGCCGATCATCACAGTCGTCGAGGAGCCCGTGGTGGTCCTCAAATCCAGCGGTCCCAAGCGCGGGCTGATCGTGATGGGAGCCCTCCTACTTGGGCTTGTACTCGGGGTTGGGATCGCCCTGCTTCGGGAGATTGCGGGCAGCAGCCACGAAGAAGACCGAGCCAAGTGGGAGGAGGTGCGGGCCGGACTCGTCTGGCCATGGCGTCGGCGTGCGCCCGATAATGCTGCGTAGCGTGGGTGCTCGGCACGGCGTTTGCCCACCCAGCACCCTGTGTACGTCCGCCAAGGCCGGGACGCCACAGGCATTGACGGCGCAGTGACCGATAACGACGAAGAAGCTGCTTAAAAACAGGCTCCCCTCCGTCCTTGCCTCGGTGAGACGGTAGCTTTCATCTCTCTGTTGATCCCTCGCACACCCTCAACACCATGCGCGTTTCTGTCATCGGGACCGGCTACGTCGGTCTGGTCTCGGGCACCTGCTTCTCCGAGATGGGCAACGACGTAGTCTGCGTCGACATTGACGAGGCCAAGGTGGCCAAGCTCACCGGCGGCGAACTGACCATCTTCGAGCCCGGGCTGGAGCTCTACTTCGAGCGCAACCTGCGCGAAGACCGGCTCCACTTCACCACCGAGCTGGCCCCAGCCGTCGAGCACGCCGATATCATCTTTCTGGCGCTCCCGACGCCGCCCGGCGAGGACGGCTCGGCCGACCTGCGCTACGTGCTCGGCGTGGCCCATGACATCGGCGAACTGCTAGCGGCTAACCCCAACTGGGGCTACAAGGTGATCGTGGACAAGAGCACGGTGCCCGTTGGCACAGCCGACCTCGTCACGGCGGCTATCTCGGAGGCGGGCGTCGCCGAGGGCGAGCGCTTCGATGTGGTCTCGAACCCCGAGTTCCTGCGTGAAGGCGTTGCGGTGGACGACTTCATGAAGCCCGAGCGCGTCGTGATCGGGACCTCCTCGGAGAAGGCGGCCGACCTCATGACGCAGCTCTACGAGCCCTTCGTGCGCTCCGGCAACCCGATCATCGTCATGGACGAGAAGTCGGCGGAGATGACGAAGTACGCTGCCAATGCCCTCCTGGCCACCAAGATCACGTTCATGAACGAGATCGCCAACGTGTGCGACCGCGTGGGCGCGGACGTGGACAAGGTGCGGCGCGGCATCGGCACCGACAGCCGCATCGGGCCGAAGTTCCTCTACGCGGGCATCGGCTTCGGCGGCTCGTGCTTCCCGAAAGACGTGCAGGCACTCGTGCGCACGGCGGAGCAGAACGACTACCCGTTCGAGATCCTGCAGGCCGTCCTCAACGTCAACGAAGAGCAGCGCACGATCCTCATGCCGCGCATTGAGGCCGAACTCGGCGACCTCAGCGGGAAGAAAATTGCGATGTGGGGCCTGGCCTTCAAGCCCAACACCGACGATGTTCGCGAGGCGTCGAGCCATGCCATGATCCGCGCGCTCACCGCCGCCGGAGCCGACGTCGTGGCCTACGATCCCGAGGCCATCGAGACCACGCGCCCTCTCCTGGGCGAAGGGGCGCTCAACAACGGCTCGATCCACTACACGACCGACTCCTACGGGGCGCTCATCGGTGCCGATGCGCTCGTGATTTGCACGGAGTGGCCCGAGTTCCGCCGCCCCGACTTCGAGCGCGTGAAGACGCTCCTGAAAGAGCCGATCCTCTTCGACGGGCGCAACCTCTACGACCACGACCGCATGGCCGACGCAGGCTTCCGCTATTTCTCCATCGGTCGTCCCTACGTCGCCCCGTCGGTGCCAGCCACGGTCTCGGCCAACGGCCAAGCCTGACCAGCCCGTCCTCTCCAGCCGCCCCAACCTAGCCCTCGCATGCCCCGTACGCTCATCACCGGCGGTGCCGGTTTCCTTGGCTCGCACCTCTGTGAGCGCCTTCTCGCCGAAGGCCACGAGGTCGTCTGCATGGACAACCTCATCACTGGCAACCCCGACAACGTCGCGCACCTGATCGGGAACCCCAGCTTCCAGTTCGTTCACCACGACGTGAGCAACTACGTCTACGTGGCGGGCGACCTGGACTACCTCTTCCACTTCGCGAGCCCCGCCTCGCCGATCGACTACCTGAAGCTGCCGATCCAGACCCTGAAGGTCGGGGCGCTCGGGACGCACAACTGCCTCGGGCTCGCCAAGGCCAAGGGCGCGCGGATGCTCATCGCGTCCACGTCGGAGGTCTACGGCGACCCGCTGGAGCACCCCCAGACGGAGTCGTATTGGGGCAACGTCAACCCGGTCGGTTTCCGCGGCGTCTACGATGAGGCGAAGCGCTTCGCCGAGGCCATCACGATGGCCTACCACCGCTACCACGGCGTCGAGACGCGCATCGTGCGCATCTTCAACACGTACGGCCCGCGCATGCGCACCGACGACGGCCGCGCGCTCCCCACGTTTATGAGCCAGGCGCTGCGTGGCGAGCCCATCACGGTCTTCGGCGACGGCTCGCAGACCCGCTCGTTCTGCTACGTGGACGACCTCATCGACGGTATCTACCGCCTGATGATGAGCGACGAGACGGAGCCCGTCAACGTGGGCAACCCGGACGAGATCACGATCCGACAGTTCGCCGAGGAGGTCATCGCGCTCACGGGCTCCTCGTCCGAGATCGTCGAGAAGCCGCTCCCGGCGGACGATCCGAAGATCCGCCAGCCCGACATCACGAAGGCCCGCACGCGCCTCGGGTGGGAGCCACAGGTGCCGCGCGCGGAAGGTCTGAAGCGCACGCTCGCCTACTTCCGCGAGGCCCTCGACATCCCCGAGGAGGTCAACGCCTGAAGGCGAGCGCCTAGCCGCAGTCCGTCTAGCCGACAGCGGCCCCTCGTTCCGCACACCCCTCCATCTCGCACCCCACGTATGCTCGCAGACGTACGCGCCATCGCCATCCAGGCGGGCCAGCGCATCCTCGACTTCTACGCCGAAGAACTCCCCGTCGACTACAAGGCCGACGACTCCCCGCTCACGCAGGCCGACCGTGCCTCGCACGCCTACATCGTGAAGGCCCTGGGCGCGCTGACGCCGGATATCCCCGTGCTCTCCGAGGAGTCGCCGGAGGACGAGATCGCGGGCCGCAAGGGCTGGGGCACCTTCTGGCTCGTGGACCCCCTCGACGGCACGAAGGAGTTCGTCAAGAAGACCACGGGCGAGTTCACCGTCAACATCGCGCTCGTGGAGGGCGACGAGCCAACGCTCGGTGTCGTGCACGTCCCGGTGCAGGGCATCACCTACTACGCCGACGCCAGTGGGGCCTTTAAGCAAGTCGGCGACGCCGCGCCGCAGCCGATCCAGGCGCGCGCCGCGGCCGACGACGCCCTCACGGTCGTCGCTAGCCGCGACCACGCGGGTGCTGAGGTAGCTGCGATCCTCGACGGGCTGACCGAAGCGGGCTACGCTGTCGAATCCGCCAGCATGGGCTCGTCACTCAAGTTCTGCCTTGTTGCCGAGGGCCAGGCCGACTTCTACCCGCGTACGGTCCCGACCTTCGAGTGGGACACAGCGGCGGCACAGGCCATCGTGGAGGCGGCTGGCGGTCGCATCGCCACGCGCGACGGCCAGCGGCTGGTCTACAACAAGGATGACATCCGCAACCCGTCCGTCTTCGCCATCGGCGATCCCGCCTTCGACTGGCGGAAGTTCGTCGCCGAGGAAGTACCTGGTTGACCACAGACCGTCGACGGCTTGGCTGGCTGAGCCCGACGGTCTTCCAGGAACCGAAACGAACGACCGATGGAACTCGGCTGGCAGGCGTGGTACACGCTCGGCGCGCTGATCCTGATGATCGGCGCGCTGGTGCGCAACATTGCACGCCCGGACCTGATCCTCGTGGGAACGCTCGGCCTGCTGCTGCTGGCCGACGTGGTGCCCGTCGAGCGGGCGTTCACCGGCTTTGCCAACCCAGCGGTCATCACCATCGGGGCGCTCTTCGTCGTAGCGGCTGGGGTGGAGCGGACGGCGGCGATCTCTGCTGTTGATGGCATCCTTCGCCCCCGCAGTGGTCGCATTGGCATCGCGATTCTGCGGTTGATGCTGCCGACCAGTCTGCTCTCGGGCATCCTCAACAACACGCCCATCGTGGCGATGCTGATTCCGCGCGTGCAGACGTGGGCGCGCGAGACCGGCATCCCGGCCTCGAAGCTGCTCATTCCGCTGTCCTACGCGGCTATCATTGGCGGCTGGGTGACCCTCATCGGCACCTCCACGAACGTGATCGTGCACGGGCTGCTGCTGGCGGAGGGACTGCCTGGCTTCTCGTTCTTCGATCTGACGTGGGTTGGCATCCCGGCGATGATCGTCTCGGCGCTTTACTTCGCGCTCATCGGGCACCGCTTCCTACCAGATCGCTCGGATGGGGTCGCGCTGGGCGAAGGCCAGGTGCGCAGCTACGCCTTCGAACTGCGCGTCGACGCCGACGGGCCCGTTGTCGGAAAGACCATCGAAGGGGCGGGGCTGCGCGACCTCGGAACGGCCTACCTCAGCTCGATTGGTCGCAAGCGCTCGGGGGAGTCCGAGCGCCGCACGATCCCGGCTCGGCCGGAGACGGTGCTCCAAGCGGACGATGCGCTGCTCTTCACAGGGGACGTGAGCGCCGTCGGAACGCTGCTGGAGCGCGACGGCCTCGCGCACCCCGTCGAGCCGATTCCGTCGCCTCAGCGCCGGGTGTTGCCCCTCTACGAGGCGGTGCTGTCGCCCTCGTCGGACCTGGTTGGGAAGACGCTGCGCGACGTGGACTTCCGCAACCGCTTCGGCGGCGTGGTGCTCGCCATCCAGCGCAGCGACGCGCCGCTGCTCGGGCGCATCGGGCGGACGCCGCTGCGCGCGGGCGACCTGCTGCTTATCGAGTCGCACACGGGGTTTGCGGCCCAGGTGCGAGGACGGCAGGACTTTGCGCTGCTCGCCGAACTAGAACGACCGCCACGCAAGGCATCGAGCAAGGCGCCCATCGCGCTTGCGATTTTGCTCGGCTTCATCGTGATCGTCGGGTTTGGCTGGATGCCGCTGGCGACGGTAGCGCTCGCGGCGGCCATCGGCGTGGTGGTGACGGGCTGCGTCCACGGGGCGCAGGCGCGGGCCGCCATCGATTGGGGGGTACTCGTGATGATCGCCGCGGCGCTCGGCATTGGCCAAGCGGTGGAGTTCACGGGGCTGGCCACCGTGGCGGCCCTCGCCATCGAGTCGGTGGCGTCCGACCTCGGCGTGCTCGGGACGCTCGTGCTGCTCTACGCCGTGACCAACATCCTCGCCGAGCTGGTCACGAACAAGGCGGCGGTCGCGCTCATGTTTCCCGTCGCTATCAGCGTCGCGATGGACCTCGGGGCCGACCCGAAGGCGTTCGCGCTTGCGATCACCGTAGGCTCGGCCGCGAGCTTCCTGACGCCCATCGGCTACCAGACCAACCTCATGGTGATGGGTGCGGGGCGCTACCGCTATACCGACTACACGAAAGCCGGCATTGTCCTCAGCCTGCTCATCATGGCCGTGACCATCTCCGTGGTGGCGTGGCGGTGGCTGTGATACCGAATCCGGGAGCAGCATTGCCACCGGATCGGAGCAACAAGGCCGGATTGGGGGCTATTGGCTGCCAGCTATCAGCTTTTGGCTTCGCAAGTCGCAGCTCGTTAAGCAGACTTGGTGTCAAGGTGCACCCCTTCGTTCACATGTCCACACCCGGGCTCTGCATGCGGGCGGATCTGGTGCAACGGGGCCATGCACGATAGCGCATCCTCCCCGGCAGCCGTGTGGGTGAACGCCGTACAGCGACCGCGCCAGGATGCGCTAACTTGCAGGCATGGCGAAAGAAACGGCCTCGATGCCAGACGGGCCGTTCGCTCCTTCCTCTACCTTTATCCTCCTGCCTCCGATGCCTGTGTCCTCGAATGGCCTCGTGTCTCCGCTGAGCGGCAAGATCAAGACCCTCGAACAGTTCATCATCGAGCGCGAAAACGAAGTGCCGGGCACGACCGGGCAGTTCTCGCGCCTACTGCGCGACCTCGCGCTCGCAGCCAAGATCGTGGACCGTGATGTGCGGAAGGCGGGCCTCGTGGATATCCTCGGCGAGACCGGCGACATCAACGTGCAGGGCGAGGTGCAGAAGAAGCTCGACCTGCTCGCGCACGAAGAGTTCGCGCGCGCGCTGCGGCGGGGCGGCGAGGTCTGCCTGATCGGCTCTGAGGAGCACGCCGAGGCAATCCCGCTCTCGATGGAGAGCGCCAAGGGCAAGTACATCGTCCTTCTCGACCCGCTCGACGGCTCCTCGAACGTGGACGTGAACGTCTCCATCGGGACCATCTTCTCGATCTACCGCATGCCCGACGACCACGAGGGCGAGCCGACGCTGGAGCACGCCCTCCAGCCGGGGCGCAACCAGGTCGCCGCCGGGTATGTCGTCTACGGCTCCTCGACGATCCTCGTCTACACGACCGGCAACGGCGTCAACGGCTTCACACTGGACCCGTCGATTGGCGAATTCCTGCTCTCGAACCCGAACATCACCTGCCCCAAGCACGGCCAGATCTACTCGATCAACGAGGGCAACTACAACTCGTGGTCGGAGGGCCTGAAGCGCTACATCAAGTGGGCGCAGGAGGAGCATCGGGAGTCGAAGCGGCCCTACACGAGCCGCTACATCGGATCGTTCGTCTCGGACTTCCACCGCAACCTCATCAAGGGCGGCATCTACATGTACCCGGCCTCCAACCGGGACCCGGAGGGCAAGCTGCGGCTGATGTATGAGGCTAATCCGATGGCCTTCCTCGTGGAGCAGGCGGGCGGCCTCGCGCTCACCGGCAGCCAGCGTATCCTCGACGTGGTGCCGACGAAGCTGCACCAGCGTACGCCTGTCTACATCGGCAGCACGTGCATGGTCGAGGACGCTGTGGCGTTCCTGCGCGAGGAGACCGACGGCTCGACGTACGCCAACTTCCACGTCCAGGAGGAGGCGTGACGGGCGTATTCGGCAGGGGAGTGGCGCTGCTGCTGGCGCTCGCGTTTCTCGTCGTCCAATTGGGCTGCGCTCAAGAGCCCGAGCGCACCTTCGATCCGCCGCCGACGGTGCTCTATCTCCTCCGGCATGCGGAGACAGAAGGTGGCCCTGATCCTGGCCTGAGCGCTGCGGGGCAGGCTCGCGCCGAGGCGCTGGCGGACCTGCTCGCCGACCGGCGCATCACGGCCATTTATGCCTCGCAGTTCGCCCGCACCCAGGCGACCGCCCAGCCGCTCGCCGACACGCTCGGCCTCGACGTGACGGTGCGACCGCTCGACACGACCGACCCGCGTAGCTCCGCTGCGGAGGCCATTCGTGAGATTGCGGCAGCGCACTTCCCGCAGCAGGTCGTGGTGGTGGGCCACAGCAACACGATCCCAGCGATGATCGAGGCGCTGACCGAGACGCCAACGGACGACCTCGCGCACGATGCGTACGGCGACCTCTTCGTCGTGACGATCACTGCACACCCGAGCCAGCGCACGCCCAACGATGTGACGGTCGAGGTCGAGCCGGTCGGCGGTGAATGACGACGGCCAGTGAAGCTTCGGCGGACCGCTTTTTGCGAGCGGAGACGCGCGGTATGTTGCGCGCCCACCTCGAAGCTCCTGCGATGCAAGCACCTGTCGTGTCTCTTCCTGACGCTCGTCCGCGTCCCGCCTCGCGTACCGTGAGTGCGGTCGGACCGGCGTCGCTCTCCAACCTCGGTCCGGGTTTCGACGCGCTCGGGCTGGCGATCACTGGTTTCTGCGATACGGTCCTGCTCACGCGTCGCGATGAGCCGGGCGTGGCTGTAGAAGCGACGCGCATCGGCGACCGCTGCGGGACGCTCGTGGCGGCCGACCTGCCGACGTGCGACCAGCAGAACACGGCTGCCCGCGCGGCCCGGCTCGTGCTGGAAGCACATAGGGCCGAGTTCGGCGCGACGATGGTGATCGAGAAGGGGATCCCGCTCGGCTCAGGCATCGGTGGCTCGGCTGCGAGCGCCGTAGCCGGGGCGGTCGCGGCGGCGGCCCTCCTCGAAGCGGAGGGCGTCGTCGAAGCTCCGGTGACGGAGGCAGCGCTGGTGGAGGCGGTCCTGAATGCCGAGTCGGTTGCGTCCGGCGGGCGGCATGGCGACAATGTGCTTCCGGCGCTCCTCGGTGGGCTCGTGCTGGTCGATTCCGCAGAGCCGACCCGCTTCCGCCGCATCCCAGGGCCGACGCCCGCCCTGGCGCTCGCGTTGCCGCAGGTGAAGGTCCTCACGAAGGCTGCCCGCGAGGCGCTCCCCACCGCCGTGCCGCTCCGCGATGCCGTCTGCAACGCTGCCCACCTCGCCTTCCTCCTCGACGCGTGGCGGGCGGGCGACTGGGCCGAAGTCGGACGCGCGATGATGACCGACCGCCTCGCCGAGCCCGTCCGCGCTCCGCTCGTACCGGGGTACGCCGCCATCCGTGACGCTGCGCTCGATACAGGGGCGCTCGGCTGCTGCCTTTCCGGCTCCGGCCCTGCGATGGTCGCGGTCTGCCGCGACGCCGCGCATGCTGCCACCGTCGCATCCGCGATGCACGCTGCCTGCCAGGCTGCAGGGTACGACGCCTGGGCCGGTGCCATCGACGTGGATACGGACGGCGGGCGGGCGGAAAGGCACAGGACAGAAGGATGAAGGCAGAGAAAGGGACGACCGACCCCACGAGCGCTATGGCGCACCGACCTTTGGCCTTCGATCTTCGACTTGCGACTTCGCCCCGCTACGTCAGCACCCGCGCCGACGCTACGTTGCGCCGTGTGACCTTCGCCGAGGCGCTCCAGACCGGCCTCGCACCGGATGGCGGGCTCTTCCTGCCGGATGGGATCGCGCCGCTGCCCGAGGACTGGCGCACCGCCACGAGCATCGCCGAGGTCGGCCAACGCATCCTTCCCGCGTGGCTGGGCGACGAGGTGGAGGCCGAGGCGCTCGACGCCATCATTGCCGACGCGCTGCGTTTCCCGATCCCACTCGTCCCGCTCTCGGGGACGGGACCCGACGGCGTCACCTACGACGGCATCCACGTTCTCGAACTCACGCACGGGCCGACACTCTCCTTCAAAGACGTCGGCGCGCGCATGATGGCGCGTCTGCTCGCGTACTTCCGGGAGCGTAGCGGGGCCCAGGACGATCTGACGATCCTTGTCGCGACGTCCGGTGACACCGGCAGCGCGGTCGCTGACGGCTTCGCGGGGCGTCCCGGCCTTCGTGTGGTGCTGCTCTACCCCGAGGGCCAGGTGAGTCCCGTCCAGCAGCGCCAACTCGACGTGGCGCGTCCCGGCGTGCGGACGTTCGCCGTGCGCGGCACCTTCGACGACTGCCAGCGGCTCGTCAAGGCCGCCTTCGCTGACACCGCGCTCGCGGACGTGCCGCTCTCGTCGGCCAACTCGATCAACATCGGGCGGCTGCTGCCACAGATGCTCTACTACCCGTGGGCTTTCATTCAGGGAGCGTTCAGCGAGGCGAACGTCTGCGTCCCAAGCGGCAACCTCGGCAACCTGACCGGCGGCGTGCTCGCGAGCCTCGCCGGGCTGCCCGTGCACCGCTTCCTTGCCGCGCACAACGCGAACGGTTTTTTCCCTGAGTACCTCTCTCAACAGGAGGACGAGCCGGACGGGTTTCCCCCGTCTGTCCGAACGCCGTCGAACGCGATGGACGTGGGGGCTCCGAGTAACTTTGAGCGGCTGCACTCGCTCCTCGGTCCCGAGGGGCTCCGCCGGCGCGCGTGGGGCACGAGCGTGGACGATGCGACGACGCTCGAACGCCTGCGCCACGCCTACGAGGCGACGGGCTACCTCGCGTGTCCCCACACGGCGGTGGGCCTGGAAGCCGCGCTCCGCTACCGCGCCGCAACGAGCGACCTCACGCCGACCGTCGTGCTCGCCACGGCGCACCCGGCGAAGTTTCCTGAGGTTGTGCAGCAGGCGCTCCCCAGCCTGCCGCCGCCGACCGCGCCTGCCCTCGAAGCGCTCCGCGCGGTGCCCAAGGCCGTCCAGCCGCTCGACGCAACCTCCGAGGCGCTGCGCACGGTGCTGATCGCATAAACGCACCGCGCCCCGGTAGCGGGAAGCCACCGGGGCGCTATCGATGAGGCGGGACTCGGTCCTGTCCTACTGCCCGAGCGGGATACGGAAGCCACCGATGATCGAAATAGCAGTGCCGTTGGCAAAGGTGACGCGGCCTTGTGCGTACAGGTCGCCGAAGCCAACAAGACCAGGGAAGAGCGCGCCGCCCAGCGCGTTGAGCCCAACGTCTGTAGAGGACGCGTCGAAGCCGAAGCCGCCGAAGCCGTCGAGGATGTCAGGGCCATCGACGCTTATTCGGACGATGGCGAGACCAGCACCGGCGTAGGGGACGAACGAGCCTTGCGGGTTGAAGCGTGCGATCACGTCGCCGTTCACCTGGAAGACATTGATGCTGAAGTCAGGGATCCCCCCGTCGTCGGCGAACACGTACTCGACGCTCGGGGCGATGGTGAGGTCGAGGTTGCTGATCTCGAACGGAGCGACGAACTCGCCGCCGACGCCGATGAGGAAGCCTTCGAAGTCCAGGTTGTACCCGACGTAGGGGAAGATCGAGAACTGTGCCTTGGCCTGGGGGGCGGCGAAGCCGAGGCCGACGATGAGGGTGAGCGTAGCAAGGAGGTTGCGCATAGCGTGGGGGACCATTGATGAGGAAGAGGGTGAGGATGAGGCCCCGTGGACGAGCCCCGCGCGAATCAGTTGCGGCCGCACGGGAGTAGAGGCCATCCACCTCAAACATACGCAGACGCACGATTTGACAGATCACCACTTCAGGGGATTTTTTCCACCGACCACACTCAGTCTCACCTTCGAGGGATTCGGTACGAAGGGACTAGACGCGCTGGAACGGTTGCGCCAGGAGCCGCACATCGGGCAGTACCGGAAGGACAAGGCCACGCTCAAGACGTACATCCAGGAGCCCTTCAAGCGCTACCGCGACGACCTCGTCGTGAACTGGGTGCTGCCCCACCGACTCCCGTTCGAGACGGAGCGCGGCGTCTTCAGCCGCATCCTCAAAAACGACTTCGGCGCGGGCGGCTCGCACCACCACCTCTGGATGGCGTTCTACCGTCCTGGCCGCAAGCGCCTCTCCGACGTGCAACTCTCGCACGCGGTCTACCCCGACCGCTTCGCGTGGGGTCTCTACGTCGGGGCCTACGCGAAGGACCTGTTCCGCGCCGCTCTCACCCGCACCCTTGACGAGGAGGTAGAAGCCCTCGCCCTCCTCAACACACTCATCGAGCAGGGCTACCGGCTGGCCTTTGCCCCACGCGTCTCACGCCCTGCCGGGCACCCGGAGTTCGACGCGCCGCTCGACGCGCTGCCGGACGGCCTCGCCAAAGCCCAGGGTATCTGGGTCCGCCGCACGATCCCGCGCGAGCGGGTCCTAGCCCTTGGCCCCGACCTCGTCGCGGAGGCGATCCGTGCACAGGGCGAACTGTGGCCGCTCCACACCTTCTGGGCCGACGCCGAATGACGGACGCCGTCTCTGCACGGGCGCATGCGGTTTGCCATCGCAACGCATCGCTCGGGCATGTACGGATGGTTTGCAAACCGCCCCTACCGAACACGACACTGCTTCGGCGCATGCCGCCCCTACCGGCTCTGATGCTGCTCCGGCGAATGCCGCCCCGACGGATCGCGATGAAGGGCGGGGCACGCTACCATCCCGTACGGGCGGTTTGCAAACCGCCCCTACCGACTCTGCTGCTGCTTCGGCGCATGCCGCCCCCAATCTCAACTCGACCCCCATGCTCCAATCTCGTCATACTGGCCCCGTTCTCACGCTCACCCTCGACAGGGCTGCGAAGCGCAACGCGCTCGACGGCGCTCTCGTGGAGGCGCTGCTCGCCGCGCTCGCCGAGGCCGAGCAGGACGACGAGGTGCGCGTCATCGTACTCACGGGGGCGGGCAAGGTCTTTTCCGCCGGGGCGGATCTCGCAGCGCTCCAGGCGCTCCAGACGGCGTCGGCCGAGGCCAACCTCGCCGACTCGCAGCGACTTGGGCGGCTCTTCGATGCGCTCTACCGCCATCCGAAGCCGATCCTCGCGAAGGTGAACGGTCACGCCATCGCGGGCGGCTGCGGGCTCGCGGCGGTGTGCGATGTCAGCATCGTCGCGGACCACGCGAAGCTCGGGTTTACGGAGGTGCGCATCGGGTTCGTGCCGGCGCTCGTGGCGGTATTCGTGCGCCGCAAGCTCGGCGAGGCGGCAGCGCGTGACTTGATGCTGCGTGGGCACCTCATCGACGCGGCGGAGGCTGCCCGGATTGGCCTTGTCACGCGTGCCGTCCCCGCTGCGGACCTCGATGCCACGGTAGATGCCGTCGCCCAAGAGATCGCGACGCAGACGAGCGGGACGGCCGTGGCGCTCACAAAACGGCTGCTCGCCGCCGTGCCGGGCATGGGGTGGGAGGAGGCGCTGTCGTATGCCTCGAACCTCAACGCGCTTGCCCGCAGCACCGACGACTGCCAGGCGGGCATCGCGGCGTTCCTAGGCAAGACCGACCCGCCGTGGCGGCAGGGGGTGACGCTGGGTCCGGCGTAGCTTCCGGCCCATCCATCTTCGTTCTGCCTGTGTCCACGTCTTCCGCTACCGCCGAGTCGCTCCGCGCTGCGCAGGACGTGCTGCGGCAGCATTGGGGCTTCGACGCGTTCCGGCCTGGGCAGACGGAACTCATCGCAGCGGTGTTGGCGGGGCGCGATGCGCTCGGGATGCTGCCCACAGGCGGCGGTAAGTCGGTGTGCTATCAAGTCCCGGCGGTCGTGCTGGGCGGGCTCACGCTGGTCGTCTCGCCGCTGATCGCGCTGATGCAGGACCAGGTCGGAGCGCTGCAGCGGCGGGGTGTCCCGGCGGCGTCGCTCACAAGCGCCCTGTCTTTTCGGGAGGCGGAGCAGGTGTGGACGGACGCTGAGTTCGGGCGCTACCGGCTGCTCTACGTCGCGCCGGAGCAGCTGCAGACGGAGCGCTTCGGGCTCCGCGCCCCGCGCTTGCCGGTGCGGCTCGTGGCCGTAGACGAGGCCCATTGCATCTCCGAGTGGGGCCACGATTTCCGGCCTGCCTACCGCGAGATCGCCGCCGTCCGTGCGCTCGTCGGCGGTTCAGGTGGCGCGGCTGTGCCGATGCTCGCCGTCACGGCGACGGCCACGCCCGAGGTGCGCCGCGACATCGTCACGCAACTCGCGCTCCACGACCCGCACGTCGAGGTGCGCGGCTTTGACCGGCCGAACCTGCTCTGGAGCGTCTACCACGTGGACGACGTGGCGGGCAAGCTGCGCGAGATCGCCGCCAAGGTGCCGGGTACGGGCCTCGTCTACGCAGGCACGCGCAAGGCGACGGAGCGCTGGGCGGAGGTCCTCACCGCTGCAGGCGTCGCCGCGGAAGCCTACCACGCGGGCCTCGATGCGCGCACGCGGAGCCAGGTCCAGCAGCGCTGGCTCGACGGCACGACGCGCGTCATCGCCGCCACGAGCGCGTTCGGCATGGGCATCGACAAGCCCGACGTGCGGTTCGTCGTCCACACGGCGCTGCCGCCCACGCTGGAGGCGTACTACCAGGAGGCCGGGCGCGGCGGGCGCGACGGGGCGCAGGCGCACGCGGTGCTACTCGTCGGGCCGGGTGCCGTCTCCGAAGCGCGGATGCGGGCCGACGTGAGCCACCCCGACGCGGCGATTGTGCAGCGGGTCTACGACGCCGCGTGCAGCCTCGCGCACGTGCCCATCGGCAGCCAGCCCGAGGGCCCGGTGCCGGTTGATCTCGCGGCGCTCGCCGACGCAGCCGCCTGCCCGCGCGCGACGGTCCGGGCCGCGCTCGACGTGCTGGCCCGCAGCGAGGTGTGGGACGTGCGCGAGCCTCGGCCCCACACGGGCTTCGTGCGGATGCAGCAGCCCGCCGAGGCGTTGCGGCGCTATGCTGAAACGAGTGCGAACGCGTCGCTTGGGCGCTTCGTGCGCGCGCTCCTCCGCGCCGTCCACGCCGATGCCTTCGCGGGGTGGACCGACCTCGACCTCCGCACGCTCGCCGACCGCACAGGCCTTACCGCCACGCGCATTGAGGCGGGGCTAGCGTTTCTCCAAGAGCGGGACCTGCTCGCCTACCTCGGACCGGGCGTTGGGCGGCTGCTCGTCTTCCTGGGTCCCCGTACCGCCAAGGCTCGCCTCGACGCCGAGGCACTGGCAACCACCCGGCAGCGTACCCAGCGTCAACTCGGGTACGTCGAGCGCTATGCTACCTCCGTGACGTGCCGCCGACGTTTCTTGCTCGGGTATTTCGGTCAGGCGGCTCCCGCCCGCTGCGGGCGCTGCGACGTGTGCCTCGGGCGGCATCGCCCCCCCCGGATCACGCCCGCCGACGAGCCGGTGCTGCACCTGCTGCTGGACGAGGCCGCACGCACGGGCACCTTGCCGGTGTCAGACGTGCGTGGCCGAGCGCTCGCCGCCTGGCTCTTTCAGGAAGGCTACCTCCAGGCTAGCGACGCGCTCGCAGAGCGGGTCGAGGTGACCGAGGCGGGCCATCGATATCTAGCGCATCACGGCTCGCATGAGGCAAACTTGTAGCGCCGACCTTAGCGCACGAGCGTCACGCGGCGCGTCTCCGCAAACGAATCGCCCTGGACCCGGATCAGGTAGACCCCGCTGGGTAGGTTGGTCCCGTCGAGGGTGAGCTGCACCGGGGTCGTCGCCGACACGGTGCGGTCGAAGAGCGTGGCCACGCGTCGGCCGAGGAGGTCGTACGCCTCCGCACGGACGCGCTCGCTCTGAGCCAGGTTGAGGTCGATCGTCGTGCGTGCGCGGAACGGGTTGGGGTAGGCCGCGCTCAGCCCGATGGCGGGGGTCTCCGGGGGCTCCTCGCCGTTGGTGGGAGAGAGGGTCTCCGAGCGCAGCACGAAGAGGCCGTTCCCCTGGTCGTTGGCGATGATGAGGCCACTCTCGAAGAACGGATAGTTGCTCCACTGTCCGCCGAACCCGATACCGTCGCGGTCGGGGAAGGTGTCGAACGAGGCCGCAAGCGTGAGTTGGGCGTCTGCGAGGTTGGTCAGCTCGAAGACGCGCAGGCCGCTCTCGTAGTTGGACTGGTAGACGTAGTTGCCGCGAATGTAGAGGTTGTGGTCGATCGTCAGGATGTCGTGGATATAGGCGCCCACGAACACGGCGTTGTCCAGGTCGCTCACATCGAAGACGATCGTGCGGGTGCCCGCCACGGAGCCGTCGCGCTCGTCAAACTCGTCGTTCATCAGGAAATACTGCTTGTCCTCCGTGAGCCAGCCCTGGTGGGCGTAGCCGGGGGACGGGTAGCTGGCGAGGCTGATGCTCTCCGGCAGACCGGGATCTGTGACATTGCTGATCGAGAGCACGTCGTCGCTGCCGAAGCTGCCGTTGGACGAGAAGCAGATGGCCTCGCCCTGGTAGTCGGGGTCCGGGCCGTCGTAGCGGACGCACTGGGCATCGTGCGTGTAGCCATCCGAGTCGAAGCAGCCTGCGAACGTGGGGTCCGCTGGGTCTTCCAGGCTCACGATGTGTAGACCGCCGCCGTTGCACTGAAACCCGCCCTGGTTCGCCCCGACGAGGTACGCGTAGGGTAGGCTCTCGTCAATGACGATGTTGTGCGCGCTCCCGGCGCCCCGGTAGACCGCGTCCGCCTCGAACTCGACAGGCGGTGCCGCCACGTCGCGGAGGCGGGTCAGGTCGAAAACCTGCATGCCGTGGGAGTTCGCTTCGCTGACGATGTAGGCGTAGGTGCCGTAGGTCTTGATGTCGCGCCAGGTCGTGACGAAGGTTTGGCTCGCCAGGGTGCCGATCACAGTCGGGTTCGTCGGGTCCGCGAGGCTGACAAAGGCGGTCCCCTCGGTCACGCCCACGATCGCATACTCAATGCCAGTGTCGGGGTCGGTCCAGCCCCAGATATCGTTGCCCACGGGAGAACCCTGGAAGGCGGGGACGTCGAGGTCGAACCGAGACAGGTGCCCGACGAGATCGACGTTGGAGCAAGGGAAGCCCTCGGCCACCCCGTTGGTGCAGGCCGCGCGCACGGTCTCCTGCGCCTCTGCGTTGGGAGTCGCAAGCAGGAAGAGCGCGGGGAGGAGAAAGAGCAGACGCATGGAGGAGATCGGTCGAGCAGACGACATCAGCGAGCGAGGGTGACGCGGCGGGTGAAGGAGAAGGAGGGGCTTTGCACCTGGATCACGTAGACCCCGGAGGCAAGGCGCGTCCCGTCGAGCGACAGCGACAGCGTGCCTGCCTCGGCGAGGCCGTCGTAGAGCGAGGCGACCTGGCGCCCGAGCAAATCATAGGCCACGGCGCGGACGGGCTCCGGGCGGGGCAGGTCCAGGTCGAGCTGGGTTGCTCGGCGGAACGGGTTCGGGTAGGCGGCGCTCAGCGCGACGGTCTCTGGGACCTCGTCCTCGGCAGCGACGCCCGCGAGGTCGGGCTGCACCACGAAGAGGCCCCGCTCCCGGTCGCCGACGATGACGATGTCGCTCTCGAAGAAGGGGTACGAACTCCACGCACCGTTGAACGAGCTGGTGCGGTCATCCTCTGGGTACGTGTCGAAGAACCCGATGGGCTCGAAGTTGGTCGGGTCCTCGGGGTTGAAGCGGAAAACACGGAGCCCGCTCTCGTAGTTGGCCTGGTAGATGAAGTCGCCGCGCACGTAGAGGTTGTGGTCGATCGTGGTCACGTCGGAGAGGTAGGCCCCCACGAAGAAGGGGTTGTCGAGGTCCTCCACGTTCATCACGATGGTACGGGTCGTCGGCACGATGCCGTTGCGCTCGTCCAACTCGTCGTTGATGATGAAAAAGCGCTTGTCCTTGGTGAGCCAGCCCTGGTGAGTGTAGGCAGGCGTGGCGTAGATGCCAGCGCTGATGCCGACCACGTTGGCGGGGTCGGTGATATCGCTGATCGAGAGAAAGGACTCGTTGGAGGAGAGGCAGATGGCGCGTCCCGTGTAGTCCGTGTCGGGCCCGTCGTAGACCAGGCACTGCGCGTCGTGGGTATAGCCGTCGTTGTCGTAGCACCCGGCGAAGGTCGGCTGTGTGGGGGTGCTGATGTCCACGAGGTGGAGCCCGCCGCCGCCGCAGTCGCTGCTGCTGCTCGTGAAGCCGACTAGGGCGACGACGTCGAGGGACTCGTCCGCTACGACGTTGTGGACGCCGCCTGCCTGCGTGTAGCGCGCATCCGACGTGAACGTGACCGGGGCCCCCGTCACGTCCCGGAGCCGCCGCAGATCGAAGACCTGCATGCCGTGCCCGCTGGCCTCGCTCACCACGAACGCGAAGAACCCGCGGGTTTTGATGTCGCGCCAGTTGTTACCGGTATTGCTCGGGGGCTGGGCGGAGGGCAATACGCCCACCAGGCGCGGAGCCGTGGGGTCGGAGAGGTCCACGAACGAGACACCGTCCCACGTCCCCGCGAGCGCGTACTCGGTGCCAGTGTCCGGGTCGGTCCAGCCCCAGATGTCGTTGCCGCGCCGCGCGTCGGGCACACCGAGAGCCTCAAAGTCGAGGTGCGCCAGGAGATCGACGCGGTCGCAGGGGTAGCCGTCGGCGATACCATCCTCGCACGGGACTTGGGCGAAGGCTGGAGCGGCGAGCGCAGTCGCCAGGAGGACCGCGAGGGAGAGGGCGCGCATGCGAGGGACTGGGTTAAGCGTAATGCAGCCGCGCAAACTACACTCCGACGGCGACTCACACCTGGCACTTCCTGCGAACTGTGTCCGCCGGTGCCAGCCCGTCGCTCTGCTGGCCTGAGCCGTAGCGGAGGCAGGCGTCCTAAAGCCGGGCGGCTCAGCTACATAACTCAAGTCGTTCCCTATCTACCCCGTTCTCAACGGGGAGGGTATAGGTGGTGGGGAGTAGGGGGGAGAAAAGGTCGCTAGACGCCCCACTTCCTACCCGCCACTCCCCACAGACCGTCCGAAGCGCACCGTGGAGCCCTAGCATACAACTTGGGTTACATGGTGGGCTCGAAGCGGTTGGCCGCGCGGTTCTTGCGGACGGCGCTCGCCGGGAAGACATGCCCGTTCATCGCCACGTAGACGCCGGGCGGGAGCGTCTGCACCGCCGCCACGGCAAACCCGATGTTGAACTCGGCATCGGTGTGCCGGAACCGCGCTGGGGTGAGCGAGCCCACCAGCACGACGGTTTTGGTGCTAGCTGGTTGGAACCGAAGCGCGGCCTCGATGGCCCGGCCCGTCACCGCCATCGTGTCGGTGCCGTGGGTGATGAGGACGCGGTCGGCCTCGGCGTCCAGGACACGCTGCACGAGGCGGGCGCGGTCGTCGGGGGTGATCTCCAGGCTGTCCTTGCGCAGAAGCGTCTCCACGCGGTAGTCGAACGTGACGCCGACCTCCGTCAGGATCTCCGCGATCTGCGGGTCGCCGACCTTGAAGTCGCTCTTGGCGTCGAAGTAGACCTTGTCGATAGTACCGCCGGTCGTAAAGATCTGGAGCATGGGGAGGGGCTATCGGCGTCAGGCTGCTAGGTGCGTGGCGGGGCAGCCAGACGCGGTCGGCACGAGGGGCAGTGGTGGCGGTCAGCCTGCCGCGGCGAGGCGACGCTTGCGCCGGGCGTAGCCGTCGTGCACGAGGCGGCGGGCTTTGCGCCCGAGCGGGACGACGTTGCGGCGGCGGAGGTTGTCGTAGCCCGAGGCGCGCACCTCGTTGAGGATCTCGCGGTACCACCGGGCGGCGGCCCGGATGCCCGCCTGCGCCCGTCCCGGCAGCGCCCCGATCCCGGCTTCGGCCTCGTCGTAGAGCTGCTCAGCCTCCATCATGACGGCCTCAACGAGGGCCTGGTAGGCGGGAGTGGGGTGGCCTTGCTGGAGGGTCGCCGTCGTGACGCCGTGCGCGGCCATGAGGTCGGCGGGGAGGTAGACACGCCCGAGGCTGTGCCAGTCCTCGCCCACGTCGCGAAGGATGTTGGTGAGCTGCATCGCGTTGCCGAGCGCGCGCGCCGTGGGCGTCAGCATGGGGATGCGGGCGCGGTCGCGGACGAGGAACGGTAGCATCATCGCCCCAACGCTGCCCGCGACCAGCTCGGAGTAGGCGACGAGGTCGTCCATCGTGCGCACCGGGCGGCCGTCGAGGTCCCACGCGGCCCCATCAAGGAGTTCGTAGAGCGGCCCGGGCAGGAGGTCGAACTGGGCGTGCACGGCAGCTAGGCGCGTCCAGAGGAGCGTGGGCGGCGGCTGGCCCGCGAGCGTAGCAGCCAGGTCGGCGCGCATCTGCTCGACCTCGGCGCGGGCGACCTCGTTCCCGACGGCCTGCACCCGCTGGTCCGCCACCGAGTCGACGGCGCGGCAGTAGGCGTAGAGCGCGGCCACAGGCAGGCGTACCTCGCGGCGCAGGAGCCGCGTCGCGAGCGAGAAGGTCTTCGAGTGGTGGCGGAACGACTGCCACAGCGCACGGTCCTGCTCGGCAGGGGAGCGGTCGGCAGCGTTGCCGAGCATCGAGGCGTCGCGCGCGGTGGGAGCGCGCAGCGACGACGACGGGTGCAGGGAGAGGTCGGCCATGGCCAGAGCGGGGGCAGAGAGAAAAGGCAGGCGCTCAGCAGATCGTGGCTCCGTGGAGCACTACGCGGGGATGGGGGCGGGCGTCTCGTCCTCGCGGCGCAGGCGGATCAGCACGAACGGGGCCACCAGCGCGAGCGCGCCGATGAAGGCCGCCCGCGGCACGCCGTAGAGCAGCGACACGAACATCGGGAAGATCATGTTGAGCGCGAAGAACGCCGCCGCCCACGGGTAGCGCGCATCCCCGCCCTCCTCGGGTATGCCTCCGAAGAGGTACCGGTAGGCGAGCATGATCAGCAGCGATGTCACGAACCACCCCACCCAGTTCATCAGCGGCATCCCGAAGAAGACGCCCACGAAGAGCCAGCCGAACGCATCCGCGACGAAGGTGTCGGCCAGCGCTGGGGGCACGGTCGCGGGGTAGATCCAGAAGGGGAACGCCTTGCTCATCGCCGGGTCGAGCGCGACGTCCCAGATAACCATCAGCAGCGCGCCGCCGACGAGCGTGCCCACGGTGCCGAACCGCATGCGCTGCGCGAGGTCGTAGCACACCACCGAGACGGCGTACCACGATGGCGGGATGAACCAGGGAACGTGTCCGGCGATCTTGGCCCCGAGCCACGTCGTATACATGTAAGGTCCAAACGGCAAGCCCGTCGTCGTGCCTGCGAGCTCGGCCGCCGCTCCGATCAGGCTACCTACGAGCAGGAAGCCGACCGAACGCCCCCAGCCGAGCACGGGGAGGTAGAGCAGGAACGTGAGCAGGGGCAGCATCGCCATGTAGGTCCACGTCGGGGCCTTGATGAGCGACTCCATGTAGGGCGCGAAAAAGCCGGTCGCCGAGGGGATGAGCTGCAGCACGAGCGTCCCGGCGAGCGAGAACACGATGGAGGCCGTGAAGAGCGCGAAGCACACGCGGAAGAGCCGATCCGTCGTGGAGACGGGGCCGGTGGACGTGGGTCCGGTCAGGGAGAGCCAGCCTAGCATGGCGTGACGGGCTGAGAGAAGAGACGAGGAGAGGGGCAGGCGAACATACGAGCCCACGACCACTTCGTTCTACTCGAATCCACGCCTGGCGATAAGCGGCACTCCAGCGCGACGAAGGCAGGCGTGCCGGGCAGTCACGATGCCTCGGCCCGGCTGAGCTTTACAGCTGAGCTTTAGCCCTATGAGGAGGGAGCCACGTGGCAGCGCACCCGCGTGCCGCCCTCGTCTCGGTGTTCCACGGTCAGCGTCGCCCCGATCTGGTTGGCGCGGAAGCGCATGCTGTAGAGGCCCCGCCCGTGCTGCGCCAGTTGCGCTTCCTCGGCGACGCGCCGTCCGGTCGAGAGCGTCTGGTCGGCGCTCACCACGCTGGCTGGGATGCCTACCCCGTCGTCCTCAATCTCCAGGACGACTGCGCCGCTGGGTTCGTCGCGAAGCCGGATCACGATGTGCTCGGCGTCCGCGTGCTTGAGTGCGTTCGCCACAGCCTCCTGCGCGATGCGGTAGAGGTGACGCGCTGCGCGCTGGTCCAGCGTCGGTACCTCGGCAAGCACCGCCGTCACCTGGGCCTCCTCCGACGCCTCGTTCATCGACGTGGCGAGGTCGTCCAGAGCGTGGCGCAGGCCATCCTCCTGGTCGAGGACGGGCGAGAGGCCCTGCGCGATCTGCCGGGCCTCGGAGACGGCGCGCTGGATGAGGTCGCTCATGATCTGCGCGCTCGCGACGTGCGCCGGCGCGTCCCGCTCCAACTCGCGGAGGTGAGCCGAGGCGGAGAGCGCGGCCCCCGTGAGCACCTGGCCGAGCCCCTCGTGGAGCTCCATCGCAAAGCGCTCGCGCTCGGACTCGGTGAGGTCGTAGAGCTGCTGGTCGCGCTCGCGGATGGTCTGCAGCGCCTCCTCGAGCGTGGTGGCGTCGTTCTGGACGCCAATGAAGTGGATGAGCGCCCCGGTCTCGTCGTAGACGGGACTGACGTAGAGGTCGTTGTAGAAGAGGGTGCCGTCCTTTTTATAGTTGCGGAGGACGACGTTCACATGCTGGCCGCCCTCGATGCCGTCGCGGAGGACGTGGCGCGCGGCCTGGTCCCGGTCGTTGCGCTGCAGGAAGCGGCAGTTGCGCCCGATGACCTCCTCGCGCCGATAGCCGGTGAACGTGAAGAAGTAGTCGTTGACCCAGACGATGGGGTTGTCCGGCAGCCGCGGGTCCGTGATGACCACGAGGTTGTTGACGGCGTTGAGCGCGTGGCGGACGACCTCCGGCTCCGGCGCGTTGGGCAGCGGGTAGACGATCTCGGGGAGGGAAGGAGGGGGGCGTCCGTCTTCAGAGGCGCGAGAAAGAGCCATGGGGTGCCAGCTGCTGCGCAGGGAGAAGAGGGAAGCGCCGGTCGGCTGCGCGTCAGCACGGCGCGGGTGGCACGGGAAGGAGAGTCGGCTGTTCCGAGGCCCTAGAATATAAGACGAGACCCTATGCGTCTGTCAGACTAAGTCCTACGCGTCACGATGGAGCGTGGGGGTGGAGGGTGTTCCTCCGGCTGGGGCGACGCGCAACTCGGCGACGCCGACTCCGTAGGGCTCGGCATTGTCCATTGGTAAGGCATAGGATGTCGTGCTAAAAAGTTAGCAGTAGGGGTTGACACGGCAATGCCAGCAGTCCTATTCTGGCACTGTTAAAAAATTAACAGACCCCACTCCCATGGCCCACGTCTCTCTCAGCCGCCGCGAGCGGCAGATCATGGACATCCTGTACCGCCAGGGCGAGGCCACCGCCGCCGAGGTGCGCGCCGCGCTCCCGGATGCGCCGTCCTACTCCGCCGTGCGCGCGCTGCTGCGCATCCTCGTCGAGAAAGGCCACCTCACCCACACGCAGGACGGCCCGCGCTACGTCTACCACCCGACCGTTGCGCCGGAGAAGGCGCAGCGCTCGGCCCTCCGCCACCTGCTCGACACCTTCTTCGAGGACTCCGCCGAGCAAGCTGTCGCGGCGCTGCTCGACCTGAAGAGCGACCAACTCTCCGACGCGGACCTCGACCGTCTCACGCGCCTCATCGACCAGGCCAAGAACGAGGGACGCTGAGCCGTCCCCGCTGAACTGCCTCCCGCCCCACGCTAGCCGTCCCGACCATGCCTGATCTCGTCCCGCTCTTCGACACAGCCACGGGCCTCGCGCCGTCGCTCGTGGCGCTCGTCTTCAAAGTCACCGTCTTCCTCGGCATCGGGTGGGGCCTCGCCCGGCTCGTGCGCGGGTCCTCGGCGGCCTGGCGGCATGCCGTGTGGACCGGGGCGCTGGGCGCGGCGCTCGCCGTGACGCTGCTGCCGCTCGCGCTCCCCACGTGGGACCTCGCGGTACTACCCAGCGAGGCTGCGCCTGCCGTGGCAGAGGGAGCTGTCGTTGACATGACGGCCCCGGCTGCGCCCGCCGCAGAGGCAGGGCTACCTGGCGTCCCGGCCCCGCCGGTGGCACCGGCATCCCCGGAGGTCCTACCCGCACCGCAGGCCAGCGCGGCGGCGCCTTCGCTCGTGGACCTCGTGAGGGCGCATCCAATCGGCGCGCTCGTGCTCGTGTGGGCCCTCGGCGCCTTGGCAGTGGGCGGCTGGTGGTTTGTGACGGCGCTCGCAGCATGGCGGCTGGCGGCCCGCGCCGTGCCCGTGAAGGACGGCTCCTGGCTCGTCCTCCTCGCGGAGGTGGCGGACGACCTCGACCTGCGGACGCCGGTGCGGCTGCTCCGGAGCGAGCGCCTCTCGGTGCCCGTGACGTGGGGCGCGTTTGGGCCCGTGCTCATCCTGCCCGCCGAGGCTGACGACTGGACGGCGGAGCGCCGACGCGCGGTCCTGGCGCACGAACTGGCGCACGTCCGTCGCCGCGACGTGCTATGGCAGTGGGTGGCGCAGCTTGCGTGCGCGCTGCACTGGTACCAGCCGCTCGCGTGGATGGCCTACCGCCGCCTCCTCGCCGAGCGTGAGCACGCCTGCGACGACGCCGTGCTGCGCGCTGGAACGCGCCCCTCGGCCTATGCCGATGTGCTCCTCGACGTGGCGCGGGCCGTGCAGCGTCGCGAGCCGATGGCGGCCCTCGCGATGGCCCCGATGGCGCGGCGCTCGCAGCTCGAAGGGCGCCTCCTCTCCATCCTCGACCCGTCCCTGGACCGACGCGCGCTCTCGCGGGTGCTGCTCACGGTGCTCGGCGCGGTGACCCTGCTGCTCGCCGCGTCGCTCGCCACCATGCGTCCCGTGCCCGCACACGCCGCCGTCGGCGATGACGCCGCGGCAAGCTTCGCGGTGTTCGCCGAGGCGCGTACCGCCGACGACGCCCGGGGGGGCGATGAGGCTCGTGCATCCGACGACGCCAGCGAAGACGCCGCGACCTGGTCGGACGACGCTCGTGAGACTCCAAGTCCGGCTGGACTGGCCGTGTTCGGGTCGGCCGAGCGCTCGGTCGTCGTAGTGCCGCTCGACGACGACTTCCGCTGGGACGGCGTGCTCGCGCCGGGCAAGCAACTCATCGTCAAGAACGTCAACGGTGCGGTGAAGGCCGACGGCGGTAACGACAACCGGCTCACCATCGAGGCGGAGAAGAAGGACAACCGCGGGCGGCGCTCGACCCCTGCCAGCGTCGAGGTCGTCGAGTTCAGCGACGGCGTGGTGGTGTGCGTGCGCTACGAGGGCCAGCGCGGCGACTGCTCGCCGACCGAAAGCCCCACCGGCAACGTGAACAACGGCGTCACGGTCGACTTCGAGGTGCGCGTCCCGCGCGGCGTCCACTTCGAGGGCACCTCTGTCAACGGGGCCGTCGAGGCGCTGGGGCTCTCCGGCGACATCATGGCTACGAGTGTGAACGGGGCCGTGAAGGCGAGCACCTCCAACGGCGACATCGAGGCGACGAGTGTCAACGGGGCTGTCGAGGCGTCCGCCAGCGGCTCGGTCCGCGCGTCGAGCGTCAACGGGGCCATCCGCGCCGACATGGGCCGCGCTGACTGGTCCGGCACCGCCGAGTACTCCTCCGTCAACGGTGCCATCATCCTCACGCTGCCGGCAGACTTCTCCGCTGAGGTCGAGGCGAAGACGATGAACGGCGACATCCGCTCCGACTTCCCGCTGGAAATCCGTCGGGGACGCAACGTCGGCGTGTCGGCGTCGGGTACCGTCGGAAACGGCGGCCGGCGCATGAAGCTCACCACCCAGAACGGCAGCATCCAGCTGCGCCGTTCAAGTGCCAGCCTACGCCGCGCTATCCCGAGTCAGGACCGCGCCGCGCTGCGTGACGCCGAGTTCCGTGCAGCTGTAGCCGACACGATCCGCGCCGCCCACCAGGTCGCCCAGTCCTACCGCGACCGGTCGAACGTCCACGTTCATCACGACACCCGCACGCATGCCGATGCCCGCGTCCACACGAGTACCCACGTGCACGAGGAGGGCGACGTCCGTCTGCGCATCGATGAGTACGGAATGCGGCTCGAGGTGGACGGCAACGTGGAGGTGGACCTGGACTGGGACGACCTGACCAACGGTGCCGTCGAGGTCGTCGAGGATGCACTGGACGAGGTCGATTGGGACGGGATCGCCGACGAGGTCAAGAACGCCTTCCAGGACGTGGACGCCGACGTGCGCGTCGAGTTTGGGGCGGCTGTGCCGTCGTGCCAGGCCGACCGACTGACGAAGATCATCACGGAGGCCATGACGGCCGTGTAGCACGGCATCCACGCTGCCTCGCCCCCGGTCTGTGGCGTCTTCCCTGGCGATGGCGCTTCCTGCACCCGCGCGCACAAGCCATGCGGCGCCCCGTCACCTTTGCGCGCGTGCCCTCGTAGCGCCCCCGTTTTGTTCTGCCCCGAGCCCGCCCCCGCTCGCGCTATGCTGTTCGCCACACGCTGCCTCGCTCTCCTTCTCGTACTCGCAGTCCCGACGGTCGTCGCGGGTGAGCAGAGCACCGACCGGCCGGACGGCGAACGCGAGGGGCGCACGAGTGGGAGCCCGCCTGAGGTCAGCGCCCTCCAGCTCGCCGAGGCGTCGGGCATGCCGCTCGCCATCGATGGTCGCCTTGACGAGGCGGCCTGGACCGAGGCACCGGTCGCGACGGGGTTCACGCAGCGCGGGCCGGAGCCCGGCGATCCGGCAACGGAGGACACCGAGGTCCGCGTCCTCTACGACGCCAACGCCCTCTACGTCGGCTTCCGCTGCCACGCCCGCGACATGAGCACGCTCATCTCGCGCATGGCCCGCCGCGACGACTTCATCCAGAGCGACCTCGTCCTCGTCGCCCTCGACAGCTACGACGACGGCCGCACCGCCTTCGTCTTCGCCGTCACGCCCGCCGGGAGCCCGCGCGACTTCCTGATCTACAACGATGTGCAGGAGGACCGTAGCTGGGACGCCGTCTGGGACGTGGCTACCTCGGTGGACGAGGGAGGATGGACAGCCGAGTTTCGCATTCCACTCTCGCAGCTCCGCTTCCGCGCCGACGAGGGCGTGCAGGACTGGGGCATCCAGTTCGGCCGCGAGATCGTGCACAACGGCGAAGACAACTTCTGGGCGCCGTTCCCGCCCGACGCCAGCGGGACCGTCTCCAGCTTCGGGCGGCTGCGCGGCCTGCG
>JBCDFO010000011.1:0-29964 GCA_039177895.1 Bacteroidota bacterium
CAGCACGTGCACGCCGCGCCGATGCTCAAGCGCTGCGGCCTGGAGACGATCTCGACCGGCTACATGCTCATCGAGAGCGGCCGCATGACCACGGCGACCTACATGAGCGGCTCGCCGCCGATCCCGCGCCACAAGCCCGAGATCGCCGCCGCGACGGGCCTCGCCGCCGAGATGATGGGCATGAAGCTGCTGTTTACGGACGCCGGCAGTGGGGCCGAGTACGCCGTCTCGGAGGAGATGGTCTATGCGATCACGAAGACCTGCTCGATCCCGCTCGTGGTGGGGGGCGGCCTGCGGTCGCCCGAGGACGTGGCCCGGCGCGTGGCCGCCGGAGCGAGCTTTGTGGTGGTCGGCAACGCCATCGAGCAGCGCGCGGGCGACGGCTCGTTTATGGCCGAGCTTGCCGCCGCCGCCCACAACGCGCACGCGCTGGCTCGCTAAGATTGAGCAGGCGTCCAGTGCGGGTGTACGCAGTCGGCGCTGACTGCGATGGACCGTTCGGGCTCCGCTCGGGTGTCAACGGGGGCCGGTCTGCGCACGCCAAGGTTGCGTCTCGTGTGCGCCCAAACCTTCACACGTTCACACCGTCAGGCTCAACGCGGAGTGAGCGTCGGTACGGCTCCGTCGTGTCATGCCAGATCTGGCTGCAAACGGCCAGCCTGACACAAAGGCAAGGTTGAACGCGGGGTTGGTGTCAGCCGCCGCTTGGGAGGCTAGCGAGCAGCGCGCGTCCGCCGCCGTGATTCGGCTCGACGGCGAGGAGCGCCTGGGCGGTGGCCCGGGCGTCGTCCAGGCGGCCTTCGAGCGCGTAGGCACCGCTGAGGTTGTAGAGTACCTGCGTGTTCTCGGGGGCGAGGTCCCGGGCCTCCTCCAGCAGCGCGATGGCGTCGGCCCGCGCGCCGCGCTGCAGCTTGAGCGCGCCGAGCAGCCCTAGGATGCCCGCGTTGGTAGGCGCGCGTTCGAGCGCGGCCTCGTAGAACGCCTCCGCCTGTTGGTAGCGCACCTCGTCGCCCGTGGCCTGGCCCGCCTCCACGAGCACGTTGCCCGCGTCTACGAGCGGGCCGGGGAGGTGCGGCAGTTCCTGGATGATGGCGAAGCGCGTCCGCAGCGCCTCGGTGATCAGGCCCTGCTCGGCGTAGTGCGTCGCCAGGGCATCCGTTGCGCCGCGCCACGACGTCTTGTTCTGGTAGAGGTCAACGGCGATCTGCTCGGGCACGGAGCGCGCGTGCAGCGTGTCGAGGACAGCCAGGCGTGGGGCCTCGCCGGGGCGGAACGGCCAGCCGCTCATGAGCTGCGCCACGCGGAAGACGCCGGCCAGCGAGTCGACGGGCGTGTAGAGCCGCTCGGTGCGGGCGAGGACCGTCGGGACGGCCTGGCTCCAGTCGCCGAAGAGCGCGGTCTCCTGGAGCGCCGTGTAGAAGGCGTCGGCGATGAGGAAATAGCCGTCGAGGGTGGGGTGGAGGTGCTCCATCATCGCCGCGCTGCCGATGAGGCCGTCGGGCGACGCGGCGCGGACCCGGGCTTCGCTTTCTACGAGCGTCGCGCCGTGCTCGGCGGCCAGTTCGGCGATGATCGCGTTGACCGCGTCCGGCGCGCGGAAGCGGAGGGCGTCGCGCTCGCGTGCGGCGAAGAAGGCCGTCTGGGCCGCCTCGGCCTGGCCGTCGGCGAGGAGCGCCTGGCCGAGGAAGTAGAACCCGTCGGCGGCGAGCGTGTCCATCGCCGTGGCGTCGGCCAGCCGCTGGAGCGCCGCGGCCGTGTCGCCACGGCGGAGCGCCTGCACGCCCGTCGTGACGAGCGCCTCCCAGGCGTCCTCGTCGGTGTCGGCCTCGAAGGCGTTGAGGAAGGGCCGGTGGTCGCGCTCGTTCGACGCCACCGTGCCAATGAAGACCGGCACGCCCGCGCGCTCGTAGGTCGCTAGCAGCCGCGACAGGTTGGAGCGGAATTGCCGCAGCCCGGCCTCGTAGACGTCGGAGCCGAGGGGCACGCGCTGCTCGCCGACCATCCGCGCCATGAGGGTGTTTGAAGGCGGCTCGCCGGTGTACTCGCCTGCGCGCGCCCTCGCGATGGCGGTCAGCCCGCCGCGCATCGCCTGCACGAGGCGGAAGTGTTGCAGGGCGAGGTAGGACCGCACGACCCACGGCGTCCGCCCGAGCGTCTCCGCCGACGCGGCCCCGAGCGCGCCGTAGTACTCGTTGTGCCCTGCGTAGACCACCACCGCGTCCGGGTCGTGGGCGAGGATCTCGTCGGTGAGGTCGAGGAGCGTGTAGGAGTTTACGGCCGACATCGCCGTGTTGACGACCTCCACGGTGCGGTCCGGGAACGTCTGCTGGAGGCGCTGTTCGAGCATGCGCGGGAACGCGCCGCCGTAGTAGAACGGGTAGCCTGCCGCGCTGGAGCCACCCTGCACGAACACCCGGAGGCCGTCCTCCGGCTTCTGGGCGAGGAAGACGTCAGCGGGACTGTTGGGGACGTTGGCCTGGTTGGCGAAGTAGCGCCGGGCCACCTCCCGGTTCTGGACGAGGTAGGCGCTCTCGGTCGCGTCGGAGGCTGCGTCGTTGTCGGCGTCGGAGCCCGTGTCGGCCCCTGCGTCGGCGGGGAGGAAGAGGGGGTGGCTCTCGCCGTAGCCGGCGAGCCGGAGGCCGCCCTCCACCAGCGCGAAGAACACGAGCGGCAGCAGCAGCATCGCTGCGGTGAAGGCGAGTCGCTTGCCTCGGGAGAGGGGCGAGGTCGACGACGGGGGGGCGGGGGCAGCCATGAGGGCAGGGAGGGTGGGCGGGAGCGCGGCCAGAAAATACAAGGACTAGCGGTGAAACTCGGCGAAATAAGCCGCCGGGGAGAAAATCATGAAAGCGCTTACGTTGGGACGATTTACCCTAGATAGTCGTTGCGACAACCGACGGGAAGGGCGTGAAAAAGCGCTTTGCGGCGGATGTGAGTTTGGGGAGGACGGGCCCCTCGGCTTGACGAGATGGGGAAAACCTCCTATCATTGCGGTGAAATTGAAAGCGCTTACGCGCCTTCCGACTCCCTCCCCTGAAGACCGAGCTGTCGCCCGTTGAGCGTCACCATCTACGACATCGCAGACCAGGCTGGTGTCTCGATCGCCACCGTATCGCGGGTGCTCAACCGCCACCCGCGCGTGTCGCAGAAGACCCGCGAGCGCGTCTTCGCCGTGGCCGACGAACTCGGCTACCAGCCGCACGTCTCCGCGCGCTCGCTCGCGCGCCAAAACACGCAGTTGGTCGCGGCCGTCGTGCCGATGATGACATCCTACTTCTTCATGGAGGTCATCCGGGGGATCCAGGACCGCCTCGCGTCGAGCGAGTACGACCTCCTCGTCTACGCCTCCCGCTCGATGGAGGCCGTGGGTGACCAGATCGGGCGAGCCGCCCAGAAAGGCCGCGCCGACGGCGTGCTGATCTGCTCGACGCCGCTCTCGGAAGCGCAGGTGGGCCACCTCGCTGCCGCCGAGGTCCCGAGCGTGCTCGTGGACGCGTTCCACGTCGGCTTCGACTCGGTGTCGGTGGACAACTGCCGCGGGGGCTACGTCGCCACCAAGCACCTGCTCGACCAGGGGCACCGTCGGATCGGGCTCGTCATGGCCAACCCGCACTCGGTCCCAGCGCGCGACCGCCGCGAGGGCTACGAGGTGGCGCTTGCCGAGGCTGGCCTCGACCTCGACCCCGCGCTCATCCGGGCCAGCGCGGACGACCAGGCCATGCACGGCTACACCCGCGAGGCAGGCTATGTGTCCATGAACGAGCTCCTCGCGCTGCCCGAGCCGCCCGACGCGGTCTTCGCTGCCAGCGACGTGCAGGCCCTCGGCGCGCTCAAGGCGCTCCGCCAGGCCGACCTGCACGCGCCGCACGATCTCGCCCTCTGCGGCTTCGACGACATCCGCACGAGCGCCTACGTCGGCCTGACGACAGTGCGCCAACCGATGTACGAGATGGGCAAGCTGGCCGTCGAGAAGCTGCTGCGCCGCCTGGAGCAGCCGAGTCTCCCGCCTAGCCATACCTCGTTCGCCCCGCGCCTCATCGAACGCGAGACCACAGCCTGATGCGCCTCCTCCGTCTTCCTGCGTTGTGTCTTGCTGCCGGGCTGCTGCTCGCAGGGCACGCGCTATCGGGATGCGCGGATCCGCCCGCAGAGAACGCCGTCGCCTACGTCGAGAACGTGGCGATCACCTCTGAGGCGCTCTCGGATGCCTACGCAACGTTCGCCATGCAGGCGGGCCTGCCCGACGACGACCCGCGCATGCGCGACGAGGTCCTCGGCAGCCTCATCAACCGCCAGCTCGTGATCCAGGCAGCCTGGGACGCCGGCGTTCGGCAGTCGGCGGAGTACCGGGAGGAACTGGCTCGTGTCCGCAAGCGAGCCGCCATCGACCACTACACCGCACGACGGCTTATCGACACGCTGCGTGTTCGGGAGGCCGACCTCCGGCGCGTGTTCGTGCAGAGCAACACCACCTACGAGGCGCGGCACCTCTACGCGCCGTCGCGCGAAGCCGCCGACGCGCTCCGGGCGCGGCTGATGGCGGGCGGGACCTTCGAGGCGCTCGCCCGCGAGGTCTTCGCCGATCCCACGCTTGCCGCGAATGGCGGCTACGTCGGTGAGTTCGGGCACGACGAGATGGACCCAGCTTTTGAGTACACCGCGTTCACGCTCCCCATCGGCGCGATCTCGGAGCCGGTGCAAACGGCGCTGGGCTACTCGATCATCAAGGTGGAGAGCCGCGCCACGGTACCGCTGCTCACCGAGACGCAGTTCGCCGAGAAGCGGGCGAGCCTAGAGCGCTACGAGCGCAAGCGCCGCCGCGTCGAGGCGCGCTACGACCACAGCCGCGCCGTGCACGAGGCGCTCGACATCCGCGTGGCCCCGGCCCCGCTGGACGAGCTCGCCGCCCTCGCTGCTGGCGAGCCGGGCGCGATGCTCGTGGACACGCCGGCCAGCCCCGACGCCTGGCAGACCGTGCCGCTCGTCACGTTCACCTCGCCCACCACGGGGGCGCAGACCTGGACCGTCGCCGACGTGGAGCGGCTGGCCGCGCAGGCATCCGAGCGCCAGCTCGCCGCCGTGCGCGACGCCCGCACGCTGAAGACGTTCATCGAGGGCCTCGTCGTGCGCGAAGAGCTCGCCGCCCGCGCTACCGAGGCCGGGCTGGACCAGGGCGCCCGCTACGAGGCCGTCGTGGAGGAGCGCATGGGCGACTGGGTGTTTGCCCAGACCGAGCGCCGCATGCGCGAGACCGCCACGCCGCCCGTCGATTCCCTCCGCGCCTACTACGCCGCCCACGCGGACTACTTCACCATGCCAGAGCGGGTGCCGGTCGAGGAAATCCTGGTCGCCTCGAAGCGCGAGGCCGAGGAGCTGCGCGCCCGCATCGAGGCCGGCGACGACTTCGCGACGCTCGCCCGTGACTACTCGCAGCGCCCCGGTGCCGCCCTCGCCGCGGGCGACCTCGGGCTGCTCTCGCGCGGCGACCTCGGCGTGCTCGGGGCGCCCGTGTTCGACGCGGCCCCCGGCGCGCTCGTCGGGCCGCTGGAGGTGGCGGGCCGCTATGTGCTCCTGCGCCGCGGCGCGCTCCAGCCGCCGCGCCCCATGACCTTCGCCGAGGCCCGCCCCCAGATCGCCGAACGCCTCGACGTCGAGTTCGCCCAGCGCTGGCTCGGCCGCTACCTCGACGACCTCCGCCGCCGCTACGACGTCCGCATCCACGACGACGCGGTCGCCCGCGTCCGGCTGTTCTCCTAGCCGCCCCCTCGCTCGCTTCCCTTCGGCCAACCTGCCGATCTGCTCATGACTCGTCTCTACGCCCTCTCGCTCCGGTGCTGCGCGGTCCTTGCCCTGCTGGTGATCGCGGCTCCGCTCGCCGCTGCGCAGACCACCGGGAAGATCGCCGGGAGCGTCACCGACTTCGCTACCGGCGACCCGCTCCCCGGCGTCAACGTCGTCATCGAAGGCACCACCACCGGGGCCTCGACCGACTTCGACGGCGAGTTCGTCATCATCGGCGTGCGCCCAGGCACCTACACCCTGATCGCGTCCTACATCGGCTACGCGCAGAAGTCGATCACGGGCGTGCGCGTGAACGTGGACCTGACCACCTCCGTCGACTTTGAGCTGCAAGAGGAGGCATTCGAGGGCCAGGAGGTCGTCGTGACCGCCGACCGCGACCTCGTCCGGCGCGACCTCACCTCGTCCGAGTTCCGCGTCACGAGCGAGACCATCGAGAACCTGCCCGTGCAGGAGGTCGGCGACATTCTCAGCGCGCAGGCGGGCGTGACCACCTCCGGCGGCGGCATCCACATCCGCGGCGGGCGCTCCAAAGAGGTCGCCTACTTCGTGGACGGCGTCCGCGTCTCCGATGCGTACGACGGCTCCGTCTCGGTCCAGATCGAGAACGACGGCATCGAGGAGCTGCAGATCATCGCGGGCACCTTCAACGCTGAGTACGGCCAGGCGATGAGCGGCATCATCAACGTGGTCACGAAAGACCCCGCTAACGAGTTCAGCGGCAACATTGACGTGTTCTCAGGCACCTACGCCGTCACAGGCGATGGGGGCGCGGACCTGCTGCGCAGCGCCAACGAGGAGGCCTACGAGACCCGCAACGACATCCGCTACTTCGGCGTCGACCCGTTCTCCTACCTCGACGTGAACCCCGTGCAGTACTACCAGCTGCAGGGCTCGCTCACCGGCCCTGTCGTGCCCGACCTGCTCGGGTTCTACGTCCTCGGGCGCTACTTCAAGAACGACGGGTGGCTCTCCGGCGCGCGCGTCTTCAACCCCGACGGCACGCCCGGCGACTCGGCGCTCGTGCCGATGAACGAGTTCGAGAAGCTCAGCGGCCAGGCCACGCTCAAGTCGCGCCTTGGCAACGGGATGAGCCTCAGCCTGACCGCGCTCGGCTCCTACGCCACCGGCGACGACCTCGGCTTCGGAGCAGGCAACTACCTGCCCTATCGCCAGAACCCCGACGGCCTCGCCAACTTCTTCGAGACGGGCTACAACGTCAACCTCCAGTTCCAGCACACCGTCTCGTCCAAGCTGTTCTACACGGTCAACGTGGCGACGGCCTTCAAGCAGTTCGAGCGCTACGCCTTCGAAGACCCGCTCGACCAGCGCTACTGGACCCCCTTTGCCGTCACCGCCCCTGACTCCCTCAACGGGGAGCTGCTGATCCAGGGCGGCAACCGCTTCCTGCGAGGGGGCTACGACCTCGGCCGCTTCGAGCGCTCCACCGCCTCCTACACCATCAAGAGCGACCTCACCACGCAGCTCTTCAAAAACCACCTCGTCAAGGGCGGCATCGAGTTCCGCATCGACGACCTCTTCCTCGAAGGCTTCAGCCTCACCGAGGACGAGACTACCCAGGACATTGCCAACGACCTCCGCATCCCAGACGAGACCTCGAACAGCTTCCAGCGCTTCGACGGGGTCAACCCGATCAGCGTCAGCGCCTACGTCCAGGACAAGATCGAGTACGAGAACTTCATCGTGAACGCGGGCATCCGCTTCGACTACTTCGACTCGCGAGGGCAGACCCCGGCCGACGAAGCTGACCCGAACATCTTTAACCCGTTCCGGGCCACCAATCGCTTCAACGATCTCGACGGCAACGGCGTGATCACCTCCGACGAGGAGTTCGAGGAAAACCGTCTCTCCATCGAAGACCGCGAAGCCTACTGGTACAACGACGCCGAGGCCAAAATCCAGGTGTCGCCGCGGCTCGGCGTGGCCTACCCGATCACCGCCGACGGCGTGATCCACTTCTCGTACGGCCACTTCCTCCAGGTCCCCACGTTCGAGTTCCTGTTCAACAACCCCGGCTACCGCGTCAGAACGACCTCGGGCACCTACGGGCCGTTCGGCAACGCCAACATCGACCCGCAGAAGACGGTCATGTACGAGATCGGTCTCCAGCAGGGCTTCGGCGACGACTACCTGCTCGACGTGACCGGCTTCTACCGCGACGTGCGCGACTGGGTGTCCGTCAGCGACCCCATCGACACGGTCCTGCCGGGCGTGCAGTACCTGATCTACACCAACCGCGACTACTCCAACGTGCGCGGCATCACCGTCGCCCTCTCGAAGCGCTTCAGCCAGGGCTTCTCCTTCGACGTGGACTACACCTTCCAGGTCGCCGAGGGCTCCAACTCGAGCCCCGAGGAAGCCATCGCCGCGCGGCAGGGCAACGACGCCCCCCGCCTGCAGCTCATCCCGCTCGAGTGGGACCAGCGCCACACCTTCAACGCCAGCCTTTTCTTTGGCGGCAATCGCTGGGGTGCCTCGACGCTGCTGCGCTACGGCGCGGGCTACCCCTACTCGCCCGCCGCACGCGATGACCGGATCCTCCCTGCGTTCCCGACCAACTCGGAGCGCCGACCGACGACCTTCAACGCGGACCTCTACGCCTTCTACGACCTCCCGCTGCCCCTGGTCACGCCGCGCGTCTTCCTCCAGGTCTTCAACCTGTTCGACGCCCGCAACGCCAACGCCGTCTACGGCGATACGGGCCAGCCCGACGTGACGCTGCGCGGGCCCGCCATCGCGTCTACCGATGCTGGCTACTTCACGCGTCCCAACTTCTACAGCGAGCCGCGCCGCCTCCACCTGGGCCTCCAACTCAGCTTCTAGGACCGACGCCCCCGCGTCGCCTTGCCTCTGATGACTCCGATGATTCCAGCCGTGACTGCTTTCTCTCGTCTCCTGCGCCCCGTTGCCGTGAACCTCGCGGTGACGGCAGCGCTCGCGCTCGTGCTCGCCGTGCCCGCCTGGTCCCAGGGGCAGATCGACCGCAACCACGTTCCCTCGGACGCCCGCGTCGACCTCTTCGAGCGCCGCAACTCCGACATCGACGGCAACCGCGTCCGCACGACCATCTTCAACTTCGGACAGACGGGGCGCACCGGGGCCGTGCCGGACGAGATTCCCTACGAGTGGCCCAAGAACACGCGGCGAAACTACATCGCGCTTACGGGGCTCTTCGTGGGGGCCGAGGTGGAGGGCCGTGACATCAACGGGGACCCGGAAGTGGAGTACATCGTCAACGTGCCCAACTACCGCGAGAACGACAACAACCCCAACGAGGCGTGGACGTGGGCCCCGATCCAGGGCTACACCAACCCGGTAAGCGAAGACCTGGGCATCCCGCGCAGTGACCAGCCGGAGACCTGGCCACCCTTCTGGCCCAACCGCCTCGAAGACCCGACCGACCCCGGCTGGGCGGGCTCCTGGAACGGCTTTTTCGGCCGCGACGTGTTCAACGCCGACCAGGAGATCTACTACGTCATGGGCGACGACCAGTACGCTCGCCCAGGCAACGGCTACTTCCCCGACTCGACCGACCTCGACCGCCGTGGTCTCGGCCTGATCGTGGAGACGCGCGTGCTCGCCTGGAGCCAGGTGCTCATCCAGGACGCCATCTTCATCCTGCACTCGGTCAAGAACGACGGCACCGAAGACCTCTCGACCGTCGGCGTGACGCTCTGGCTCGCCGACCTCGTCGGCTCCGACGCCGACGCCGACGACGACCGCCCCTTCTTCGACCTCCTCCTCGACACGGCGTTCATGGCCGACAACGACGGGCGGTCTACCGAGGAGTCGTTCGCCAACATCGAAGTGGAGGCGGCCATCGCGTTCTTCCTCGAAAGCCCGGGCAACGCCGTCGACCGCATCGACAACGACGGCGATGGCACGACGGGCGACGGCGTCGCGCAAATTAACGGCTACGGCGTCACCGTTGGGGAGCCGGGCAGCCCCATCATCACCGCTGAGTTCTTGGAGGGCGAGGGCGACCAGACTGGCGGGGCGGGCGAACGCCTCCGCTTCGACGGGCGCGACAACAACGGCAACGGCATCGTGGACGAGGACTCGTCCTACGCCGCCTTCGGCACGCAGGTCGGCGTGGGCTTCGCCGACTACATCGACAACGACGGCGACGGCGAACTAGACAGCCCCGTGGTCACCCAAGAGATGATCGATGAGGCGGCGGGCGACCGCTGGAACCGCTGGCCCGCACTTCCTCAGCCCTACGACGGCTCGCCCGTGCACCTCGTAGGCGTGGGCGCCGAGGACCTCGGCCTGCCCTATCGCGACGGCATCGACAACGACGGCGACGGCCTCGAAACCCTCCCGCCGTTCGACTTCCTCTTCGAGACAGACGGCCCCGTGGTGACGCAGGCGATGATCGACGCCGCCGCGTCCGACGCGCCCTACTTCCGCTTCGCGGTGCCCGGCACCGACATCATCCTCTACGACGTCAAGGCCGAGGACCTCGGCCTGCCCTACGCCGACGGCATCGACAACGACGGCGATGGAGCCGTGGACGAAGGCATCGACGAGAACATCGACGAGATGATCGACGAGCGCCGCGACGACGGCATCGACAACGACGGCGACTGGCGCTCGTCCGTTGACGACGTGGGCCTCGACGGGTCCGACCTCTCCGGCGACATCGGCGAGAACGACGGGCTGCCCTCCTCGGGGGCGGGCACCGACCTCCCCGGCGAGCCGAACATCGACGTGACCGACATCTCCGAGAGCGACCAGATTGGCATCACCAACGTCCGGTACCGCCCGGCCGGTAGCGTCCAGTTCAACTCGGCGACGGACGCTTTCTACTTCACCAACTTCCTCACGCCGGGCAAATTCACCCTCCTGGAGCCGGGCCAGCCACCCCCCGGCGGCGCCAACGACAACGACCTCTTCGTGTCGAGCGGCCTCTTCCCGTTGCGGGCCGGCCAGACGGAGCGCGTCTCCTTCGCTGTCATCTTCGGCGACGTGAACTATCAGGCGGGCGCGTCCAACGTGGAGCAGCGCTACCAGGACCACCTCGCCAAGCGGCAAAACGCGCAGGAGGCCTACGAGGCCGACTACCGCTTCGCTCAGGCTCCCACCACGCCGATTGTCACCGCGGTGCCTCGGGACGGTGCCGTGACGCTCTACTGGGACGATGCTGCCGAGCGCTCGTTCGACTCGTTCATCGCTGACCTCGACGCGCCTGGACTAGACCCGAACGACTTCGAGGGCTACCGCATCTACCGCGCCACCGACCCTGGCTTCCTCGACGCCCGGACGATCACCGATGGTTTCGGCAACCTCCAATTCCTGCGGCCGATCGCGCAGTACGACCTCATCAACGGCAACGAGGGCTTCCACCCGGTCGACATCGCCGGGACGAAGTACTTCCTCGGCACCGACACGCGGGACCCCGGTGAGGCCTCCAACGGCCTCGTCCACACCTTCACCGACACGGAGGTCCTCAACGGCGTGACGTACTACTATGCCGTCGTGAGCTATGACTTCGGCGCGTTCACCGTAGCCACGCAGCCAGGGCAGCAGGCCTTCGAGATCCCGCCGACCGAGAGTCCCATCTCGATCGCCATCCAGTCCGACGGCTCCCTTGGGCGGACCGGACCCAACGTGGTCGCGGTGACTCCACAGCAAGGGGTTGGTGGTTACGTCGATGCCGACCTTGCGGAGTTCGAGCAGACGCAAGGGCTCGGCACCGGGACAGTCAACTACACGATCGTGGACCCGACGGCCATCCAGGACGGGCACCGCTACCGGATCAGCTTCCGCGACACGCTCGCAGCAGGCTCCGACGTGCGGGCCGACACGCTGCGCACGCGCGACTTCACGCTCGAAGACATCACCGATGGCGAGGTGCTCATCGAGAACTCCGAGGCGCTGAGTGCAGACTCGGAGCCGCTCGTGACCGAAGGCTTCCAACTGGCGTTCGAAAACGTCAACCTGGCCACCGTGATCGACTCGCTCTCAAACTGGGAAGAGGACGAGGTCTACGACCTGAACGTTGACATCGAGGCGTTCCTCTTCGGCAACGCCAACAACGCGCGGTCTGTGCGCTTCCCCTCCGACTACCGCATCGTTGTGGGAGAGCCGGGCAGCGGGCAATCCAGCGACCTGACGTTCGAGTTCATCGCCAACGTCTTCTTCACCCTGCCCTCGAAGCCGACGAACGTCCGCGTGTTTCAGCAGGTGGTGGGGGAGAACGGCCTCGTCGAGGAAGTGGAGGTGGCCTACGCGTTCTGGGACCTCACCGGGGACGGGTCGGTCCAGTTCGAGGAGGGCAACGCCGCGACCAACCTCTTCAGCCTCGACCTCGACGCGCTCGGGGGCCAAGGCGAGACCGACGTGCTGATCCTCCTCCAGGACGTGCCGGGCGATGGCACCGACGACCTAGTGCCCACGTGGCAATTCAAACTCAGCGTGGTCGAGGGATCGGGCGCACGCAACCCGCAGCCCGGCGACGTGGCTGAGGTGGTGACCTCCAAGCCGTTCCTCGGGAGCGACGTGTTTGAGTTCGTGGCGCAGGGGCCGGACGTAGACGTGGAGGCTGCACAGGCCTCCCTGGACGATATCCGGGTGGTGCCCAACCCCTACATCGTCACGAACCGCTTCGAGCCGCAGAACCCGTTCCCGACGGGCCGCGGTGACCGCGTGATCCGGTTCACGCGTCTCCCGCCGCGCGCCACGGTCCGCATCTTCACCGTCAGCGGCCGCCTCGTTCGCATCCTCGAGCACAACGAGGGCACCAACGAGGACCTCACGCCCGCGCAACTCCTCGACGGCGTGGTCGAGTGGGACCTCCTCACCGAGGACCGCCTGAGCGCGTCCTACGGCATCTATCTCTACCATGTCGATGCGCCGGGCATCGGCGAGACGACCGGCACCTTCGCCCTCATCAAGTGATCTCCCTGCCAGCCTTGCTCCCCGACTGGCGCTCCCGAACCGACAGGCCCATGACGTTCTGTTCCCCCCGCTCCTTCGTGCTCGGCGTGCTTGCGCTGGGCCTCTTCGCGAGCGCGCCGCTGCTTGCTCCGCGCGCCGAGGCGCAGGACAAGATTGGCACCGCCGCCGCCGAGTTTCTCAACATCCCCGTCGGGCCGCGCGCGACGGCGATGGGCGGCGCGTTCGGCGCGATCGCCGACGACCTCTCGGCGGTCTACTGGAACCCGGCCGGCCTGGCACGCCTCAGCGGTGGCCGCCTCACCGTCGAGTATGCCTCCTGGCTGGAGAGCATCGACTTCAACCACGCCAGCGTAGCCACAACGACGCGCTTCGGGACGGTCGGCGTGTCGTTCACGGCGATGACCACCCCCGAGATGGAGCGCACGACCGAGTTCGACCAAGACGGGGTCTCGGGCGAGACGTTCACGGCGGGGTCCTACGCCGTCGGCCTCTCCTACGCGCGGGCGCTCACCGACCGCTTCCTGCTCGGAGCCACGGTGAAGGTGCTCCACGAGTCGATCTACGAGACCTCCGCCACGGGCGTCGCCTTCGACATCGGCACCATGTTCACGACCCCGTTCAACGGCCTGCGGCTGGGCGCGTCGATCTCCAACTTCGGCACCAAGATGCAGCTCAGCGGCGACGGGCTGCTGGTGCCCGTGGACACGGCCCCCGACCAGGAGGGCAACAACAACAACATCCGCTCGACGCTGGCCACCGAGGCCTTCGACCTCCCGCTCAACATGCGCGTCGGCGTTGCGACCGAGGTGTACCAGACCGCCGAGACGCGCGTCACGCTCGCCATCGACGCGGTCAGCCCGAGCGCGGCGGGGCAGTACGTCAACTTCGGCGGCGAGGTGGCGCTCCTGGGCGGCCTCGTGCAGGTGCGCGGCGGCTACCAAGAGCTGTTCCTCGACGACAGCCCGCGCTCGTTTACCCTCGGCGGGGGCCTCAACTACGGCTTCGGCTCGCTCGACCTCACCGCCGACTATGCCTACGAGGCCTTCGAGTTCTTCGACGGCGTCAACCGCATCAGCTTCGCGCTCGGCTTCTGACCCCCGCCTGAGCGCCCCCACTAGTGCCGTATCTGCGGCTCTTTCGCGTGCCTCCCGGCATCTGCCCGACCGCACGCATCCTTCCTCCAACCATTCCACATCTGTTATGCAACGGACCTTTGCTACCACTGCGCGATGGCTCGCGCTGGCGGCGTTCGTGGCCGCAGTGTCGATGCCTGCCCTAGCGCAGCGCAACGTCACGCTGCGGCTCAACACCGCCACGTTGCCCGATACGGTCAAGACCGATATCGACCGCAACATCCAGGTGCGCGGCTGCCTCGATGGCTGCTCGGACGACCAGAGCGCTCTCCCCGGCGGCGACATCATTGCCTGGAACGACAACACCACCCTGACGCCGAGCAGCCAGGGCGGCGACTTCTGGGAGGCCTCCTTCCAGATCCCGGACAACGAAACGCTGAACTTCAAGTTCTACGCAGACCAGTCCGAAATGGCTGGCATCGGTGGCTGGGAAGACGGCGGCAACCACCAGATCGAGGCGGGCACGGGCGACGTGTCGCTCGACCTTCACTTCTTCGAGAAGGGCGACGACCAGCCCTACGACTGGCGCCCGTTCACCGTCGGCGAGGACCAGGTCGGTGTCTGGTTCCGCGTCTACATCGACACGGAGCAGGCCACCCTCAAGGGCCTCGACATTGACGACGAGAACCTCCAGATTGGCGTGCGTGGCAACCCGGAGGTTGGTGGCTTCCAGGGCGACCCGAGCAACGTCATGGACTGGGGCGCGACCAACATCGTCCTCACCCAGGAAGCCGAGAGCGGACCGGGTGCCGGCCTCTACTCGGGCCTCGTAACCTACCCGGCCTCGGCGGTAGGCACGCAGCAGGCCTATAAGTTCTTCTTCTCCGACACGGACACGCCCGACGGCTGGGAAGACATCGCCGGCGGTGGAGACCGCGTCTTCACGGTGCCAGCGAGCGACACCACGCTCTACTGGCAGTACTACGGCGACTCGCCGGCCAACGACGGCTCGACCGTCGAGGCCACGGTCCAGTTCACCGTGGACATCCAGCCGCTCGTGGACGTGGGCCTCGTCTCGCTGTCCCGCGGCGACGCCATCCAGGTGCGCGGCGCGTTCAACGGCTGGGACTGCCCAGACGACAACCAGGACGACTGCGGTCTGACCCGCTTCCCCGGCACGCTCAACTTCCTCAACTCGGTGCCGATCACGGCGGCGCCTGAGGACGAGATCAACTACAAGTACTACGTCGTCTTCAACGTCGACGAAGACGGTGACGGCGAGCTCGACGACGAGGAGTGGGCCAACATCGGCTGGGAAGAGCCGCTCGACAACGGCGGTGGCAACCGCATCTTCGGGTTTGCAGGCTCCGCCCAGACGCTCGACACGCAGTTCTTCAACGGCATCCGCCGCCCGAACGTGATCCCGGCGGGCGACCCCATCCCGGTCACCTTCTCGGTGGACATGACGACGGCGCTCGAGTTCGCAACCGACCCGTTTGACCCGGCGACCGACAAGGTCACGATCCAGCTGGAAGACGCCGTGTGGCGTGTCACGCAGGGTTTCGAGCCCGGTCAGCCCACCGACGGCCTCCTCACTGAAGGCTTCGAGATGACCGACCCGGACGGCGACGGCATCTACACGGGCGTCTTCAACGTGCAGCGTCCGACCTACAACGGCATCGGCTACCGCTACGCCTACGGCAACGAGGTCGACAGCTACGTGGTGGAGGGCCGTGGTGGCTTCGACACCGGCCGCCGCCGCTATCGCTACATCCTCCCCCAAGACGGCGCGCCGCCGGCCAGCTTCGAGTTCGCGCTCGACGGCTTCCGCCCGACGGACTCGGATGACCCGGCGTCGCAGATGCCGATGGAAGCCAACCCGACCGACCCGAACCGGGACGACCTGATTGCCAACAACCCGCTCTTCTTCGAGACGGGCTTCACGGATCCGCAGGCGGTCGCCATCGAGGACGTGGGCGGCGCGCTACCGAGCACCACGCTCATCATGGAAGCCTACCCGAACCCGTTCCGTGGCACTGCGCAGATCAAGTACAGCGTCCCGCAGGCCGGGCCGGTGTCGCTCGTGGTCTATGACGTCACAGGCCGTGCCGTCGCCACGCTGATCGACGAGGTGCAGACGGCGAGCAACTACCGCGTCAACTTCGACGCGTCGGGTCTCGCCGCCGGCGTTTACGTCTACCAGCTCCGCACCCAGGAGGGCGTCGTGAGCCAGCGCCTCACGGTCCTCCGCTAACGGATCGCTTCGCGGTATGCACGTGTGAAGGTGTGGACGTACAAACACGCTCGCTGAAACGAGTCGCCACGTCCACACCTTCCTACGTCCACACGTCCATACCCTGACCTGCACGCCGGTCCCTTTGAACGGGGGCCGGTGTTTTTCCAATAGCTCTCCCCCTAGACAGGGGGAGTTGGAGGGGGTAGACCTACGGAGCACCAGCTAGCTGCGTGCCGTTGCGTTCGACCACCCCCGGCCCCTCCTGTCCAGGAGGGGAGCGCTTTCATGCACGCTCCCATATCCGACTCATGCGTCGTCTCGCCTGGCTCCTCGCTCTCGTCTTCGCGTTCGTCGGTACGACCCCGGCGCAAGCGCAGACGCTCGACCTCACGTTCCGCTTCATCCCGGATCTGACGCCGCCCGCCATCACGCCGGTGCGCGCGTTCCTGCCCGGCTCGTTCAACGACTGGGGGCCCAACAGCAGCGGGCGCATCCAGATCGGCGCCGCGTCGGCCATGGACTACGTGCCGCAGGAGAACGAGTACCGCAAGGTCGTCTCGCTGAACGTCGGCCAGACGGTGCAATACAAGGTGCACTACCACAACAACGGCGACGGCAGCAACTTCACCTGGATCACCGACCCGCTCAACCCGGTGTTCGTCGGGCCGAACGCCGACTCGCAGATCGATGTCGCGAACCCCATGTTCCTCCAGGCCGCGCGCGAGGCGGACAACGAGGGCAACATCGTCGCCGTGTCGACGGGCCTCTTTGGGACGGCCGCGTTCACGCGCATCGACTTCGAGGTGAACACGACCGCCTACACCAACGGCCTCGACTTCTACGACGCCGAGAGCGGCATCTTCCGGTTCGAGCTGCCCGCGCCGGTCGCGCCGGGCTCGCGGTTTGCGCTGGAAGCGGAGGACGCCGAAGGGCGCGTCGTCAGCTTCGACATCGGCGTGCCGCCGCCGACCGTGGTGGACCAAGCGCGGCCCGTCGGCATCCAGGACGGCATCACCTACTCCGACGCCGAGCCCGGCAAGGTCTTCCTCTCGCTCCTCGCGCCGAACAAGAGCTACGTCTACGTCCTCGGCGACTTCAACGACTTCCAGCCCGACGACGACTTCCTGATGCGCCGCGACGTCGTCAGCGCCGACGAGGTCTACTGGTGGCTCGAGATGGACCTCACGCCGGGCGAGACGTACGCCTTCCAGTACCTCGTTGACGGCACGCAGCGCGTCACCGACGCCTACGTCCCGCTCGTCCTCGACCCGAACAACGACCGCTTCATCCCCGAGTCGGTCTACCCGAACCTGCCGGAGTACCCCGACGGCGCGCAGGGCATCGTCGGCGTGCTCACGCCGGGCGCGGCGCCCTACGACTGGCAGGACGACGACTACGAGCGCCCCGAGCAGAAAGACCTCGTCATCTACGAGATGCTCGTCCGCGACTTCATCACCGCGCACGACTACGATACGCTCGCCGACACGCTCGACTACTTCGTCAACCTCGGCGTGAACGCGCTCGAACTGATGCCCATCCAGGAGTTCGGCGGCAACGAAAACTGGGGCTACCAGCCGACCTTCCACCTGGCCGTGGACAAGTACTACGGCCCGCCCGAGCAGCTCAAGGCGTTCATCGACGCGGCGCACCAGCGCGGCCTCGCGATCATCCTCGACGTCGTCTACAACCACGCCGACCAGCCGTCGCCGCTCGTGACGCTTTTCGGTGCCAACGACGCCAACCCGTACGTGCACGTCCCCGAGCAGCACCCGTTCAACGTCTTCACCGACCTTGACCACACCTACTTCGGCGTGCAGCGCTGGCTCGACCGCGCCAACGCCTGGTGGCTCGAAGAGTACCGCGTGGACGGCTTCCGCTTCGACCTCTCGAAGGGCTTCACGACGCGCGACTACGGCGGCGACGTGGGGGCGTGGAGCGCCTTCAACCAGGGCCGCATCGACCTGCTCACGCGCATGGCCGACGAGATCTGGGCCGTGGACAACGAGGCCTACATCATCCTGGAGCACTTCGCCGACGCCCGCGAGGACCGCGCGCTCGCCAACTACGGCCGCGACGCCGGCTTCCCCGGCATGATGCTCTGGAGCAACATGAACCGCCCCTATAGCCAGAGCGCGATGGGCTACCCGACGGCGACCGACTTCGAGAGCACGCTCGAACGGACGTACCCGCCGAACAACGGCTACCCGCTCGACGGCCAGATCACGTTCATGGAGAGCCACGACGAGCAGTGGCTGATGTATCGCAACCGTGAGTTCGGCAACCGCTCCGGCGACTACGACACGCGCACCGTCGAGACCGCGCTGGAGCGTATGAAGCTCGTGGGCGCGTTTTTCTACACCGTGCCCGGCCCGCGCATGCTCTGGCAGTTCGCCGAGATCGGCTACGGCGGCGGCCCCGGCGAGTGCCTCCGCGACGGCGGCGGCGGCGGCTGCTCGGGCGGTGACCCCGGACGCACGGGCAACAAGCCGATCCGCTGGGACTACTTCGCCGACGTGGCCCCGGACCGCAACGGCTTCGGCGGCCAGGTCGTGGCGACAAGTGCCGAAGAGCGTGCCGCCCGTGTACGTCTCTACAAGACCTGGGGCGCGCTCCTCAAGCTGCGCAACGAGAACGCCATCTTCACGTCCGAACTCACCGACGTGGACCTCCGCGTGGGCCGCACGACGGACCGCTACATCCGCCTCTCCTACGGCGGCGCACCGGCTGGTCAGCCCAGCGAGGTCGTCATCGTCGGCAACTTCGGCGTGGAGTCGGACGACGTGACCGTCGACTTCGCCGAGGGCGGCGACTGGTTCAGCTACTTCGACGACGGCGACCTCGACCTCGCAAGTGCGGGCTCGCAGACGTTCACGCTGCTCCCCGGCGAGTTCCGCGTCTACACCAACGAGTTCGTCGAGAAGCCCGAGCCGGGCCTCGTGGCGACCGACGCCGAACTCGTCAACGACGCTGTCCCGGCCACGCTCGCGCTCGACGCCGCCTACCCGAACCCGTTCGCCACCGCGACCACGCTCGAGTACGACCTCCCGCAGGCCACCGACGTGACGCTGACGGTCTACGACCTCCTCGGCCGCCGCGTCGCCACGCTCGTGGATGCCCCGCAGACGCCGGGCCGCTACGCTGTTGCGTTCGATGCCGCCAGGCTGGCGAGCGGGGCGTATGTGGTGCGCCTCGTCGCGGGTGACTCGGTGGAGACGACGCGCGTGACGGTCGCGCGATAGCTCGACGCACCCCCTGCTTCTCTCCCCGTGAAGGGTCGAGAAGCTGTCCCCCTCATTGGTGAGGGGGACAGTTCGAGCGTAGCGAGAACAGGGGGTGTAAATGCGGCACTTCGCTCACCCAAACGCTCAGAGTCACCGTGTTTCGTTCCGCATTCCTTGCACTCCTTTTGGGAGTAATCCTCGCGCCCAACCTCCAGGCCCAACCCGTCCCAAGCTGGGCCGCCGCCGCCGTCTGGTACCAGATCTTCCCCGAGCGCTTCCGCAACGGGGATCCAACGAACGACCCCACGTTCGCCTCGCTCGACTTCGGGCAGGACATGACCACCGAGGACGCGTGGGCCATCACGCCGTGGACGGGTGACTGGTACGTCCAGGCCGACTGGGAGGCCGCCATCTCGACGTTCTACGACCCGCCCGTCTTCATGCGGCGCTACGGCGGTGACCTCCAGGGCGTCATCGACCAACTCGACTACCTCGACAGCCTCGGCGTCAACGCGCTCTACTTCAACCCGGTGTTTCACGCGCCGAGCATGCACAAGTACGACGGCGCGAGCTTCCACCACATCGACCCGTACTTCGGCCCCGATCCCGAAGGCGACCTCGCGCTGATGGAAGGCGAGACCGCTGACCCAGCGACCTGGACCTGGACGGCCGCCGACTCGCTCTTCCTGCAGATGCTCGGCGAGGCGCACGCCCGCGACATCCGCGTGGTGATCGACGGCGTCTTCAACCACACCGGCACGCGCTTCTTCGGCTTCGAGGACCTCGTCGAGAAGCAGCAGGCGTCGGCGTTTGCCGACTGGTACGAGGTGACGGCGTTCGACGACCCCGACACGCCCGAGAACGAGTACGACTACAACGGCTGGTGGGGCTACAAGGCGCTGCCCGTGCTCCGCGACTCGCTCGACGCCGACGGCGAACCGGTGACCCTTGGCGCCGGGCCGCGGCAGTACGTCTTCGACATCACGCGGCGCTGGATGGACCCCAACGGCGACGGCGACCCGAGCGACGGCATCGACGGCTGGCGGCTCGACGTGGCCGACGAGGTGCCGACGGGCTTCTGGGCGGAGTGGAACGACCTGGTGTTCGAACTCAACCCCGAGGCCTACACCGTCGCCGAGACCTGGCACGACGCGGTGGCTTTCCTGCGCGCGAGCGGCTTCTCGGCGGCGATGAACTACCACGCCTTCGCCATGCCCGTCGAGGACTGGCTGATCGATGGGCGCATCGGCCCGGTGACGTTTGCGGCCCAGCTCGTCGAACGCAGCCTGCCGTATGCGAGGGCGCGGGCCTACGCGATGCAGAACCTCATCGACAGCCACGACACCGAGCGCGTGGCGTCGGGCATCGTCAACGGGCACCTGCCCATCGACTTCGACCAGCAGCCGAGCCCGCGCCACCGCGAGGACTACGCCGTGCGTGCCCCGAACGAGGCCGAGCGCGACATCCAGCGCATGATCGCTGTGATGCAGGTCGCCTACGTCGGCGCGCCGATGTTCTACTACGGCACCGAGGCCGGCATGTGGGGCGCGGACGACCCCGACGACCGCAAGCCGATGGTCTGGCCCGACCTCACCTTCGCTGACGAGTGCACGGACCCGCGCGGCCTGGAGCGGGAATGCGACCCCATCGCCTTCGACCACGAGTTGTTCGCGTTCTACCAGAGCGCCATCGCGCTGCGGCACCGGCACGACGCGCTCCGGCACGGCGGCTTCTCGGTGCTCCACGCCGACAGCACGACCAACACGCTCGCGTTCCAGCGGCTGCACACGACCGCCGTCGACGGCGAAGAGGACACGCAGGAACTCGTGATCGCCTTCAACCGCAGCGACGCGCGCCAGAAAATCGCCCTGCCGGGCCTCGGCGACGCGGAAATCCACCCGCTCGTGCCGATCTTCGCCTCACGCGGCGACCTCGCCGACATTCCCTCGCTCACGATCACCCTCGACGACGCTGGAGGCCCACCCGCGTTCGCCCTCGACGTGCCCGCCCGCACGGCGGTGGTCTACCGGCGGCTGTCCAATGACGACTACCGATAGAGGCCGTCAGCGAGCGTAAATCTCGTAGTGTTGTCATCCTGAACTCGATTCAGGATCTCCTCCGACATGCTGAGATGCTGAAACAAGTTCAGCATGACAAGTAGGGGAGATCCTACCCGCACCATGCGACATATCCTCTTTCTGCTTGCCGTCGTCCTCTTGCTTCCCGCGTGTGAGGGTGGAGCAGACGAGGGCATCACGACGGTCCGCATCTGGCACCTCAAGGACGCGGAGGAGCGTGCTGTGCTGGAAGAGGCCGCGGAGCGGTACTCCGCTGCGAACCCGGACGTGAACGTCGAGGTGCTCTACAAGGACACCGAGGAACTGCGCAACCACTACGTCTTCGGGGCCATCGGCGGGAAAGGCCCGGACATGATCTACGGCCCGGCGGACAACGTCGGTCTCTACGCGCTCACTGGGACCGCGATGGCGCTGCAGGACAAGGTCGACCCGGCCTTCATCGAGCGCTTTGAGGAAGACGGGCTGCTCTTCTGGGGCGATAGCTTGCTGCTCGTCGCCGATCAGCTCGGCTCGCACCTCACGTTCGTCTACAACAAGACGCTCATGCCCGAGCCGCCCGCCACGCTGGACGAGCTCGTGGCGATGGCTCCCGACCTCACCGTGGACGCCGACGGCGACGGGCGGCCGGAGCAGTACGCGCTCACGTGGAACTACACCGAGCCGTTCTTCCTCGTCCCGTTCCTCTCCGGCTTCGGGGGGTGGATGCTCAACGAAAGCGGCGAGCCGACGCTCGACACCCCCGAAATGGTGAACGCCATCCAGTTCGTCCTCGACCTGCGCGACGAGCACCAGGTGATCCCACGCGAGAGCGACTACAACATCGCCGAGACGCTCTTCAAGGAGGGCCGCGCCGCCGCCGTCATCAACGGCCCGTGGTCGTGGGGCGGCTACGCCGAGGCCGGCGTCGACTTTGGCATGGCGCGCATCCCGTACAACACCGAGACGGGCATCTGGCCGGCCCCCATCGTCTCCGCGCGCGGCTATTCTGTGAACGCCGCCGTCACCGAGGAGAAGCTGCCCTATGTCCTCGACGTGCTCGACTACCTGACGAGCGAGGAAGTGCAGCGCCAGATGGTGCACGACCTCTTCGCCATCCCCACGCTCAAGACCGTGCGTCGCGACTCGGTGCTGATGCAGAGCAACGAGTTTGTGCAGCAGTCGCTCAGCCAAGCCGAAGTCTCCAAGTCGATGCCGACCGAGCCGCAGCTCCGGCAGATCTGGGACGGCATGCGTGGACCCTACCAGCTCGTGATGAACGGCGGCGTGACCGCCGAGGAGGGCGCACGCCTGATGCAGAAGCAAGCCGAAGAGCTGATCGCCGACACGTTTGATTCATGAGGAGGGCTACCCAGGTCAGAACTGAAAGCTCTCCCCCTGGACAGGGGGAGTCCGCGAAGCGGGAGGGGGTAGACCTTCTGAGCACGAGGCTACTTCCTGCTGAGGCGTTCGACCACCCCCAGCCCCTCCCCCGCTTTCGCGAGGGCAAGACTCTGTCCAGGAGGGGAGATTCTCTCATGCCAGCCTGATTCGTCAAAGCTCCCCTCGCAGCTAGAGTCATATACCCTCGCTCCCATGATCGAAGCTCCCCCGGAAGGACTTGCCCGTACGCAGGAGGAAGAGGCGCGTGATGCCGCCATCGCCGCGCTCGCTGCGAGCGAGTCAGACGGCGCGCGGATCGCGCGGAGCACCAAGCCGCCGCGTATGAGCGAGGAGACGCGCTTCAAGTGGTTCCTCGCCTTCCTGCTCGGCCCGACGGCGCTGATCGTCCTGGCCGTGGTCGCCTACCCGTTCCTCTACAACGTGGCGATCTCGTTCTCCAACATGAACATCTATCACCTGCGTGATTGGGAGTTCATCGGGATCCGGCAGTACGCCTCCGTGCTGGCCGACGGGCGCGTGTGGAGCATCCTCCTCAAGACGATCATCTGGACGTTCTCCGGCGTGTTCTTCCACGTGGCGCTCGGCGTCTTCCTGGCGGTGATCCTGCACGAGAAGTTTATCCGCGGCAAGAGCGCGTGGCGCATCCTGCTCATCCTGCCGTGGGCGGTCCCGCAGTACATCACCGCGCTCACCTGGCGCGGCATGTTCAACTACGAGTACGGCGCGATCAACCTCATCATCACGAAGTACATGAACCTCCCGGCCGTCGAGTGGCTGACGAGCCCCACGGAGGCGTTCCTCGCGGTGATCCTGACCAACGTGTGGCTCGGCTTCCCGTTCATGATGGTGATCGCGCTCGGCGGCCTGCAGTCGATCCCGGCGGCGCTCTACGAGGCGGCGGACGTGGACGGGGCCTCCGCGTGGGACAAGTTCTGGAACATCACCGCGCCGCTCCTCAAGCCGGTCATGGTGCCCGCGATCACGCTCGGCATCGTGTGGACGTTCAACAACGTGAACGTCGTCTGGCTCGTCTCGAACGGCGGCGAGCCAAACGACCAGACGCACATCCTGGTGTCGTACGTCTACGAGGCCGCGTTCTACATGTACCGCTTCGGCTGGGCGGCTGCGCTCTCGATGGTCATCTTCGCGATCCTGTTCACGTTCACGCAGGTCTTCCTCAACCGCACGAACGCGACGGAGTCGGTGTATTAGGCTGTTGGTTTTTGGCTGTTAGCTTTTCGACTCGTTCTCCCACCACCCCGTCACCCTGAGCGAACGCAGTGAGCCGAAGAGTCTTGCCCTCGCGGAGGCGAGGGATCTCTGTCTCAGCACGAACGCCTGTCCACAAGCGGTCTGCTGGAAAGAGCTTCGTGTTCGCTGTCTTGCTCCTCGCGCTCGGCGGCTGTCGCGAACCTATGACGCCTGCCGATGCGCTTCTTGACGGTGGTCCCCCTCTGCTCGCGGATCTCGCCGTATCGGTTCCGTCCGTGGACGACACGCTCGCGGTGCGCAGCGTCGTCTACAGCGACACGCGGGGCGGCTTCTACTACGACGCGCTCAACGGCCCGCAGACCGACGAGGCGATGGGCTGGAACGTCGGCGGCTTCCGCGTCCTCGACGGCTGGCAGTGGAGTGCTGACACCATAGCGCTCAGGCCAGACCGGCGGCAGGGCGGCGCGGCGCGGCCCGACTTCGCCGTGCGCACCTACGCAGGCGCGCTGCCCGGTGACGCGCTGTCCCGGCTGGCGCGCGTGTTTTCTCGCGAGAAGCCGCTCACCGTCACGGAGCAGATCACGCTCCTCGACGCGACCCGCGACGCGCCCGGCGTGCTGCTCGTGGAGGTCGCCGACTCGGTGGGGACGCTCACGCTGCGGCCCTCGCTGAGCGACCGGGGCCCGCGTGGCTACACCGTAGAGGCTGACGGCCCGACGCTGCGCGTCGCGCGGGGCAACTACACCCGACCTCGAGGACGCCGTCCTGTCTGGTTCGCCGTGCAGACGAGCGGAGGCCATGCCTTCACCACGATCGAAGAGGACGAGCCAGAGGCGGGCCGGGCGCGCAACGTGCTCGCTGGGAGCCTCACCGTTGAAACGCCGGGGCGCGTCGTGTTCGCGGTGGGGGACACCCCCGAGGAAGCGACAGCGCAGGCTGCCGCAGCGCTCCGTGAGGCCGAGGCGAGAGTACGCGCCCGCGCGAATCGTATGGTGGCACTCCTCGACCGCACCTACCTCCGCCCGGGCGACGACCGGGCCCGTCGCGCGCTTGCCTGGGCCCGGCTCACCGCCGATGCGCTCGTCGTTCGTGACTCCGCGCGCACGACTGTCGCCGATGTGGTGCCGGGCACGCTCCGGTTCCCCGGCCAGAGCACGCTCCGCGCCCTGCCGCTGTGGCTCGCTACGGGCGACTTCGAGACGGCGCGCGGTGTGCTCACTACCATCGGGCGCGCGCAGGTCTTCGACGAGAACCTCCAGCCGCTCGGCCGCGCGCCCAACGCGTTCGTCAACGGACGGCCGGAGTTCAGCACGCCCGACGCCACGCCGGTCTTTGGCAAGGCCGTTGCCGACTACGTACGGGCCACGGGCGAGACGGGGCTGATCTCCGGCGCGCCTGACTATTGGTTCAAGACCGTCTTTGCCACGCGCGGACTGCTCGGCGAGAACACGCGCCGCGCGGCGCTCGTGGACAGCGTCGGCCTCGTGCGCGCGACCGCCGCAGAGACCTGGATGAGCGAGCTCGACCGCAGCGGGCGGCCTGTCGAGGCATCGGCGGCGCTCGTGGCGCACCTCCGCGCGATGGCCGACTTCGCGCGCGTCATGCGGGTCAACCAGCGTGCGCAGGACTATGACGCCCGCGCCGCTGCTCTCGAAGCGCGCATCGCCGACACGTTCTTCGGCGGGGGCACGCCGCTGGACCGCCTCGACCGCGACGGGCAGCGTGACCTGGCGCTGCGCCCCAATGCGCTCGTCGCGCTCGCGGACCTCCGCCTGGACGACGCCACTGAGCGCGCAGCCACGCAGCAGGTCGCCGAGGCGCTCGCCTACCGCCACGGCGTCGGCACGCAGCCGCAGGCGGACTCGACGACGTTCTACCCCTACCTCCGCGCGCCCGCATTCTACCAGCCTCGCCAAGCTGCGTACAGAGGGCCGGTCTGGCCGTGGCTGACGAGCGTGCTCGTGGACCTGATGGTGGAGCAGGGGGGGGGCGCGCAGGCGTACGGGTTCACCGAGGCCCAGACCGATCTTGTGCTCGACCACGGTGCCGTTGGGGCGATCTCGAGTGTGGTGGACGCGCACCCGCATCCTGGCGAGGGCGCGCCGCGCGTGGGCGGCTCGCCTGCCGAACTGCACGCGCTCGCGGGCTTCGTGGGCAACGGGTGGATCGACTACCTGGGCGCGCGCTATGCTACCGGAAACCGCCTCGTGCTCGAACCGCGCCTCCCCGAGTCCTGGGGGGTAACGACGGCCCGGCTCCGCCTCGGGGACGGCTTCGTCCGTGCGACGCTGCGCCAGGTCCCGGCGGCTGTGACGGTCGTGCTTACGCCCGAGGAGGGGCTCGCCAGGGGAGCCGAGGTGCGGCTCCGCGCGCTGGGCCACGAGGCTCCGATTTCGCTCGTACGCATGCAGGGCGACACGCTGGCCGTCCCGCTGGACTCGCTCACCGTCACCGTGACGCCGGATGGCGCGACACTCGGCGGGGAGCCGCTCGCGACGACGGCCTTCGACGTCCCCACGCCGGGCTTCTGGGACGACTTCGCCTTCGTAGAGCCGCGCCTGCGCGACACCTACGAGGTGATGCGCCGCGTCGAGCGCCGGAGCAGCCTCACGATGGACCAGGTCAAGCGCCCGCTGCCCGTCGCCCGCTCGATCCTCGCGCAGACCGACCCCGAGGGCGACGACTGGGGCGCGACGACCGCCTTCACCTACCCGACGGGACTCCCCAGCGGGATCCTCGACGCCCGCTTCGTTGAACTCACTGCCGACGACTCGACGACCTATGTCCGCGTCGACCTCGCGGCACCGATGCCGGAGGCACCGAGCCCGGCGCTGTTCGCCGCCATCGCCATCGACCGAGACGAGGGCGGAGCGCGTGACATCGGGCGTGGGGCGCGGCTGCGGCTGCCCGGCGGGACGGGCTACGAGCACATCGTCTATGTAGGCGACGGCATCCGCGTTGAAACCGGGCGCGGCCGCGTGCTCGGACGCCTCGAAGGGGCCGGTGCGCTCATTGAGCCAGGGCAGAGCCGCCTCACGTTCGCGATCCCGACCTACATCCTCCCGCGCCCGCGTCGCGGCGACGAGGTGACGCTGCTCCTCGGCGCGTTCGCCCCCGGCGACGGCGTGGGCCGGTTCGCGCCCGTCGGCCGCACTGCCACTGCCACGCAGGGCGGCGGCAAGCCCCGCGACGACGCCCCCAACGTCTACGACCTCGTCACCGCAAGAGTCACTCGATAGGATCTGACCGCCGGATGCACGACCTTCCCGCATCCGCTTCGACCCGTACTGCTATGCTCAAGAAAGTCCTCAGCTACGCCACCCTCGTGCTGTTCGCGTTCGTCGCCGTCTACCCGGTGCTGCGCATCCTCACGATCTCGCTGCGGCCCGGCGACCGGCTGCTCTCGACCTCGCTCGCGATCATCCCCGAGGACGCGACGATGGGGAACTACGCCGAGCTCGTCGGGGAGACGCCGTTCGTGCGCTGGCTGCTCAACTCGCTGCTCGTGGCAGCCGTCGTGACCCTCACGGGCGTCGCGCTCGCGTCGACGGCAGGCTATGCGCTGAGCCGCTTCAAATTCCGCGGCCGCAACGCCGCGCTCTCGGGCATCCTCATCACGCAGATGTTTCCTGCGACGATGCTGCTGCTTCCGCTCTACATCATGCTGATCCGGCTCGGGCTACTCAACTCGTACCTCGGCCTCATCATCATCTACACGGCGACGGCGCTGCCCTTCTGCGTGTGGCAGATGAAGGGCTACTACGACACCATCCCGCCCTCGCTCGAAGAGGCCGCGCGCATCGACGGGGCGGGGCCGTGGCAGGCGTTCTACAAGGTGATCTTCCCGCTCGCCGCGCCCGCACTCGTCATCACGGCGCTGTTCTCGTTCATGACGGCGTGGAACGAGTACGTCGTGGCCGCGGTCGTCCTGCAGGACACGGAGCTGTTCACGCTGCCGGTCGGGCTGAAGCTCTTCCAGGGCAATCTCCGCGCCGACTGGGGCCTCTACGCCGCCGGTTCGCTCGTCGTCTCGATCCCGGTGATCGCGCTGTTCCTGGTGCTGAGCCGCTACCTGATTTCCGGCCTCACGCTCGGCGCGGTGAAGGGGTAGGCGTTCGTGGCTGGTTGATAGTAGTTGATTTCTGGTGAGTCTGTTGCGACGCTACGGCTTGGCTCGGTTGCGCTGGCTGACGCTGGAGGAGGGAGGGCGTCGCTCGATCCCAGAGTCGATAGACGGGAGTTGGTACTGCGCTCCAAGCTATTTCGACGGTCGCGACCCGGCTGACGAAGGAATCTGGAGCCTATGCCTTGAGTTTGGAGAGCAGCGGGGGCTGGAAGAACACGTTCTGGTAAGCCTCATGGCGAAGGCCGCGCCACACCACTGGATTCAGCCTGGCGCGCGCTTCCGGATCACTGAAGGAGCAAAGACCGTCGCCCACGGTGAGGTCGAGAACGTGTTTACACTGTAAAGTTGACTGCGCAAAGGGCTGCGTCTTCGTGCTACCTTGCTGGCGCATCTATCCTCGCACGGCACCTGGGAGGGATAAGGAGGGCGTCCAGGCGCAACTTCCCGTTCCTGTCATCCCGGACTTGATCCGGGATCCATACGGTGCCTTGCATGAATCCCCGCCCCCCGCCTGCGCGAGGGCATGCTTCGCGGGGATGACTCTGTAACGAGTTTGCACCGTCCTTCTCCCCTCAGCCTCTCTCCCTATGAGCTACGCCTCCGACCTTCTCGCTGACCAACACATCGTCGTCACGGGCGGCGGCACCGGGCTTGGGCGCTCGATGGCGCTGCGCTTCGCCAGCCTCGGCGCGAAGGTGACGATCTGCGGACGCCGCACCGAGCCGCTCGACACCACCGTCGGCGATATCCGCGAGGCGGGCGGTCAGGGCGAAGGCATCTCCTGCAACATGCGCGAGGCGGACAGCGTGACGGCCTTCTTCGCCGAGGCCGAGGAGCGCCAGGGGCCGGTGACGGGCCTCGTCAACAACGCGGCGGCCAACTTCCTCGCGCCGAGTCACCAGATCAGCCCCAACGGCTTCGATGCCATCGTGAAGACGAACCTCTACGGCTCGTTCTATGCGACGCAGTGGTGCGGCCAGCGCTGGATCGAGCGTGGCACTCAGGGCGCGGTGCTCTCGATCTCGACGACCTACGCCGAGACGGGCAGCGCCTTCGTGCTCCCGAGCGCCGTCTCGAAGGCCGGCATCGTGGCGATGACGAAGTCGCTCGCGGCCGAGTGGGGCGTCTACGGCATCCGGCTCAACTGCATCGCGCCGGGGCCCTTCCCGACCGACGGCGCGTGGAAGCGGCTCGTCCCGAGCGAGGAGATGGCAGAGAACATGCGCCTGCGCGTGCCGCTGCGCCGCTTCGGCGTCCACGACGAGCTGACCAACCTCGCGGTGTTCCTGATGAGCGACCTCGCGAGCTACATGACCGGCCAGAACGTCGTCCTCGACGGCGGCGAGGTGCTCAACGCGGGCGGCCAGTTCAACGACTTCACGAAGATGGACCGCGAGGGCATCCTCACCATGTTCGAGATGATGCGCCCGTCGAAGTAAGAACCCGGTGGCGGACGCGAACGAGCCGTATCCTGGCACGGTTGTGCCCCGCGTGACCGCTCCCCCGGGCGCGTCGGCTCTCTCCCGGTGGGAGCGAACCGGATGCCCCCGTCTCGGTTGACGGCGGTGGCCCGACCTCGGCTTCTCCCTGACCGGTACCTGTCTCGCCTATGCGCCCGCTGCGACTTTTCGGCTCTGGACTTTTCAGCTCCGGACTCCTCAGCCTGGCGATCCTCGCTAGCGCGTCGGCGTGGGCGCAGGGCGACGCGCCGATCGAGGTGTTTGGCTACTTCCAGGCGCAGTTCCTCTACGAAAACGTGGACGAGGACCGGGACCTCGTCGTCCAGTCGCTCGGCCCGCTCGGCGGGGAGCGGCGCGACTCCGACGTGACCTCGTTCAACCTCCAGCAGCTCAACCTCTTCCTGCGCCGTCCGCTCACGCCCAAGACGACGGCGTTCGTCGATCTCGAACTCGTCAAC
>JBCDFO010000012.1:0-29327 GCA_039177895.1 Bacteroidota bacterium
CCGGAGCGGTCCGGGTGACGACGCACTCGCGCCCATCGTCGTGCTCAGCGCCTCGGGGCCGAACGAGCCGAACCGGGAGTACAAGCACTTCTACACCGAGGACGGCCGCCGCCGCGCGAAGCTCTACGGCTCGCTCTCGTACGCGCTCAACCAGGCACTGCAAGACGTCGCCCCGGGCGAGACGTACCGCGCCTTCTTCGACCGCATCGCGGCGCGGATGGGGACGCTCGCGGGCGACCAGACGCCGCAGGCCGAGGGCACGCTCGACGCGCTGCTCTTCAGCGGCGAGACGGTCACGCAGGCTCCGTTCTACCGCGTCGCTGAGGTCGCGGACACCGCCGAAGTGACGCTCGACGGCGGGACGCTCAACGGGCTCCTCGCCGACGCGCGCGTGGCGTTCTTTCCGCGCGGCACGACGGCCCCGGACGCGCCCGGCGCGACGCTCCTCGCCACAGGCTCTGTTGCGACCTCGACGCCAACCACTGCGGCTGTCACGCTCGACAGCACGGCAACGGGCGACCTCACCGATGCCTGGGTGTTCGTCACCGCGCCTGGCTTCGGCCCGATGCGGCTCTACGTCGAGCTCGACCCGTCCGTCGACGCGACGACGCAGGAGGACCTCGCGCTCGTCGTGGCAGACACGCCCGCGCTTGAACTTGCAGCGGACGAGACGGGTGGCGAGGTGCGCCTGTCCCGCGACGGCAACGACTTCGTTCTCACCGCCACCCGCGACGGCAGCGTCCTCGGCGATCCGATCCCAGCAACGGGTGCGGCGGGGCCCGGCACGAGCGCGGCGGCGCTCAGTGCGGTCCGACAGCGACTCGTCGAGTTCGCGCGCAACGCCTACCTCAAGCAGGTCGAACTCACGCACGACGGCATCGACGTGACGCTGGAGCTGGTGCCAGGGCGGTTCTACCGAGACAGCCAGGGGACGTGGCGGATGGACACAACGGACGTCGTCGCGAAGCAGGGCAGCGGACTCTGGCAGTTCGCGCCGAACCCGCTCGGCGACGACGGTGAACTCATTCTGGACCCCGATGGGACGTCGGGCTTCGTCTTCCGCCTCCGCAACCGGGGGGCCATCGATGCGCACGTGGCGCTGCTGGAGCTCTACCCGGACGGCACCATCGCGCAGATCGCGCCGACGCGCGACGGGGGCGAGTATCTCCTTGCGGCAGGCCAGAGCAAGCTGCTCTCGCTGGAGGAGTCCATCCGGCACGCGCGCATTCCCCGCACGCCCCTGGGGGCCTACGTCTTCAAGCTCTTCGCCACCGAGGCTCCCATCGACTTCGCGCCGATCCTGTCGAGCCGTCCCGGTGAGCGCTCCGGCAGCACTCGCGGCGACGGCCCGCTCGACGCGCTGATGGAGGGCGTCCACAGCGGCACGCGCTCCGGCGGCCTCGCGCCGCCCCCGCAGACCGGGGCCACCGCCACGCTCGTGATGGAGGTGGTGGAGGCACAGTGATTCTGTGCTTCGGTGTCTCTGTTTTTTTCAGTGCGCTCGTCCTTGACCCTTCGCCTTCGCTTCCTACCCCCTTCTCTCTTTCTCTCTCGAATCAACCCAACCCAACCATGACTCGTCTTCTCACCCTGAGCCTCGTGTGCCTGCTCGCGCTGCCTGCCTTCGCGCAGGAGGACGCGATGATCGACCGCAAGGGCGTCAACGGCAAGGCCGAAACCGACGCGGGCATGAGCGCCTATGCGCTCGCCACGCAGCTTGCGCAGTACGGCCGCATGAACGACGACGCGCAGGCGCTCGCCACCGCTGCCCAGATCCTCCTCGACAACCCGGCGGGTGAGATCGAGGCCGAGATGGACACCGAAGCCATGGCCGACGATGGCGCCGCGATGGGCGACAAGGCCGAGGCCGACATGATGGACCTCTCGGCCGCAGCGCTTCTCGCGGAGGCCGCCGACCTCGCCGGCGACGACGAGGCACTCGCGGGCGTGATCGAGGGGCTCCAGGCGCGCGCGGCGCTCGACGAGAAGGGCCGTCTCGGCGGCGCGCTCCTCGGCGTCTACCGCGTGCCCGCCCGCAGCACCAACACGCACTACCTCACCTTCCGCGGCGGCGAGCGGGCCTCCATCTCCATCACCGGCGACCACGACACCGACCTCGACTTCTACCTCTACGACGAGAACGGCAACCTCGTCGCCTCCGACACGGACTACACCGACGTGGGCTACTTCTCCTTCCGCCCGCTCTGGACGGGCCCGTTCCGCCTCCGCGTGGTCAACCTTGGGCGCGTCTACAACGAGTACGTCCTCTCGACGAACTGAGGTGGCGGGCTGCTGGCTGAGCGCGGTTGGCTATTGGTCAAGAGCACACAGCCAGCAGCCCACGCCGCATGGTAGGTTGAGGTGGGGTCATTCTGGATGCGGCATGCTCCGACAGACCCACAGCTAATAGCCAAGAGCCAACCGCCTCTCTACCGCCATGCGCTTCGCTGCTCCACTCGTTCTCGCCGCTGCCCTCGTCGTACTCGCCGCCTGCGGTGGGCCGGGCGGCGACCCGCTCACGCCGCCGGAGGGGTGGACGTCCAACGGCCCCGACGCCGCGCTCGCCGCGTGGTGGCTGGCGGATACGGACACCACCGTCGCCTTCCGCGACCTCTCGACGTTGGAGTCGATGGGGATTGCTGAAGGCGAGGGGCTCGTCGCGCAGGTGAAGCGCGGGCGGCTCGACGGGGCAGAGGCCCCCGACCAGGACGGCGGGCTGATCGGGCTCTTCCGCAACAACCCCGAGGCCGTCGACTCCGTCTTCATGGCTGTCGGCGTGCCGATCATCCGGGGCGAGACCGCGTCCTCCGTCGACGACGTGCGCAGCCTCCGCACCGACGTCTACCGCCGGATGACGCAGGAGTACCGCCGCTCGGGCACGCTCGGCTCGGTCGATCCGAGCCTCGCAATCTACCCGGACAGCCTGCGCCAAAACGGCATCGGCGGGACCGTCACGATGCAGGTCCACCTCAACCGCCGTGGCGAGCCCATCGCAGCCAAGGTGTTGGAGTCGGCCCACCCGACGCTCGACCGCCTCGCGCTCAACGTGGCTGCGAACCGGCGCTACAACCCTGCGACGGTGGGCCAGGACTCGGTGGCGTCGTGGGTGCGGTTCGGGATCCCGTACTACGGCGGCTGAGGGCGCTCCGAATCCGCGCGGGCCTGGAAGCATTCCGGAAGGGCTTTTCAGCACGGATCGGTGCCCAGGCGTACATCCTTCGGGCGTCCAAGGGTTTATGCGGGGACACGCCGCGTTGTGTCAGTAATCGGTTAATCGAGAACATCGCCTTGGCGGTGTCGTAGATCGGGCCGCACTTTTGGAAGGTTTCCCCTTCTTCCAGCACCGCCCGCGAACCCCACCGCCACACCGAGGCGCTTGCTCATGCAGCCTAGCCACCTGGCCTCTGTGCCCCTGTTCTCTCCAGGGAGCACCCCTGAAGGCAGCCGGGAAGACGCCCCGCCTCCGCGCCGCATCGCGCTGTTCACGGGCAACTACAACCATATCCCGGATGGCGTCTCGCTGACGCTCAACCGGCTCGTCCGCCATCTCGAAGCGCAAGGCGACCAGGTGATGGTCTTCGGGCCCACCATCGAGCAGCCGCCGATGGAGCACGCGGGCACGTTCATGCCCGTGCCTTCGATGCCGCTGCCCGGCCGCGACGAGTACCGCATCTCGCTCTGGTTTCAGACCGAGGCCAAGCGACGGCTGGAGGCGTTCCGCCCGCACCTCGTCCACATCGCGACGCCGGACCTGCTTGGCTGGCAGGCGCTGCGCTGGGCGGAGAAGAACCAGGTGCCGGTCGTGGGGTCGTACCACACGCACTTCACCTCGTACCTGAAGTACTACAAGCTGAGCCTGCTCGAGCGGCCCGTCTGGTCGTACCTCCGCCGCTTCTACGGGCGCTGCGAGCATGTCTATGCCCCGTCGCCCTCGATGGTGTCGGCGCTGAAGGCCAACGGCATCACGCGCGGCGTGCGACTGTGGGCGCGCGGTGTGGACATGGACCGCTTCGGGCCGCACCGCCGCTCGGAAGCGTGGCGGGCCGCTCAGGGCTTCGCGCCGGAAGAGGTCGTCGTGGCCTTCGTGGGACGCCTAGTGTGGGAGAAGGGCCTCGACGTATTCGCCGACGCCATCCAGCGGCTGGAACGCCTCGGCGTGCCGCACCGCAGCCTCGTCGTGGGCGACGGCCCGGCGCAGGATGTGCTCGAGCGCCGGCTGCCGAACACGGTGTTCACCGGCTATCTCAACGGCACCGAACTGGCGACGGCCTACGCCTCCGCCGACGTATTCCTCTTCCCGAGCGACACCGAGACGTTCGGCAACGTGACCCTGGAGGCGATGGCCTCGGGCCTGCCGACCATCTGCGCCGACGCTACCGGCAGCCGCGGTCTCGTTGACCACGGCACCTCAGGCTTCCTCGTCCCGGCCGGCGACGTGACGGCGTTCGCCACCCGTACGAAGCAACTCGTGGAGGACGCCGCCCGCCGCGAGCGGTTCGGGCGTGGCGCGCTGGCGCGCGCTCAGACCTACAGTTGGGCCGCGATCATGAACCGCCTTGTGCGCCACTACGATCAGGTGCTCGACCTCGAGCCGCTCCTCGCAGGCGACGGGGCTGGTGACGGATTGGGCGATGGCGCTGGGGACGGGCTGAGCATGCCCGTCCCGACGATTGCGCGCCGCTCGCGCTTCGCCTAGCCGCGCAGCCCCGGTCCATGCTCGCCTCCCCTCGCTCCTTCGCCGACCCGACGCGGTCTTCCGCTTCCTCAGGCTCGCTCCGTCCAGCCGTGCGGCTTCTCTTTGTCACGCACTCCTTCCCGCCGCGTGACCGCCCGCTCTCCAACGTGGGCGGCATGCAGCGCGTCGCGGTGGACCTCCACCGCGCGATGAGCGAACACCCGCGCGTGATCCTGGCCACGGAGGCGATCTACACCTCATGGACGTGGACGGCGGCGCGCACCTCGCTCTTCCTGCCGAAGCTGCTCGCCTCGCTGCCGCGCCGCATCCGCCGCGAGCAGATCGACGTGGTCGTGTTCTCCTCGATGGTGACCGCGTCGCTCGCGCCGCTGCTCTGCCGCCGGACGCGGAGCCGGTCGGGCCGTCGCACGAAGTTTGTCGCCATCGCGCACGGGCACGACGTCACGATGGCGTTTCCGCCCTACCAGCGTTGGCTGCGCCGCGTCTTCGGCGCGCTCGATGCGGTGCTGCCCGTCAGCTATGCCACCGCCGAAGCCTGCGAGGAGCGTGGCGCGAGGCCCGAGCAGATCCACGTCTGTCCCAATGGCATCCGCCTCGACCGTTTTGGCACCCTCCCCGAGCGTGCCGACGCGCGGCAGCACCTGCTCGATACGCACGCTCTGCCCGCCGATGCCTTCGTACTGGCCAGCGTGGGGCGGCAGGTGAAGCGGAAGGGCACCGCCTGGTTCGTGGAGCACGTGCTGCCGCGCCTGCGCAGCGCCGCCGCCTATTTCCTCGTCGCGGGCAGTGGACCGGAGGACGAAGCGATCCGCCAGGCCGCCGCGCAGGCGGGCGTATCCGACCGGCTCCGGTTGCTCGGCCGCGTTCCCGAGGCCGACCTCGCCACGCTGCTGCGCGGAGCCGACGTGTTCGTGATGCCGAACGTCCAGGTGGAGGGCGACATGGAAGGCTTCGGCGTGGTGATGCTCGAAGCGGGCCTCTGCGAACTGCCCGTCGTGGCGGCGGCGCTCGAAGGCATTCAGGACGTGGTGGCGGACGCAGAGAACGGCTTCCTCGTGCCGCCGGAGGACCCCGCTGCGTTCGCGGAGCAGATCCGCGTGCTCATCCGCGACCGCGAGCTGCGCGACCTCCTGGGCGAGCGTGCCCGCGCGTACGTGATGGCGTCGTTCAGCTGGCCCGCCGTTGCCCGGCGCACGGTGCGGCACCTGCAGGATCTCGTAGCGACCGGCTCAACCATCTAGTGGCCATGCGTGGGCCTGCCACGTTGCGCGTCGCGTACGTGACCGATCAGCCGCTGCCTCGCACGGCCACCGACGCTGAGCAACTGGTGTCGGCCGCGTCGGCTCTGGCTGCTGCGGGCGCGGACGTCGACCTCCTCCTGCCCAAGCATGCGTTGAAGGAGACGGCGAGCGCGGAGGACATCGCGGCGTTCTACGAGGTGCCGCCCACCTTTGGCGTGCTACCCGTGAGAGGGTTGACCCCGACGTTCCGCGGCTTGGAAAAGGTGGTGCACGGCTGGGCTGCTGCGCGTCACCCTCGCGTGAAGCGCGCCGACCTCCTCTACACGCGGAACCTTCCGTCCGTGATGGCTGCCCTGCGGCGAGGTCTTCCGACGGTCTACGAAACGTACCGGCCGTGGCCGACGCAGCGTCCTCGCACCCGCCGCTTCTTCCGCCGTCTCTTTGCCCACCCACGGTTTCTCGGGGCCGTGCTCCACTCGCAGCTGGCCGCCGAGAGCTATCGCTACGTCGGGGCTACCGAAGACCAACTCCTCGTGGCGCACAATGGCTACAACCCTGCGCGGATGGCCCCCGTCCTACCTCAAGCCCAGGCACGGTATGCGACGGGCCTGCCTGCCGATCGTCCCATCGTGGTGTACGCAGGCCACGTGTCGCCGGAGAAGGGCCTGGGCCTCGTGCTCGACCTCGCCGAGCGGATACCCGAGGCCGAGTTTGTGCTGGTGGGCTCCAAAGGGACCGGGCCCATCGAAACCAGGGCGGCCATCATGGAGAACGTGCACATCGTGGCGTGGCAGCCCTTCAGTGCTACGGTGCCGTATCTCTATGCGGCCGATGTGCTGCTCATCCCGCCGACGCGCGGCCCGCTTGCCGACGTGGGCAATACCGTGCTGCCGATGAAAACCTTCCTCTACATGGCTGCAGGGCGGCCCATCTTCGGCCCGGCTACCCCAGACCTGCTCGAAGTGATCGACGACGGCGTCTCGGGTCGCCTGGTCGCACCGGACAACCTCAACGCGGCGACGGAGGCCTTGCGCGGGCTGCTCAGCGCCCCCGACCTTCGGGCTAGACTCGCTGCTGAGGCACGTCGCCACGTCCGCACCTGGCAAGAGCGAGGCGAGGTAATTCGGTCGTTCCTGGAGCGGCAGCGGGCTGCCGTGAGCCCGTAGGCTAGGCCTTCCGCTGCGCAGGTTCTTCGGATACCGTCTCAGATGGAGACGCGGCGAATGGCAGGAGTGCGTAGGTGAGCCCCAGCGCGATCCCGACTAGCCCGGCCACGAGAAGAAGTCGATTCTGGAGGGCGAGGGCTGGCCAGCCAGTTTGTGTGACCAGCACGAGAATCACCGCTGCTATCGTTCCAGCGACGTGCGGTTGAAACCAGCTGCGGACATAGAGCGGGACGCCGACCACTACTCTCAACTCGGTCACCTCCAACACGGCTTTCACCGCCGCTGCCGTAGACGACGCTATGGCTGCCCCGAGCGGTCCGAAGACGGGAATCAGCCATAGGTTGAGTGCAAAGTTGCCGCCCCCCGCCACGAGGTTGTTGAACAGGTTGAGGTGAGAGTTTCCCGTCATCACGACGGCGTTGCCTGCGAGTCCAAAGCTGCCCTGGAAGTAGGGTACCGGCAGAAGCGCGAGCATAAACAGCGTCTCCTGTCCTTCAAAGTCAGGGACGACCAGGCTCAGCAGGTCGCCGCGCAGCACCGCGACGCCCAACAGTGCGGGCACAAGCAGGGTCGAAACCCATCGTGCGGTGGAGGCAAGCGATCGCGCCAGTTCATCGATACGCCCCTGGTGGTGTAGGCGAACGATGTGCGGTGCAAAAGCGCTTGAGAACACGAGCTTGATGTGACGCAACTCTCGCACGATCAGCGCTCCAGCTCCGTAGAACCCGACCCACTGGGCGCTGACGCCGAACGCGCCCAGCATCAGCACATCCATGTTGGTCAGGAAGCGATCCAGCGTCAGGTTCAGGTTCTGCGGGATAGCGAACCGGACCATCTCCCGGTTTACCCTAAACGAGCGAAAGGCCCCCCACAGCGGGCGCCACGCAAACTCACGCCTGTAGATCCCGATGGCGACTGCGGCCATGCAAATCTGGGTAGCGAGGTAGGCCAACGTCAGCCCCAACACGTCACCGGACAGGGGGTAGACGACCAACGCTAGCACGAGCAGCATCAGTGGACGCGCTCCGCCGTTGATGAGCGCCTCGTACTTCATAATCTTCAACCCTTGCGTGGCGGCGATCACAATCCGGTCGAAGGCCATGAAGGGCAAGGCGAGCGCCATAATGCTGACGGCCAGCGCGAGTGCCTCCCCGTAGTCGAAGAGCCGCGGGAGAGCCACAGGCCCAACGAGCAGCGCCGCGGTCACGAGGAATGCGGCCAGCCCGAGACTCCACGCAAAGGCGTTAGCGATGGCGGCATAGAGTGGCCGGTTCGGACCGGGAGCCTTCTCGTCGGCATGCCGAGCCACGAAGATCAGGATAGCATCCTTGAACCCTGCCGTCAGCAGCGCAATGCTCATCTCGATCAACGCCGATGCTGTGATGAATACCCCGAAGACATCGGCACCGTAGAGGCGGGTGACAACGAGCAAGAACGAGGGGCCCGCGATCTTCCCTACCACGCCGAGGGCATTCACGAGTGCGCCCCGGCGCACCTCCTCGTGGACGCTTGAGGGGCGAGGCACGTCCGGGCTGTCCTCCCTATTTTCGCGCTCGAACCCACTCATCGCACTAGCCTAGGCTCTAGCCGCTGGTCCGACGAGGCGGGGGCTGGACAACGCGTTCCTGCGCTGCGTCGCCATGCAGAGTCGAAGATCATAAGGCGTGAGGGCAGCTACCGCCGGACCGAGTCGTAGTGGCGCTCCAACTCCGCCACTTGCTTCTGGACATCGTACTCTCGCTCCATCTTGGCGCGCCCCGCACGCCCCATCGTACGGCGCAGCGGTGCGTTGTCGAGGAGAGTGATGAGTCGGTCCGTGAGCGCCGGAACGTTGCGCTCGGGGACCAGGAACCCGGTCACGCCGTCTTCCACCGCTTCCGGGATGCCACCATGGTACGTGCCCAGCACAGGAACTTGGGAGGCACTTGCCTCCCGAATGACCGTCGGGCTGCCTTCTCGGTCATAGTCACGCGCAACGACGCTCGGGACGAGCACCACGTCAGCGGTCGCGAGCAAGTCAGCAACTTGCTCAGGGCTCTGGACTCCTGCGAAGTGAACGTAGGACCCCAACTCGTGCTCTCGCACGAACTGCCGAATCCACGGCTCCTGCTCGCCACCGCCCACGAGCGTGAGCCGTGCGCTCCGCCCTTGGCGAATAGCTTCAGCAAAGGCACGAAGTCCGTAGGGGAGCCCCTTTTTTTCCGTGAACCGACCCACGAACATGACGTGCGGGACCTCGCGTTCTTCCTCATCGCGGCGATAGCGAGACAGGTCGGTTCCGTGATGGTAGAGCTTCACAGCCTCCGGTCGGCCACTCAACTCGGCGACCAGCTCCTGCAAGTCGAGGCTCACGGCCAGCATCAGGTCGGCCTGCTGGAAAATCCGAGGCGCATTCAGGACATACCGCCAGCGACGGTATTCGTAGCGCTGGGAGCCCAGCAGCGCTGACACATCGTTGCCCCAGAACGTCACCACGAGTGGAAGCTTGTGCCTGCGGGCGAAGCGCCAAGCATAGACGGCACCGGTCCCGAAGTGTGCGTGGATCAGCGCGTAGCTGTTGCGCGCCAACACGCTGTTAAACGCTGGCCACGTGCCCAACGTCTCGTACATCTGGGCAGCCAGGGAGCCGCCAGGAGTGTGGATGCGCGCCGCGTCGTAGGGGAAGCGCTCCGCGTTGAGCCGCTCTTTGCAGAACACGTCTGCCACGTAGCGCTCGTGCGCGATGACCTCGTCGTGAATGAACGTCTGCGAGTAAGGCAGAAACGAGGTCGAAAAAAGAGCGAACGGCGAGGGGAGGTGATCCATATGTTCCTGCGTGTGCCGAGCGTTCGGCGGGCAGCAAAGCTACCCAAGCCGCCCAGACCGCTCAAATGAAGCTTTGCCCTCTCCTCCGGCATGAACGTCCTCATCTGGGCTACGACCTTCGGGGCGGATCTCTGGAGTCTGGCCCGCCACCTCGACGCCCGCGACGACGTGACCCTCAAGGTGGTCCTCGACGACCCGCAAGGCTTCCAGCGGGAGGGCGTTGCTCAGGTGTTTCCGCTGAAAGCCGAGTTGATCCAGCGGAAGCAGCGCCACAACCTGCTCGGCAAGATCCCCGGCTTCGCGCCCGATATCACGGTGATGGACAAGGAGGTGCCGCTGCGTGCGCCCTCGCCCGCTGGCCTCATGCTCTGGCATGGGTTCGGGTGGAAGGGGCCGGACGACGTGCAGAGCTTTGCCTGGATGCACCGCGCTATCAAGACGGCGTTCGGCGATCCCCGGCAGCCCAATCCGCGATTCCGCTGGCAGTGCTTTGGTCCCTGGGACCTCGAGTTTCGATCCACGGTGAGCGGCCTCCATCCTGAGAACTGCCGGCTCATCGGAGCCGTCAGCCACGACGACCTGCGCACGCCGCTCGACCGCACTCGCGCCCAGCCGTTCTACCCCTTCGACGTCGTCGACACGCCGACCGTCCTGATCGCGCCGACGTGGCACTATGGCGAGGTCTTCGCTCATTGGGGCCGCGATGCCGACCTCTTCGAGCGGCTACTCGGACACCTGCGACAGCGCGGCGCGAACGTGATCCTCCGCCTCCACGATGCGTTTCGCTTTGAGAGCGCCTACGTCGCGTTCCTGCGCGACCTCGCGGTCCGTCACCCGCACGTCGTGCTCAAGTTCAAAAACGAGCACCCGGACAACTACCTCGATCTCCAGGTGGCCGACGTGCTCGTGACGAACTACTCGTCCATCGCCAACCTGTTTTATGCCACGGGCCGCCCCACGGTGCATGTCTACCCCGTGCGCAGCGCCGACGAGGTGTTCCAGTGGCGGCAGCGCACCATCTTCGGGGTTCGGACAAAGGAGGTCGAGTCTGCCCACTACGTGTGGAAGCAGTCCCCTGAGGAGCACGGCGGCTTGCTTGCTCGCGACTTCGAGGCCCTGCTGGCGTCGCTAGACCGAGCCCTCGACGATCCCATGTGTTGCGCTTCCCAGGCCCGTGCCTTCCTGGACAAGCACATGCTCGGCGCCGACGGCCGCAACGGCGAGCGTGCCTGGCGTGCCATGCAGGACGTCGTGGCGAGCGCTCGCGCTGCTGGTCTGTAGCCTGGGCCTCCGGTAGCCGTGTCTGCGCTATGCCGCACAGCGGCGAATTCTCGCTAAAGAGACCCCCCGTCGGAAGCGCAGGTGCATCCTTTCAGCACACGCTGGATTGAACGCCCGGCTAGGCCTACACCACGAAAGCTCGTTGCTGTGGCTGCCCTGCTCTCTTGCCCCCGCCCATTCGTTTGACTATGTCTATCTCCCTCGACTCGCCCACGCCCCACAACGGTAAGCTGCTCGTCCTCCTGCCCGGCATGGGAGCAGTCGCCACGACGTTCATCGCTGGCGTTGAAGCTGTGCGGCGCGGCGCGGCCCAGCCGATCGGCTCGCTGACGCAGCTCCAGACGATCCGTCTCGGCAAGCGCTCGGAGGAGCGCAACCCGCTCATCCGCGACCTGGTGGACCTCGCGCCCCTCGCCGACATCGAGTTCGCTGGGTGGGACGTCTTCCCCGACGACGCCTACGACGCAGCGGTCCGTGCGGGCGTGCTGGAAGACAAGGACCTCGCGCCTCTGGAGGACTTCATGCGCGGCATCCAGCCCATGACGGCGGCCTTCGACCAGCAGTACGTCAAGCGCCTCACCGGCACCCATGTGAAGCAGGCTCCCACGAAGTGGGACCTCGCCCAGCAGCTCCGCGACGATATCCGCCGCAAGATGGACGAGGCCGGTGCCGCGCGGGCCGTGATGGTGTGGTGCGGCTCCACCGAAGTCTACCTCTCGCCCTCGGCCTGCCACATGTCGCCCGAGGCGTTCGAGGCGGGCCTGAAGGCCAACGACCCGGCCATCGCGCCGAGCCAGCTCTATGCCTACGCGGCCATCATGGAGGGCGTGGGCTATGCCAACGGCGCTCCCAACCTCTCGGCGGACTTCCCGGCCCTCGTCCAACTCGCGGAGGAACGTGGCGTGCCGCTCGCAGGCAAGGACTTCAAGACGGGCCAGACCCTCATGAAGACGATGCTCGCGCCGGGCTTCAAGGCGCGCATGCTCGGCGTGCGGGGCTGGTTCTCGACCAACATCCTCGGCAACCGCGACGGTGAGGTCCTCGACGACGCCGACTCGTTCCGCGCCAAGGAGGTCACCAAGTCGGGCGTGCTGGACACGATCCTCCAGCCCGAGCTCTACCCGGACCTCTACAAGGACCTCTACCACAAAATCCGGATCAACTACTACCCGCCGCACGGGGACGCCAAGGAGGGCTGGGACAACATCGACATCGTCGGGTGGATGAACTACCCGATGCAGATCAAGGTCAACTTCCTCTGCCGCGACTCCATCCTGGCCGCGCCGATCGTGCTCGACCTGGCGCTGTTCCTCGACTTGGCGCAGCGGGCGCACATGAGCGGCATCCAGGAGTGGCTCTCATTCTTCTTCAAGAGCCCGCACGTGCAGGATGGCCACGTGCCCGAGCACGACCTGTTCATCCAGCACTTCCGGCTGAAGAACACACTGCGCGTGCTCGCAGGCGAGGACCCAATCACCCACCTCTCGGAGCACCGCGAGGCGGAGCTGCGCGCGGCCATGAGCGACGTTGTGGGGGCCTGATCGGATGGCGACTCCTCCCCCGGCGGCGGCGCGCACGGCCGTCGTACTCGCCGCGGGCTTCGGCTCACGGCTCGAAGGCGTCTCGGACGAGACGGCTCTCAAGCCGCTCACGCCCGTGGCTGGCGTCCCGCTGCTGAAGCGTACGCTGGGCAGCCTCGACCGAGCAGGCTGCGACCGGATCGTCCTCGTGGTCGGTCACGGCGCCGACGACGTCGAGCAGGCCGCGCGGGCGCTCTACGACGGCCCCGCCGAGTTGCGCTTCGCGGTCAACCCACGCTACGACCTCGCCAACGGCGTCTCGGTGCTCGCCGCGCAGCCTTACGTGGACGGTCCGTTCCTCCTCACCATGGCCGACCACGTCTTCGGCGACGAGGTCATGGAGCTGGCTCGCGACCACATCCCCCCGGCAGACGGCGCGACGCTCCTCGTGGACCGGAACGTCGCGGGTGTCTTCGACCTGGACGACGCGACCAAGGTGCGGACCGACGGCACCCGGCTCGTGGCGGTCGGCAAGCAACTCGACACCTACGACTGCATCGACACCGGCCTCTTCGTGTGCACGCCCGCGCTCTTCGATGCCCTGCAGGCGGTCTATGACGAGCGCGGCGATGCGTCCCTCTCGGACGGCGTGCAGCACTTCGCCGCGACCGACCGGATGCGCGTCCTCGACATCGGGGACGGCTTCTGGCAGGACGTGGATACGCCGGAGATGCTCGCCGAGGCCGAGCGCCAGCTGGCTGAGCGGGCCTGACCTACTTCACGCCCACCAGCTCGTAGTAGGCGCGCGCGCCGCTCCCGAGCGTGCCCACGCCCCGCGCGATGATGGCCTCGCCGCCGAGGAACTGCCGCGCGAGTGTCCGCGCGATCCCACCGAGCTCCTCGAGCGTGGCGATTTGCTGACGGTCTTGCGAGCGGCTGAGGACGGTCTCGCGGCCGCCCTGGTAGGTCACCAGCGTCTGGCGCGGTAGATCGGCCCCGAGCGCCGGGCGCGTCGAGACGACGCGAAGGTCGGTCGGCTTGAGTAGGCGCGTCTGGCCCCCCTCGCGGAGGAGGCCATAGCCGAGCACCTGCCGCTCGAACCCGTCACCCGGTAGGGCGAGGTTGGCCGCCTCGATGGTGTCGCCGTCGTACGAGACGTAGCGGATCGCCGAGGCCAGGGTCTTGGGCGAGCCGGTCTGGTACGTGTGGTCCATGTAGGCGACGCCGCTCACGCTGGTCGTCGTGCCATCGACCGTGATCGCTCCGGAGACGCGCGCGAAGGGGACATGGACGAACAGCCCGAAGCGCTCATCGCCGACGCGGAACTCGCCATCGCCCCAGGTCACGCCACGCGCCATGCTCGCGAAGCTGAGATCGACAGCGTAGGACCGCCCGTTCTTGCCCGCCTGGAAGCGGACGCGGTGCGCTTCGGGAGGGCGTCCCTCGAAGAAGATGTTCGGGTGGACGTTGAGCCGGTGTGCGCTCGCGTCGTAGCGGAACTCGTCGAGATCGTACTGCTTGGCCGCGCGGATCGTCTCGCCGTTGAAGCCGACGAGCGAGAGCTCCGCGCCTCCTGCCGAGCCGAGCACCCCGCCGAGATTGACGCGGCGGAAGCTGAGGTAGGCCTGCGCGCCGCTGTCAAAAAAGAAGCTGTAGCTCCACACCTCGCTGCTCGTCCCCCGGAGGTCGTGTGGAGCGAGGTCGCGGGCGCTCGGCGCGCGCGCTTCGCCTGAGGGGACCGAGATCGTCTCGTCGCTTGGCGGATCGGTGGGCGAAGCGGGTACCGCCGAGACGGAAGGGAGGGCGAGCAGAGTCGCCAGGAGGCCTAGCAAGGGGAGGAAGCGCATGGATTCGACGTGCGTGGGGAAGGAGCGCCCGGAGTAGCCGCCGCCCGCGTGCCGAACGTCACGTGTCAGGGCGCCCCTTCTCCAACTTCCACATCTCCAGTGCGATCCGCCGAACGCTCGCTCGAACCCTCGCTGCCACGCCGATCCTCCCGCCACTGCACCAGCGCAGGTAGGAAAATGAGCGCAGCCGCGAGCGTCGCCAGAATGCCGATCACCGCCAGCACCCCGATGGAGCGGAGGCCGGGGTGGAACGAAAGCAAGAGCCCCGCGAAGCCGATCATCGTCGTGACCGCGCCCATCGCCACGTGCTCGCCGGTCGAGCGGAGGACGCGGCGGATCGAGCCCGGGCCCTCCTCGCGGTAGCGGTGCACGAGGTGCACGCCCGCGTCGTTGCCGATGCCGAGGATGGCCGGGAGGACGACGAGGTTGTAGAACGTCAGCTTCACGCCCGTCAGCTCCATCACGCCGAGCATCCAGAGCATCCCGACCACGAGCGGCAAGAGCGCGAGCAGCGTCCACACCGGCGACCGGAACACGGCGAACATGAGCAGGGCGATGAGCAGGAACGTCAGCCCGACCATCAGCGGGCTCTCCGCCAGCATCGTTCGCAGCATTTCGGCCGCTACGAGCGAGGTCGAGGCGGCCCGATACGTGGTGCCGTCTTCCGTGGTGCCCCCATCGACCGTAATGGTGCCGATGGCGTCGCCGAAGGCCATCGAGTTGCGCGCGTCGGAGAGGCCAACGGCGGGGTAGATGAGCACGAACGTGCCGAGCTCGCCTTGCTTGGTGGTGAACTGCGCGCGGAGATCGGCGGGCACGGCGTCGAGCGGGATCGCCTCGGTGGTGCTCGCCGCCTGACGGATGCGGGCGATGTTGCCCGTCGTGTCCTGGCGAATGAACGGGTCGTCGGTGAGCGCACGGATCTCCGCAAGGCGCGCGAGGCGGTCGGCGGCGGCCTCGTCGGTGGAGGGGTAGCGCTCCTGCAGGCTCTCCACGTCGAGCACGAGCGAGTCGGCCCCCGCCACGCTGTCTGCGACGAGCGCCTCGACAGCCGCGACGACCTGAGGCACGGCGCCGGCGTCGCCGGTGAGCACGTAGGCCGGGTTGCGCCGCCCGTCCCCACGGGAGGACACCGCGCGGAGTAGCGCCGCCCGCTCCTCGTAGGCCTCGTAGGTCGGCTCCAGCGCGCCGAAGTCGTACTCGAACGCCACGCGCGGGAGCGCCACAATGGCGAGGACCACCGCCACGAAGCTCGCGATCACAATCCCCTTTGCGGCTGGGAATGACTTGCCGGACGAGACTACCTCGGGGGCGGCGTTCGTCTCCCGCGCCTCCAGCTTGAGCGCGCCGAGCTTCTCCAGGAGCGCCAGCATCGCGGGCAGCATCGTGAGCATCGTCACGAGTGCCAGCAGGATGCCCGTCCCGCCGATGAAGCCGAACTCGCTGAAGCCGCGGAAGTCGGCGATGGTGAGCACGTAGAGCGCCGCCGCCGTCGTGAGGGCCGACACGGCGATGGCCTGGCCGGTGCTCACGAACGTCTCCTCGGCCGCGTCCTCGACGGAGCGTCCTGCGCCGCGCTCCTCGGTGTAGCGTGCGAAGAAGTGGATGCCGTAGTCGATGCCGAGCCCAAAGAGGACGAGCCCGAGCGTGGAGGTCATCAGGTTGAGCGTCCCGAACACCACCGACGCGAGGCCGAACGTCCAGGCGAGGCTCATCAGGAGCGGCACCGCGATCACGAGCGCGGTCGCCGGGAGCCGGGCGAGTTCGGAGAGCAACACCTGGGCGTCGAAGCGCCCGCCGGTGCGCGCCTGGACGCCCTTGTAGAGGAAGTAGAGCAGCACCGCGAGCAGCACCGCCGAGACGCCCGCGCCGAACGAGGCGGCCACGTCGTCCGTGATCGCGCGGATCTCGACCTGCTGCCGGAGCACACGCCCTGCCGCCGTCATCGTCATCTCGGGATGGAAGGTGGGCCCGAGCGCCGCGCCGAGCGAGTCGAGCTTGGCATACAGGTTCTCGACGTACGCGCCGTCGGTCTGGGAGCCGCTCGGGTAGAGCGCGAACGCCAGCACGGTCGAGTCGGGCGAGGTGCGGTACTCCGTCACGCGCAGCCGTTCGAGCGACGTCGCGCGCTCGTCCTCGGCGGCCTCGTCTTCCGCCGCGAGGTCGTCGAACTCGTCGTCCGCGAGCGGGTCGAAGAAGAACGGGTTCGCGTCCAGCCGCGCCTGCTCGATCTCGTCTTCGAGGAAGAAGGTGAGGTCGTCGAGTTCGTCCTCGGTCGCAAAGTAGAGGCCGTTGTTGTCGAGAAACTCGGTGTCGGTGCGCAGCTCTCCGCGCGTGAGATACGGCTCGCCCGAGGGCTGCCGCAGCGTGAGCGCCTCCTCGATGAACGCCTCGGCGAACGCCACGTTGGCATCGAACGACGGGCTCGCGACCGCCAGGTCCACCGTCGACTCGCCGCCGAGCGTATCGCGGAGCCGTTCGAGCGCCCGCACGGTCGGGTTGTCGTCCGGCAGCAGGTTCGCGAAGTCGGTGTCGATCTTGAGCGTGCGCGCCCCGAGGACGCCCGCGACGGCGAGTGCCAGCCCGGCCAGCAGCACGAGTCCAGGATGGCGGACGAGCCAGCGGAAGGCCGGACGCAGGGCGGCGAAGAGTCGGTCCACGAACAAGGGGGTTGGATGAGAGGCGACAACGTGCGGGGTACGCCGCGACATGGGGGGTGATTCGTAACGAAGCGTGAGGGTCTGGGGGGTATATGGGTGTGGGCGCATGGATAGGACAGCAAAGATGGCATCCCGACCAGAATCCGCGTAGCAGATGGCGTCGAGGGATCTTTGGGGTCAGCTTCCAAGCCCCGTCCTCGGCATGGAGACGGACGTAGATCCCCTGCGTTCGCGGGGGCAGGCTCCTCGGCTCTGGCCTGCGGCCCACGCTCGGGATGACAGAACGACTCCTGCCCATTCACCCACACCCTCTCACCCCACACTCCGACACGTCTGCCCGTTCATACGTTGGCGCGTACTCACCCCGCTCTCCCCCAAGGCCATGAAGCCGCGCCTCGCTGCGCTCCTCCTCACGGACAGCCAGCGCGAGGTAGTGCGCCTCCTCATCAAGGCGGGCGAGGCGATGGGCAGCGTCTTCTGACAGCAAGCCTACGGTGACCGCGACGCCCTCATGGCTGCGCTCGACACCCTTCCGCAGGCGGAGGTGTTCAAGCAATTCGCCGCGATCAGCTGACGCGATGTGCGGGTTTAATCGGTGAGGAGCGCGAAGAAGCGTAGCGGCGGCACCCCTTCTTGTTGGCACAGAACCACCCTGAGTGTGGGCTGGGGGCCACGCGTGCGGAGGGGGCCGTGCTGGGTGCGAACGTCGTGGAGGAAGTCGTCGGTGATGCAGCAGGCTCGTGTGATGAGGGCGGTGAGGGGGATGGCGGGTTCGTGGCTGCGCGTGATCGTAGTGGACCACGGGGAGGCCGGAGCGGGCTCGGCGGTTCCTTGCCATCAAAACCCGCACACCGCGTTAGCTAGACGGCGGCACGGGACGACCCCGGGTCGCGTCTGCGGGGTGAACAGCTTGGTCGTAAGCAGAGGCAGGCTCCCTGACACAGCACCTCGAGCTTCCCGGATAGACAGACGCGTCGGTGGACACGATAGAGGTCTAAGCCGGGATATCGCCAAGAGGCCCCCAGCGTCTCGTTCACGGGCGCGGCGAGAGCGGCGTCACGGCCAGTGCTTCCAGCGCGTCGAGGAGGTGGTCCCAGGAGTAGCGTTCGCGCTCACGGCGGACGCCCGCAGCCAGGGGCTCGGCGAGGTCGTCGTCGAAAAAGCGGACGAGCGCGGCAGCCAGCGCCGCCGGGTCCTCGGGAGGCACGACGAGCCCGGCCTCGCCGTCGGGGACCGTCTCGGCGAGGCCACCCACGTCGGTGGTGACGACGGGCCGCGCGAAGTGGAAGGCGATCTGCGCGACGCCGCTCTGCGTGGCCGAGCGGTAGGGCTGCACGACCACATCGGCAGCGGAGAAGTACGTCGCCACCTCCGCATCGGGGATGTAGTCCGCGTCGAAGCGCACGGCCCCCATCGTTTCCGTGCCCAGCGCTGCGGTGCGTTCGCGGTAGGTCGCCTCGTCCTCGTAGAACTCGCCCGCGACAACGAGCCGCGCCTCGGGCACGCGCTTGAGCACGTCCGGCATCGCGTCGAGGAGTACATCGAGACCTTTGTAGGCGCGCACGAAGCCGAAGAAGAGCAGCACCGGCGCGTCGGCAGGCAGCCCCAGGCGACGGCGCGCTTCGGCTTGGGGCAGCGCGTCGCCGAAGTGGTCGTAGACGGGGTGCCGTACCTGGCGCACGGGCGTCTGGGCTTCGTCCACGCCTAGCCGCGCGAGGTCGCTGCGCACGCTGTCGGAGAGGACGACGAGGCCGTCGGTTGCCTTGAGGAAGTATCGCATCAGCGCGTGGTCGCCCGGGCGCGGCTCGTGCGGGAGCGCGTTGTGGACGACGGCCAGCACGCGCGCGCCGTCCTTGCGCACCTGCCGCGCGACGGTCCCGAACGCGGGCGCGAAGAACGGCATCCACTGCATGAACACGACCATGTCCGGCTCCCACGCACGCAGGTGCCGCGCCGTCCGCCACCACGACCGAGGCCCGACGCTGTCAAGCATCCGCCTAGCCTGCGGTCCGTCGCCAGCAGGCTCGCCCTCGGCGTACTGCGTCTTGCCGGGGAAGAGCAGTTCGGGATACTGCCGCGTGAAGGTGACGACCTCGGCGGCGTGCCCGCGCTCACGTAGCCGCTTGGCTGTCGAAACAAGGAAATGCGCGATCCCGCCCCGATACGGCGGGGCTGGGCCCACGAGAGCGATGCGAAGCGGACGGTCTGGCACGCGAATTTATTGGGGCCAACGGGTACATTGCCGTGACGAACGCGCCGCGTGTCCTGGGAGCCGGACACGAGGCATTGTTCTGTCAAGCAGGCTGGAACGCTCTCGTATCGCTGCCGCTCTCTCAAATGATCCGCACCCTCTCCGGGCAGGGCCGTTGGCTCGCGCTCGCCTTCGCTGTCGTCGGGCTGCTCGTCAGGCCCGCTGCGGAGGCGCAGTCCGTCAACGACCCGGTGGCGCTCACCTTCCTCGACCTCCCGACGGCCCCGGCCCTCAACGCGCTGGGGGGCACGGGCGTGGCCGAGGCGTTCGGCGACCCCTACGGCTTCCTCTACAACCCGGCGCACCTCGGCGGCTTCGAGGGCGAGGCTGCGCTGGCGATCTACCCCGGCGCGGTGGATTGGCTCGGCCTCGGGCTCGATGCAAGCAGCATGGCCGCGTCTGGTGGGCTGAGCCTGCGTGGGGTCGGGCTGCCTGTGTCGCTGGGCCTCGGCGTCGCCCGCACGACGCTCGACTTCGGGGCCGTGCCCGTCACTAACACGGCGAGCTTCGCGCCGCAGGATCGTTACACGGCGCTGGGCCTCGGACTCGGGCTCGACCTGCCCGTGCGCGTCCAACTCGGTGCGAACCTGCGGTTCGTCACGTCCGAGGAGGCCATCGGCGTCGATGCCGACGGTACTGTGCTGACGGGTGAGATCCAGGGCACAACGCTCGACATAGGCGCGCTCGTCGAGGCACCTGTGCTCGGCCTCCTCGGCGTGGCGCAGCAGGCCGACTTCCGCCCGGTGCTCGATCTCGCGGTCGGCTACGCGCAGATGCACGTGGGCAGCGAGGTCGGCTCAGGCGCGTTTGCACAGCCGCTGCCGCGGATGGCCCGCCTTGGCTATGCCGTCACGTTTGGCCTCGACCACCGCACCCGGCTCGACGCGCATATCCGCCTCGTGGAAGCGACTGCAGCCATTCAGGCCGAGCACCAGCTCACGCGCGTCGCGGCGGACGGCGCGGTGTCCTACGAACCCGTCCTGGGCGACCTCAACCTGCTGGACAACGCCCTCCTCGGGCGCGGCAGCGACATCACGACGGCCCGGCGCGGGCTGCGGCTGACCTTCTTCGAGACGTTCGGCTTGCACTACGGCACCTTCGACGGTTTTGGCTACGACGCCCGCCGCACGAGTGGCTTCGAGGTGCGCCTCGGCGGCGCCCTGCGCGTCTACGCCCTCTCGACGGGCAACGAGCGCCTCGCGGCCCTGGCCGAGCGCTACGACGTGAGCTTCTCGACGGCGACCTACTTCGCGGGCGCGCGCTCAGAGAGCCAGTTCGCCGGCCTCACGCTGCGCGTGCGGATGCCGTAGGCTCGTCCCACAGTTCGCGTGGGCAGGGCACGTTCCAGTGACCTGGCGCGATCGTGGGGTTTAGTTATGTTCGGGCTCTACCTAACTCTGCCCGATCGCCCTATGCGCGTCCTGTTCGTCGTACTGCTGTGGATGCTTCCGCTCATAGCTCCGGCGACGGCCCAGCCCTTTTCCCTACTGCAGCTTCCCCAAAGCCCCGAGGCCGTCGCGCTGGGCGATGCCACAGTCGCCACGTCCACAGCCGATGTCCTGGGCTTCCTCGCGAACCCAGCGCTGCTGGGCCACCCGACGGCGAACGGTCTGCGCCTGAGTGGAGCACCTCGCACGGCGTGGCTAGGCGTTGACGATCTCGACCGAAGCAGCTACGCGTTCAGCGTTGGTCTCGACGCGCAGCGTTTCGGCATCCCGTTGCACCTAGGAATCGGGGTTGCGCGGAGCAGGCTCGAGTTCGGCACAGTCACATACCGCAGCGAGAGCGACGAGGTGATCGGCGAGATATCGCCCGAGGAGTCGTTCACAGCCTTGAACGTCGGAGTGGGCTACGATGGACCCATTGCGGTGAGCCTTGGACTCGGTATCCGGTGGGCTAAGGAAACGTCCGTATTTCTCGTCCAGGGCGGCGAGGAGGTCTTGTTTCCTGGGGAAGTCGACCCCGAGGAGCTGTCCGATACCGAATCCCTGGTGCTGAGCGCTACCGCCGTTGACTTGGGGGTGCTCGCGGATATCCCTGTGGCCCGCCTCGCTGGCTGGCGCACGAACGAACACGAGGGGGTCGACCTCAACGTGCGTCTCGCCTACGCCCGCACCCGCGGGGCCGAGGAACCAGAACTATCGCCAGAGTTTCCGGGAGCGGCCTTTGCCTTCTACGGGAGGGAGCCTGCTCCATCTTTCGTCCGTCTCGGCTGGGCAGTGACAGCAGGCTACGACCTCGCTGTGCGATCAGGCCACGTCCGCGCCGCTGCACTCACGCTCAGCGTCCAGGCCGACCAGGAGGTGACGAGCCCCGCCGTCGGCGACTGGTTTGGCTCGATCCGCTTCGCCGACGCGCTCATCGGACGCGGCGACGACGGCCTACGTAGCTGCCCCGACGAATTGCCTGTGGGAGTGTCCTGCGTCCCGAACCTGGTTAACCCCTACATCGGGCGGCGCGGCATGCAGCTCGTGCTCGGCGAGACGTTTACGGCGTCATTCGGGCGCTTCGAGGGCGGTGGCTTCACGAGAGAAGGCGATGCCCCGACTACCTACGGCCTCGGGTTCAGCCTCGGTGGGCTCGTCCGGCTGGCAGGTCTGCTGCAGGAGAACCCCCGTGTGTACCGGCTAGGCGAGCGCTTCGACCTACGCATGACGCGCAGCGTTTACTTCGCAAGCGACGACGACCGTGACTTCGACCGGGGCACGGTCTTCTGGGGCACGACGCTGAGCGCACGGCTGCCGTAGTAGTCCGCTCGGAGCAATAGCTGGAGCTCCGCACTTCACGGGCCTCTGACAGATCCTGTCACCGGGCGTCGGTATTCTGTCGATGTTCTGCGCCGCTTTTTCCGGCGTCCCCTCTTCGACTCGCCGCCGCGCCTCGTGTCCACGCCGCTCCCTGACCGCTTTCGCTACGTCGCCATCGAGGGCGTGATTGGCGCGGGCAAGACCACGCTCGCGCGCATGCTCGCGGAGCAAACGGGCGCACGGCTCGTGCTGGAGGAGTTTGAGGAAAACCCGTTCCTGGCGCGGTTCTACGAGGACCCGAAGCGCTGGGCGTTCCAGACGCAGCTCAACTTCCTCGCGAGCCGCTTTCGCCAGCAGAAGGCGCTCCGCGACCGCGACCTCTTCCAGCAGGCCGTCGTCGCGGACTACACCTTCGACAAGGACCGCATCTTCGCCCGGCTCACGCTCGACGGCGACGAGATGGCGCTCTACGAGTCGCTCTTCTCGATCATGGAGCCCAACGCGCCCGCGCCGGACCTCGTGGTCTACCTCCAGTCGTCCGTGGACCGGCTCATGCACAACATCGCGCAGCGCGGGCGGAGCTACGAGCGCAGCATGGACCGCGCCTACATCGCGGACCTCGCCGACGCCTACGACCGCTTCTTCTTCCACTACGCGAAGGGCCCGCTGCTCATCCTCAACGTCGCCCAGATCGACTTCGTGAACAACCCCGACGACTTCGCCGAGCTGCTCCGCCAGGTCGCCGCCGTCGAGAGCACCGGGACGACCTACTTCAAGCCGCCCGCCACGGACGAGCGCTTCACGATGTTTGGGTGAGGGAGCTGGTCCCTGTTCATTCGTCCCAGGTCCCTTGGAGCCGATGCCTCGCACCGTGCCCAAACACGAGGTCCCCGGCGAACTGGCGCTCTGCGAGCAACTCCTCGACACGGGCCATCTCAACGTGCCGGAGCGACGAGCCCTCCCTGACGGACGTGCCCGCTTCAGCGTCCTCGTTGCCGCCGCCGCCGCGATCCTGCAAGCCGATGGCTCGCTACCGCGCCCCGAGACACGCTCGCTGGACTTCATGGGCGTGCGCCTGGAAGCCGACGGCGAGCAGGTCCACCTACACGAGCAATACGAGGTCGGCGTCGCGCGCTTTGGCCCCGTTCGCACCCGCACGTTTGCCAGCGTATCCGAGGCGGTACGCGCCTACGTCGAGATCCTCGGTCCCGACCACATCGACGGCGTCCCCATCGACTATACGTCCTGAGCGCGGAGGTCGCCGTCCCTGGTCCCTTGCGGGTTCCCATGCAACACAATGGACCAAGGACGAGAGACCAAGTCTGCCTACGCCGTCGTCATCCCGGAGAGCGTGAGATCGCGCTCGGAGAGGAGCGACTTGCCGAAGGACTTCACGACGAGCACGGGGCAGGGCGCAAGGCGGACCGTGTTCTCGGCGACGCTGCCGAGGAGCAGCCGCTTCAGCCCGGTCAGCCCGTGCGAGGCCATCACGATGAGGTCGGCGCGGCGCTCCGTGGCGAGGTCTGCGAGGCACGTCGTCGGGAAGCCGACGTCCACGTGCGCGTGCGCCGCGATACCGCTGGCCCGCAGCTCGCGGACGAGCCGGTCGAGGGCCGTCCGGGTGCGCGCCTGGAGCACGTCGGTGTTGGTGGCCCCCGCATCGAAGCCGTAGACGTCCGGCCACATCGCGTCGGAGACGACGTGGACGAGGTCGAGGTCGGCGCGGAAGACGCGGGCGAGGTCGGCGGCGTAGTCGAGGGCGTAGCGCGAGCGCTCCGAGAAGTCGAACGGGACGAGGATGCGGTTGTCGGTCCCGTCGTCGGCGTCGAGCGTAGGCGCGTCGCAGCGGAGCGTGAGCACGGGGCACGGTGCCTCCCGGACGACCCGCTCGGCGACGCTGCCGTGGAGCAGGTGCGCCACCCCGCGCCGCCCATGCGTTGCCATCACCACGAGGTCAATGTCGGAATGTGTGGCGTAGTCGAGGATCACGTCGGCGGCGGAGCTGCCGAGTTCGGCCACGCGGACGATCCGCACGCGGTCGTGCTGGCGCAGGAGGTACGAGGCATCGTCGAGGTCGTCGTCGTCCAGCACCTCGTCGAGGTCGTCGTAGGCGTCGAGGGCAGTCAGGACGTGGAGTTCGGCGTCGTAGAGCGAGGCCAGGGCCACGGCGTGCCCGAGGGCGCTGTCGGCGCAGCCGGAGTGGTCGGTCGGGAAGAGGACGCGGTCGATCTTCAGCATGGAAGGAACCGGTTGAATGTGGAGAGGGCAGCGTCGGCGCGCTATGGAAGGTGGAGGTCGGCTTCGAGGAGGGCCCGTGCGTCGGCGCGAACGGCGGCGGCATCACCGGGCGAGTCGGCCGTGGGACTCGGGCGGAGCGTGAGCACGGGGCATGGTGCGCGGCGGAGCGTGCGCTCGGCGGTGCTGCCGAGCAGGACGTGCTCCAGCCCCGTCAGCCCGCGCGTCGCCATCACGATCAGGCGGGCCCCAATCTCCTCGGCGAAGGCCGCGATCTCGACGTCGGCGCGCCCGACGGCCGTCTCGGCCTGGATGCCATCGGCCTCCGCGCACTCCGGCCCGAAGTCCGTGCCATGGACGGCCTGCGCGTAGAAGCGCGGCAGCCGCTTGCGGGCGCGTTCGTCGAGGAGCTGCGTGAGCGTGTACCCCTCAGCGAGGTCGGGGAGGTAGAACGCTGGATACGGCCCCGCGTCGATCACGTGCAGGAGCACCAGCGGGGCGTTGAGCCGGGTGGCCCACATGCGGGCGAGGCGGAGGCCTTCCTCCGATGCCAGCGAGAAGTCGACGGGGGCGAGCACGGGACGGTTGACTGGCGACGACGCCTCGTCCACGGGATCCGGGATCGTCATGACGTGGCACGGCGCGGTGCGCACCACCTCTTCGGCGACGCTGCCGAGGAGCAGTCGCTTCAACCCCCGCCGCCCGTGCGTGCCCACCACCAGGAGGCGGGCTTCGACGTCCTTCGCGTAGCTGCTCAGCGCCAGGCCGGGCGAGAGGTCGCGCGCGATGGCGTACGTGATGCGCACGCCGGGTTGCATCCCCTCGAACGTGCGCCGCACGAAGGCGCGGAGGTCCGTGAGCAGCACGTCTGAGCCGACAGCTCTGGCCGTGGCTTGGGTCTCGTCGGCGTGGACAACGTGGAGCGGCGCGGCGGCGGTGAGGGCGAGCCCGGCGGCGGCGCGGAGGGCGCGGGCGGAGGCGTCGGAGAAGTCGATCCCGACGACGTGGGGGGCTGTGGGACGCATGGCAGTAAGCGAAAGCGTGAGACGAGGTGACCGCTCTCAGAGTAGGTGGCTGCCTGCCTTTTCGGAAGCGGTTCCGACCCGTCACGCCCGCCGGGCGGCTGCGCGTCGACATGTGGGGGCTCCCCTCGCGTGGCTCCCGGTGCATCGCTGACGGACACACCAGTGACGCACAGAAAAGCGCCGAGGCCTCACGGGGCCCCGGCGCTTCGGGTCTGCGGCTCGAAAGGGTTTACCCTTCGGCAAGGATGGCCTGGATGTCGAGCTCGATCTCGACGTCGTCGCTCACGACGAGTTCGCCGCCCGAGAGCGCGCCGCCCCACTTCACGTTGAAGTCCTGGCGGTTGATCTCCGTCTCGGCCTCGAAGCCGATGTGCGTCTTGTCCTCGCGCCCGGTGACGGGGCCGAACATCTCGACCTCCATCGCGACTTCCTTGGTCACGTCGCGGATGGTGAGGTCGCCGATCAGGAGGAACTCGTCGTCGTTCGGGTCGGCGTCCTCGACGCGCGTGCTCGTGAACGTGATCGTCGGAAACTGCTCGGCGTTGAAGAAGTCGTCGCTCTTGAGGTGGCCATCGCGGCGCTCGTTGTCCGTGTCCACCGAGGCGACCTGGATCGTCGCGGAGACGGACATGCTGCCGACCGTCCCATCGGCGAAGGAGATCTCGGTGTCGAAGTCGGTGAACTCACCGCGCACGTTGGAGACGCCGAAGTGGCGCACCTCGAAGGCGACCTCGGAGTGGACGGCGTCGAGCGCGTAGCTCCCGGCGGGAACGTCGAGGACGGTGGCGGGGGCTTCGGCGGGGCGGAGCGCGGTAAACGCGACGAGGACGAGGGCGGCAGCGAAGACGCTGGCGAAGAAGCGGAACATGGCAGGATGGGGTTGGATGGAGAAGAGCCGTGGGTCTGGGGAATGGCTGTAGAGGCTCCGACCATAGACCTCCTTACTTGTTCCAACAAACTTTTTTCTTAACCGGCTGATCCTCCCCTATCTGGATCACGAGGACGCCGCCAACTCCCCGGTCGCAGTCCGAGCCATGGCTGCCCGACGCGCCGCGCGCAGTGCCAGCAGGGCCGCCACCGGCCACAGCGGCGTCGGGAACGTCTCCGGCCAGAGCCCCCACGTCAGCGCCATGCCGCCTGCCGCGAGCGCCGCAGCGCCGAGGTAGATCCGCCCCCAGCCCGGCAGCGCCGTGCGCAGCAGGAGCGGCACTACGAGGAGGTGCGTCGGCCAGAGCCACAGCAGCGACAGGTTCGGCCCCGTGACGCGGTGCTCGGTCCCGAACCACAGAAACGCCAGGATCGCCCCCGACAGACCCGCGACCGCGAACAGCAGCGCATCGCCGCGCCGACCCCACGTGCCGACCTCTGCGCCGCGCCGCCAGCCGAGCACCGTCAGTGCGACGCCGAGCACGAACAGCGCCCACGTCAGCGCGAGCGGCCAGTTCGAGGTCTTGGGGGTGCGCTCGGCGTAGCCCGTCCAGAAGAGCGTGTCGGTCCGGGCCACAAGCGGCCGTCCGCCAAGGGTGGCGCGGTCGAAGGCGTCGAGGAGTTCGAGCGGGAGGAACGTCCGCTGGTAGTCCGTCGCGATGGCGTCGGTGGGGAGACCGAGGCCCAGGTTGATGCCGAGGCGTAGCAGCGGCTGCTCGGCGAGGTACGGCTGGAGCAGGTCGCGGAAGGTCGCGTCGTCCTCGAAGGTGCCGAGGCGCAGCGTGTCCGGCGTCGCGTCGTCCACGGCATCGACGAGGCGCGTGGCGCAGTTGTCGAAGAAGAAGTCGTAGCGGTACGTCCGGTTCTCGGGGAGGTAGTTCGTCTCCAGGAGCGCGAACATCGTCCGCACCGCCGTGCTGTCGAGGGCAAGCGTCTGCTCAACGGTGGCGCGGCCCTGGCTTCGGTAGAACGCCAGCACCGCCTCGAAGTCGGCGACCGACAGGGTGTAGTCGAGCTGCCCGCGGATGAAGCGGAGGACGAAGAACGGCTGGTCGAAGTCGAACGTGCCGAAGTTGTAGACGCGGTCGAGGCCCGTGGCGGGGTCTACGATGCGGAAGGCGCTGTGGCCGAAGATGGTGTGGACATCCTCGCGCGGGTAGAACGTGAGCAGCGTCACGCGCGCCTCGGCGGACACCTGGGGCACGCCTGGCGGGAGCGTGGGGGTGCTCGGTTGGGCGAACGTGGGAAGGGCGAGAAGGAGGGTGAGGAGCAGCGTGAGGGCTCGCGCCGGAGCGGCACCCCCCGCTTGACGCGCCTGGACGGCGGTCAAGCTGTCCCCCTCACGCGTGAGGGGGACAGTTCGAGGAGCGGAGCGCGCAGCGCGGAGACGACGCAGAACGGGGGGAGCTACGCCGAGCACACGCCCCCACCACTTCTCGCCGACAGCCGCCAGCCACCAGCCGACAGCCCCCGTCACGACAACGCCTCCGCGAGCAGTTCCTTCACCAGCGCCGGGTTGGCCGAGCCGCCCGTGGCACGCATCGTCTGGCCGACGAAGAAGCCGAGCAGCCCCGTCTTGCCGCCCTGGTAGGCCGCGACCTTGTCGGGGAAGCGGCCCAGCACCTCGGCGATGACGGGCCCGAGCGTGCCGGTGTCGGAGACCTGACGCAGGCCTTCGCGCTCCACGATGTCAGCAGGCGCGTCGCCGGTCTCGGCCATGGCATCCAGGACCTGCTTCGCGGCGCGGTTGGAGAGCGTGCCGTCGTCCACGAGTGCGACGAGCGCGGCGAGGTCGGCGGCAGCGAATTTGAGGTCGGCCAACGGCGTGTCTTTGCGCACGCGTTGCACCTCGTTGGTCACCCACGGCGCGACGGTGGCGGCGTCGCCGTGGGCGGCGAGGGCGTCGTCGAAGAACTGCGCGAGGAGCGGGTCTTGGGCCAGGAGCAGCGCATCGCCCTGGCTCACGCCGAGGCTGGCGACCCGGTCGTAGGCGGCGCGGGCGTCGGCGTCGAGGGCCTCCACGGGGTCGCCGCGCTCGGCCTCCAACTGCCGCTGGCGCTCCTTGCGGGCGGCCTTCTCCTCGGCGCTCTCGCCCGTGGTCGCCTCCTCTTCGCTGCCCCACGAGTCGCGCAGCGTGACGGTGCGGTTGAAGACCAGGTGCCCGTCCGTGCTGTCCTGGTCCACGACGAAATAGCCCTGGCGCTCGAACTGGAAGCGGTCGCCGACCTGCGCCTTGCCGAGGCTCGGTTCGAGGTAGCCCGTCACCACGCGCAGCGAGTCGGGGTTGAGGTGGTCGAGGAAGCTACCGCCCTCGGGTACGTCATCCGGGTCCGGTACGCGGAAGAGGCGGTCGTAGAGCCGCACCTCGGCCTGGACGGCGTGGTCGGCGCTGACCCAATGGATCGTGCCCTTCGGGTTGAGCCCGGAGGTGTCGTGGCCCTGCTCATCGCGCGGGAAGTACGTGCACTTGAGTTCGAGGACCTCTCCCGCGTCGTCCTTGACGACCTCGTCGCAGCGGAGCACGTAGGCGTGGCGCAGGCGCACGGCGCGGCCCGGCGCGAGGCGGTAGTAGTCCTTCGGCGGGTCCTCGCGGAAGTCGTCGCGCTCGATGTAGAGCGTGCGCCCGAACGGGACGGGGCGGCTGCCCTCACGGTCGATGTCGCGCGGCCAGTAGCCGCCCTCCAGTTCCTCCACCTCATTCTCCGGCCAGTTCGTGACGGTGACCTTCAGCGGGTCGAGGATAGCCAGGACACGCGGGGCGCGGGTGTTGAGATCGTCGCGGATCGCGTATTCGAGCTGCGCCATCTCGGCGCGGCTGTTGGTCTTGGTGATGCCCGCGCTCTCCCAGAAGGCCCGCAGCGCCTCGGGCGTGACGCCGCGCCGCCGCATCGCCGCGACCGTCGGCATGCGCGGGTCGTCCCAGCCC
>JBCDFO010000013.1:0-27887 GCA_039177895.1 Bacteroidota bacterium
AGGTCGCTGACGATGGTGTCCACCTCGGCCTTACGGCGGTTCTCCATGAAGCCGTTGATGGCGGTGGCGGTGGCAATCCCGACGATGACGACGGTGAGGGTGAGCAGGAGAAGTTGTTGCTGGCCCATGGCTTCGGATGTGATGTGGGTTAGACACTCCTGCTGATGGCAAAAGGCCTGCCACCCAGGGCCAGAACTTGGGCTCCTCGAGGATGATCGCGCAGGTTGTCGCGCGAGCGTTCCCGCGCGAGGCTACTCCTGCTGGAAGCGCCTCCATCGTGATTTTTGGGGCGTCAACTCCCCTGTCGGGTATTTCGACAACGCTTCGCCCAGGGATCTTCCGACTGTGTAAAAACAGCACAGCTTAGCGTACCACACCGACCGGTGTCCGAAACCGTGTCCCTGCCGTGTGCTTTCCGAAACACTCGTCCGAGGCCAGGGTACTTGCTGGGCTGAGTACCGGGGTACGCGAGGTCGCATTGACATGGCCCCGCCCCACTCCTTTTCTTTGCTGCTCACCCGTCCACTGTAGCCACTCGCTGCTATGCGTCTCGCCTTCGCTACGCTCCTACTCGCCCTTCTGCTCGCCACGACGCCTGTGCAGGCCCAGTTCCGCGCCGATGCGCCGAACGGCCCCGCGCCGGTCATGGTGACGGCTAACCCAGCCGGGGCTTCCCTGGGGCGCTTCTTCTCGGGTGACGCGTTCAAGCTCTCCCACAGCTATGAGGTGTCGTACTCGAGCTTTGGCAGCGCAGGCGGCTTCGGGATGGGGCTCTACACGACCTCGTTGCGCTGGCAGCCGACGGCCAACCTCGCAGGCCGCGTGGACGTGGGAGTGGCGCACGCGCCCTTCGGCAGCAGCCAGTTGCAGAGCGCGTTCGGCTTCAGCGAGAACCAGCCCGCCCAGGTCTTCATCCGCAACGCGGAGCTGGCCTATCGCCCGACTGAGAACAGCATGATCCGCCTGCAGTTCAGCCAGAATCCCTTCGGCAACGCAGGCGGTCTCTATGGCGCACCTGGCCTCGGGTATGGCTACAGCCCGTACTTCGGCGGCTCGTCGTTCCGGGCCGGCTACGGGTCGTCGGACTACGACACGCTCTTCTGGCGCAACTGAGTCGGCCTCGCGGCCTCGCTTATGGCGACGACCCGTCGCGCTTCGTCCCCCATCGTGGGCGCGCTGCTCAACCTAGCGCTCATCGTGGGCGGCATCGCGGCGCTGATGCTGCTCTACGCGCTGGCCAACCGCTTCCTCGCCCCTCGCGCCGACGCCGTTCGGGAGACCAACCCGGCCGAGCTTTACGGCGAGATCATTCAGGTGGATGTCCGCAACGGCTGCGGTGACGCAGGCCTCGCAGCGACGACGACGGCCTTCCTCCGAGATCGCGGCTTCGACGTCGTAGAAAGCGGCAATGTGCCCGACTTCGGCGTGGAGCGCTCCGAGGTGGTAGACCGCATCGGCGATGAAGCCGCCGCGCTGAAGGTGGCCGCCGCGCTCGGCATCCCAGAGGCCCGCGTCCGCGAGGAGCGCCGCGATGTCTACCTCGACGCCAGCGTCATCCTCGGCTGCGATTACGCCACCCTCCGTCCGTTCGAGTAGGCTCTGCCCCACTCCAAAACCTCTCGCGCCCCGGCAACCCGCCCTGCCTCAACCCGTAGCTTCTTTCCTACGCTGCTCCCCACTCACGCTCCCCTTCCTTCACGCCCCCACGCATCCACGTCTGCCTCCATGCCCAACGCCTCGACCAAGCCGACCCGTCCGAACGCGCCCGCCAAGCAACGCGCCACCCCCACGCCGACCCGTACGCTCGTCGAACTGGCCGTGGATGCGATGCTGGACAAGAAGGCCGCAGACGTGACGGTGCTGGACTTGCGCGGCGTCTCCGGCGTGGCGGACTTCTTCGTGCTCGCGACCGGCACCTCGGACGTCCAGATCAAGGCCATCGCCGACGGCGTGCGCATGGGCGTCAAGGAGGCGACCGGCGAGTTGCCTTGGCACCGCGAGGGCTACACCTCGCTCGTGTGGGTGCTGCTCGACTACGTGGACGTAGTCATGCACGTCTTCAACGAGGAGAAGCGCGCCTTCTACGACCTGGAGCGGCTCTGGGGCGATGCCCCGCGCGAACTCGTCGCCGACGGCTACGAGCGCATCGCGATCCTGGACGCCCCGGCCGCCTGACCCATGCTCCGCTCGGCCCTCTTCCTGCTCGCGCTCGTCGCCCTCGCTGCCTGCGGCGGCTCCGACCGCGTGGCTGCCCCTGACGACACGTTCGGCCACCGCTTCGCCGACGCCCCGGATGCCCGCGAGACGCTCGCGCTGGCCCCGCGGGACACGACGCAAGCGTTCTTCCGCTACCCTGCTGTCGTGGACACGCTGCACGTGCGCCCGGCTCCACTCGGCGAGCGCACGGCCGACGGCGTCTCGGTGGAGGTGCTCGTCAAGGGCGCGCTCCCCGATGGCTGCTCGCAGCTCTCGGACGTGGAGCAGGCACGCGCGGGTAACCTCATCACGGTCACGCTCACGATGAAGCGGCCGAAGGGCGCGTTCTGCACACAGGTCGTACGCCCGTTCCGCTTCTACCTCCCGCTCGACGGCCGCTACGCCCCAGGCGCGTACACGCTGAAGCTCAACGACCTCACGCGCCCCTTCGAGATCGCCGAGCCCGACGAGGAGGCGTGATGCTCCAGTCCGACATGCTCGACGTCTCTCCTGACCTCCTCCAGGCGGCTCGCGTGCTGCTTACACTCGGTGCCGTCTTCGGTGGCCTCGGGGTGGCTGCCGGTGCATTCGGCGCGCACGGATTGGAAAACGCCGTCACGCCCGAGCGCCTCGCCGTGTTCAAGACGGGCGTACTCTACCACCTGCTGCACACGCTCGCGCTCCTCTTCATCGGCATCCTGCTGCTCCAGGGCCTCGACGTGCGCCTCGCAGGCTGGCTCTTCGTCGGCGGCATCGTCGTGTTCTCAGGGAGCCTCTACGCGCTCGTCCTGGCCGACATTCCGATTCTCGGTGCCATCACCCCGATTGGCGGCGTGGCCCTCATCGCAGGCTGGGCCACCCTCGCGTGGCGGGTGTGGGGAAGTACCTCCGTGTAGCCGTGCCCCCGTTCTGCCGTGTGGCTGTGGATCTCCTCACGGCAGAACGGAGATACAGGCCACGGCCGCACTAAAACTCGTCCTCCTCGAAGAGGATCATGAACGTCGGCGTGAGGCCGTGCTCGGCGGCCAGCTTCAGCAGCTCATCGGCGGCGGCGTCCGGGGCCGCGTAGGTGCCGTGCTCCGTGCCATCCACGGCCAGCGCGTAGTCGATCTCGCCGTCCTTGTCCGCGTCGAGGTCCTCCCACTCGATGGCCTCCTCGATGAGGTAGAGCTGGCGGTCGGGGTCGTAGGAGGCGAGGAAGCGCTCGCGCGTCTGCTCGGGGTCGATGAGGCTGACGTTGCCGAGGGCGCTGTACTCCTCGTCGTAGAAGAGGCTCTCGATGAGGAGTTGCCGGGCGAACTGCTCGATGCTGAAGGCGGCCATCGTGGGGGCAGAGGCTGAGAGGGAGAAGACGGTGCCAGGCCCATCCCGCGGGCTGGCGAAGTGTGATGCTCCAAACTACGGGTCCCGCCCGTCGTCGTTTCGCGCACGGCTCGGGGTGCACAGGCTATTCGACCGCTGCCGGTGCGACGAAGGCGTCGAGCCTGGCGCGGGCTGCCTCGCCGTGCACCTCCTCACGCTCCAGCCCAAACCGAGCCGCGAGACGGGGCACGAGCCGAGCCGTTGCGTCCGCGAGCGAGACGGGCTGCCCGCACTCGTGCGCAAGCGAGGTCACGCCGCGGTCGGCGATGCCGCACGGCACGATGTGGTCGAACCAGCCGAGGTCTGTTGCCACGTTGAGCGCGAGGCCGTGCATCGTCACCCAACGGCTACAGCGGATGCCCATCGCACAGACCTTGCGCTCAGGGCCTCGCCCGTCGGGTCCGATCCAGACGCCCGTGCGCCCGTCCACGCGGCCCGCGACGAGGCCGTAGTCTGCGCACGTCTCGATGACGGCCTCTTCCAGTTCGCGGAGGTAGCGGTGGATGTCCGAACCGCGCTTCCCATCGGCGTAGGCGATCCGGTCGAGGTCGAGGATCGGGTAGGCGACGAGTTGGCCAGGGCCGTGGAACGTGATATCGCCACCGCGGTCGGTCGGCACGAACGTCGCGCCGAGGTCCGCGAGCGCCTCGCCCGAGCGCAGCAGGTGCGCCGCATCGCCGTTCTTGCCAAGCGTGTAGACCGGCGGGTGCTCCACCGTCAGCAGCACGTGCGGCAGGCCGTCGGCCTCGTCGGCCCGCTTCGCCGCGATGAGCCGCGCCTGCACCCGCCGCTGGAGGGCCCACGCGTCCCGATAGCCGACGCGGCCGAGGTGGCAGACGAGGAGCGAGGCAGGCATGGCAGCGTGAGCGTGGGAGGACAGGCGCACTCGAAAACCGCAGAGGCCCCGCGCGTTCCCACACGCGATGCCTCGCACCGAACGCACCGAGGGCCGAGACACCTTCGTGCCCCGGCCCTCGGCCTGTGTCGGTATGGGCAGGCTTACGGGCCTGCAAACCGATGTGCTACTTGAGCACGGTCATGCGACCGGTTTGCGTCTGCACCTCGGCACCCATCTGCGCCTCGACGCGGTAGACGTAGGTGCCAGCCGCGAGCGACGCGGCCTCGACCTCGACGCTCTGAGCAGCGCTGGCGGCGAACGACTGCGCGGGCAGCGCCATCACCTCGCGGCCAAGCACGTCGTAGACGCGCACGCTCACCTCGGCGTCAGCGGGGAGGCCGAAGCCGATCCGCGCCGTCGTGGTGAACGGGTTCGGGTAGGCTCCGTCGAGCACCAGCTGCGAGGGCAGCGCCTCGGCAGCCGCGTCGCCAGCACGGACGCCGTCGCCCTCAGGCAGCGCCGCTGCCGGGAGCAGCTTCGCCGAGCCGTTCGGCAGGACGGCCAGCAGGCCGAAGGCCTCGCCGTCCTGGTCGTCGTCCGGCGAGAGGAAACCCGAGGCGAGGATCGTGAACGCCGAGCCGCCCGCCGCGCTCAGGTCGGCTGCGAACGACGCGATCGGCGCGCCGCCTGCCGGGGCGATGTCGATGGTGTAGGCATCCGGGGCCACACCGACGTAGCCGGTGATGTCCTGGAAGGTGACCGTCGCGAGCGTGGCCACGTCGCGGGCGATCACGTCTACCGTCGGTGCGTCCGGCGAGCCGTGGACGACCGAGAACTCGACGAGCGACGGATCGGACGCCATCATACGCGTCTCCGCGGCGGCGAGGAGCGTGAAGGCTGTCGAGACCTCGTTCGGGTTCATCGAGAACGCCTCGGGATCGAGTACGCCGGTGGCGATGACCTGGTAGTTCACGCCCGCGTCGAGAACGAAGGTGAACGTGTCGAGGGCCTCCTCGACGCTCTCCGACGTGCCCGGCGCGATGGCAACCTCGATGGCCGACTCAGCCGGGAGCGGGAGATACGGCGTGGCCTTGCGGAACGGGAGATCGTCCACGGCCAGTTCGCCGTTCAGGTAGACGTCCACGATGGCGGCACCCGGGTCGGGGCTGTTGTGGATGATCTGCACCGGCGCGGTCGGTGCCGAGGCGGGCGGGAGCAGGAACGTCGCGCCGCTGGGCAGCACGCCGAGAAGCGCGAAGGCCGGACCGTCCTGGTCATCCTCCGGCGTCAGGAAACCGGAGGCGAGGATGGTGCCCGCCTGGCCAGCCGCCCGCGCGAGCGGAGCCTGGAACGACGCCACGACGAAGTCGACGCCCGCCGGCTTGATGTCGATGGTGTACTGCGCGGCCGGAACGGTCACGTAGTCCGAGATGTCCGTGTAAGTCGCCGTGGCGAGGAGCGCCACGCCGCGCGCTTCGATGTCGACCGTCGGCGCGTCGGGCGAGCCGTGGACGATGGCGAAGCTGACGTTGCCCGCGTCGCTCGTCGTGCGCGTCTCCGCGGCGGCGAGGAGCGTGAAGGCCGTCGAGACCTCGTTCGGGTTCATCGAGAACGCGTCAGGGGCCAGCACGCCCGTCGCGATGAGCTGGTAGTTGACGCCCTCGTCGAGCGTGAACGGGAAGGTGCCGAGCGTTTCGGCCGCGCTCTCCGAGTCGCCAGGGGCAACGTCGATGAGCAGTTCGGTGTCGGCGGGGAGGTCGAGGTACGGCGTCGCCGTGCGGAATTCGAAGTCGTCGATGGCGAGGTCGCCGTTGATGTAGACGTCGACCACGGTGGCACCCGGATCGGGGCTGTTGTGGATGACCTGGACCTGGGCGGTCTGTGCGAGGGCGAGGCCTGGCACGAGCAGCGCGCACAGCGCCGCTAGACGTAGAGAGGTACGCATGGGAAGAGTGGAGAGAGAGAAGAGAGGAAGTCCGGGCCTCCCGCAAAGGGGTCCGGCACCACGCTGTCCGCTTGGACAGCAACATGGCGCGTTACGGCGCACCAACCTCCCTACCCCCTATCGCTGACACGTACCTAGCCGCGCAGCCTACACCCTACGTTTTTTTCCAGAAGCGCCTCCCACGGCTCAAAAGAGCACGATGTCATCGATGCCAAGCGTGACGTCACCACCTGCAAGCGCGTAGAACGCGAGGTGCGTGAGGTCGCGGCCGGTCCATGCGACGGGCTGGCCGTAGCCCTCCTGGCTGAACTGCGAGAACGGGACCTCGAATCGGGTCCACTCCTCGGAGGAAAGCGTCACGTAGGCGTTGAAGTGATCGTAGTCCACCACCCGCGCGGAGCCAAGCTGGACGATGTAGGTACCCGGTGTGCCACGCAGCGCGAAGCGGAGCCCATCGAAGACCGTGGCGTCGAAGCCGTCGGCGGCGGCGGCGAGGCGCGCGATGGCACCCGCGGTGTCGGTCGGTCCCGGCTCGGCGGGGCGCGTCGCCTCGACCGTGAGGTGGTGCTGCGAAGCCGCCTGCATGCCGCCCGGCTGCGCGTAGACCTGCGCCTCGGCCTGCCCGTCGGCGACAGCCAGCCACACCGCCTCGGAGCGGGCGCGGTCCTCGAAGTCATCCACGTAGCCGCCGACGCCCTCGACCACGCTCACACGCAAGCTTGGCGTCTGCACTGCTGTGACGTTGGTGTCCTCGACGGGTGCGGCGGGGGTCTCCGCGCTCGGCCCGCAAGCGACGAGTGTGAGGACAATCGCCCAGGCGAAGAGGAGCAGAAACAGGCGGCGCATGGCGGTAGCAGGACGGGTCGGCAGAACGGTCTACGATGCGAGACACAGGCACATCGTCCAAAGAGTACGCCTGAATGTGCGGCTGCGCCGTCAGGCTACGCCTGCGGAACCCTGCCGTACCGCTCGAGGCCCGCCAACCGGGTATGCCTCCGGCGGATTGCGTGCTCCGTCCCAGGATGCCGCGCGCGCGTCCGGACTGCGTCTCATCCACCGAGGCTGTCTTGCACGGTCTCAGATCCGCTCCAGATGCTCGGCCGGGATGGGCTGAATGTAGGCCGCGTCGAGCGTCTCCTCGTGCACCCCGAAGAGCCCCGTGCCCCGGAAGTCGACCACCACGAAGCCGTCGATCTCGCCGACGACCTCGCCCACGCCGTAGAAGCTCGGCATCGGACCGTAGTAGACGAGGTCGCCGCGCCCGAGGCGGTCTGCCGCCCGCGCCGCGCGGTAGTACGGCAGTACTACCGGCAGGTCGTCGAGCCGGTACGGCATCCGGTCGGGACGGCGCGCCATGAGCACAAGCGGGAAGCAGGATCGGGAGTCGTTGGGGCCGCCAATCTACGGGCACCCCAGCTGGAGGTTCGCGCCCAAAGGTTGGGGACGCCGACCCTGGCTCTCTCTCGCTCCGTGTCGTCACGGCAGAAAAATCACCGGGGGCAGGGACCGGGGAGAACCCTACACCCCATCCTCGGTATAGACCTGCCTCCTCTTCTTACACCCCTGCGCGACCATGGTGAACGACCGAAAAATTATGGACCGTCAGGTCGGCCGCAACGCGCAGCTTTTCGCGGAGTCCATCGCGACGCTGGGCAGCAAGGAGGAGCGCTATCCCTACCTGCGCATCCTCGTCTCGCTGGTCGAGCAGGCGCACCCGGAGTGGAACCAGGCCCCGCAGAAGGACCGCCAGATCGCGCAACTCGTGCATGTGATGAGCAACCAGGCGCTCGACCGAGGCGAGGTGGCCGATGTGGTGCGGGTGCGCGACGAGGAGCGCGGCATCTTCTACGAGTAGGACGCGCACGAGACAGGCCAGCCCGCCCACGAGCGGCACACTCGGCTACGCGGACTATAGGCTGGGCACATGGCGGACGTAGTGTGCCGCCATTGTCTGGCTGATTCAGAACGGGTCACAGGTCCCTCTAGGGCATTCACCCTGCTGGATTTGGCGCATCTGCGAGACAGAATCGAGTGGCAATCGGTTGTGCCGGGCCCGGGTGTGGTTTTTCGTCCGCACCCGCTGCTCTCTCTCCGCTCTCGTTTGACCTCCTCATGGCCCACCCCTCTCGTGTCCGGCTCAGCGTAGCTGGATTGCTCCTCCTGGTCCTCGCCGGTTTGCCCTGGCTGGCCGGGTGCGACTTCCTCCGCAGCAGCGACGACGATACCACCTCGCCGACGCCCATCGGCCCCGCCAACGTCCGGTATCCACTCCAGCTCGTCGAGGGGCGCTACCTCGCCGACGCAGCCGGCACTCCGATCTTCGTCAGCGGCGACGCTGCCTGGTCGGCCATCGCCAACCTGTCGCGCGAGGAGATGGTGCGCTACCTCGACGACCGCCAGGCGCGCGGCTTCAACGCGATCTACGTCAACCTCATCGAGGCGGCGTTCTCGGACCAGACGCCACCGCACAACAGCGTCTACGACGACCCGCCGTTCAACTCGACCGTGGACGGCGTCGAGCTCGACTTCACGGACCCGAACGAGGCCTACTGGCAGCTCGTTGACGACTTCCTAGAGTATGCCGAGGCCCGCGAGTTCATCGTGTTCGCCTTCCCGGCCTACGCTGGCTGGCAGCAGGGGAACGACGGCTGGGGCAGCGGTATCGACGCCAACGGTCCAGACAACCTGCGCACGTACGGCGCTTTCCTGGGCAACCGCTACCAGAACCAGCCGAACATCGTCTGGGTCGCGGGCGGCGACTGGGGGCCGAACGGCCCGTTCGACCTCGTGGAGGAGTACGCCGCGCTCAAAGCCGGCATCGAGTCGACCGGGGACGCCAAGCTCTGGACTGGCCACGGCGGCCAGGAGAGCGGCCTCGATGTCTACGGCTACCTCGACCTCGACCTCAACACGACGTACGTCTATCCTCCGCAGGCCGTCCCACTCCGCGTCGCCGAGGATTACTTCCGCGACGACGCCCTCCCGTTCGTCTTCTTCGAGGGCCACTACGAAGGCGAGTACGACGTGTCGACGCGTGACCTCCGCTACCAGGCCTACGGGGGCGTGCTCGGCGGCGCGTTTGGCCACTTCTATGGCAACAACCCGATCTGGTTTTTCGGCGATGGCTGGCAGGACGCGCTCGGAACGCCCGCCGCGCAGTCGATGACGCACCTGGCGAGCCTGCTCCGCTCGCGCGCGTTCTTCCGCCTCGTCCCGGACTACGGCGGCGACGGCGAGTCGGCCGTGGTGGCTGGGCGCGGCACCGAGGAGGAGCGCTTCACGCTGCTCGCTGCCGCCGACGACGGCAGCTCGCTCATCGCCTACGTACCCGATGGGCGCTCCGTCACGCTCGACCTCAGCAGCCTCGCCGACACGCAGGCGCGCGTCTGGTGCTACAACCCCGCTACGGGTGCGTCCGACGACCTTGGTGCGGTGGAGGCAAGCACGCAGAGCTTCGACGCGTGCGCCTCGTCGGAGGACTACGTGCTCGTCGCCGATGCAGCCTCGCTCGACTTCGCCGCTCCTGGCACCACGCGGTTCACAGAATGATCTGCTGCGCGGCCTGACGATTCCCGCGCAGTGGTCTTCGCGCGGCGGTGAGGCAGGGCCCTCGCCGCCGCGCTTTTCGTTTCGATGCCACGCGTGCGTTCGAAGAACAGCGACGGCCTCTTTGTGCCGTACGCCTCAATTCCGAGAGCCGATCGCTGACAGCCAACAGCCCGAACCCGGCCTAGCTGTCTCGGACAGGCCCCCATCTGCTTCCGGGTTCGTCCCTACTCGATGATGCGGTCCTGGTTGGCTTCGATGAAGCTCTTCCAGTTCTTGAACTGGCCCGTGGCCCCCTGCTGGACGCGGTGACCGTGGCAGAGCGCGACCGCCAAGGCGTCGGACGCGTCGAGGCCGCGCGACTCGGTGAGGCTCAGCAGGCTCTTGACCATGAACCAGACCTGCTGCTTCGAGGCGTTGCCGTTGCCCGTGACCGACTTCTTGACCTCCTTCGGCGTGTACTGCGTGACGGGCAGCTCGCGGTGCATCGCGGCGAGCATCACCGCCGCCTGCGCCCGCCCGAGCTTGAGCATCGACTGCGCGTTCTGCCCGTAGACCGGCATCTCGACCGCGCACTCATCCGGCAGCGTGGCCTCGATGACCTCGGTGAGGCGCTGGTAGATCACGCTCAGCCGCTTCGGGTGTGCCATCCCGGACGGCAGGTCGATGGCGTCGTAGGCAAGGATGCGCTCCTTCTTGCCCACGACCTCGATGACGCCGTAGCCCGTGTGCAGCGTGCCGGGATCAACGCCAAGGACGATCATAGCAGAGGACAAACGTGGTACAGAGCGAAGATGTAGGGGCGGTTTGCAAACCGCCCCTACGGTTTACGCCAACGCCGCCATCGTCTCGTCGTCCATCTCCAGCGTCGAGTAGACGGCCTGGACGTCGTCGAGGTCTTCGAGGCGGTCGAGGAGTTTGAGCACCTTGGCGGCCTCGTCGGGTGCGAGCTTGGTCGTGGTGGAGGCGATCATCTGGAGCCCGGAGTCGTCGGTCGGCGCGATGCCCTCGGCTTCGAGCGCGTCGCGGACGGCGGCGAACTCCTCCACGGGCGTCGTCACCACGAACAGGTCGTCCTCGCGGCGGAGGTCCTCCGCGCCCGCGTCGGCGACGAGCAGGAAGAGGTCGTCCTCCTCGCGCGCGTTGCCGTCGGCGTCCTCAGCGGGGACTTCGAGGATGCCCTTGCGGTCGAACTGGAACGCGACCGAGCCCGACGTGCCGAGGTTGCCGCCGGCTTTGCTGAAGGCGTGGCGCACCTCCGAGACGGTGCGGTTGGTGTTGTCGGTGAGCGTCTCCACGTAAACGGCGATGCCGTGCGGGCCGTAGCCCTCGTACGCCCCTTCCTCGTAGTCCGCGCCCTGGATCTCGCCCGTGCCGCGCTTGATCGCGCGCTCGACATTGTCCTTCGGCATGTTCTCCGCCTTCGCCTTGTCGATGGCGAGCGCGAGCTTCGGGTTCATGCCCGCATCGCCGCCGCCCTCGCGCGCCGCGATCATGATGTCGCGAGTGATGCGCGCCCAAGCCTTCGACTTCTTGGCGTCGGTAGCTGCCTTCTGGCGCTTAATCTTGGACCATTTATTATGACCAGCCATGCCTTCGAGTGTGAACGTGTGGATGTATGTAGATGTGAACGTGCCCCGCCATAAACGTGCGAACGGGCTGCGCGTTCGACCGCCCCACTGGCGAGCACCCGTCGCCGGGTCGGCGCTCTAGAAACGGGGCGCAAGATATTGATCCTCCGGTCCCGACAGCGCCTCAGCGAGACGTCATGGCCACGCTGGTCGCACGCGCTCCATCCAGCCGCTCCTCCACCTGCGACGCGATGCGCGCTCCGATAGCGAGCGAGGCCGTAGCCGCCGGGCTCGGGGCGTTGAGGACGTGCACCTGCCGGTCGGTAGCGTGGATCACAAAGTCGTCGGCGAGGGCCCCGTCGCGGGTGACAGCCTGGGCGCGGACGCCTGCACCGCCGTCGCGGAGATCGGCGCGTGTGACGGCAGGGACGAGCCGTTGGAGCGACTTCAGGAACGCGCCTCGGCTGAGCGAGCGGTGCATCTCGTACAGCCCCATCCGCCAGTGTTGCATCGCGAGCCGTCGGAAGCCGCCGTAGCCCAGCGTCTCGGCAAGGTCACGGAGGCGAACGTTGCCCCAGCCGTACCCCTCGCGCGCGAGCGCCAGCACCGCGTTCGGGCCGCACTCGACGCCGCCGTGGATCATCCGCGTGAAGTGGACGCCGAGGAACGGGAAAGCCGGATCGGGAACGGGGTAGATGAGCGTCCGGCAGAGGTGTGCGGCCTCGGGGCGTAGCTCGAGGTATTCGCCCCGGAACGGCACGATCTGCACGTCGGGAGCGAGGCCCGCCATCCGCGCGAGGCGGTCGGCGTGGAGGCCCGCGCACGCGACCAGCATCCGCGCCCTCACGGCTCCCCGCGTCGTCTCGACGGTCACGCTGTTAGCCTGCGTCTCGATGCCGACGACGGCGTGTCCCAGGCGAAGGTCGAGGCCCTGCTCCTGCGCACGCTCGGCGAGCCGGCGGCCCATCGCGGGGTAGTCCACGATGCCGGCGTCTGGCACGTGGATCGCCGCGACGCCAGCCACGTGCGGCTCCAGTTCGCGCAGCCGCTCCGGCCCGACGAGTTCGCAGGCGACGCCGTTCGCCTGACCGCGTTCATAGATCGCCTGAAGGCGCGGGCGCTCCCCCTCGGTGACGGCGACGATCACTTTGCCGCAGAGGTCGTAGGGCACGCCCTCTGCCTCGCAGAAATCGAGGAGCGCGGCACGACCGGCGCGGCAGTTGGTGGCTTTGAGCGAGCCCGGCTTGTAGTAGACGCCGGAGTGGATCACGCCCGAGTTGTGCCCCGATTGGTGCGCCGTGAGCCGGTCTTCTTTCTCCACGAGCACGACCCGCGCGCCCGTGCGCGTGAGGTGATAGGCTGTCGCGAGCCCGACGAGGCCGCCGCCGATGACGACGGTGTCGAAGCGCGGAGTTTGGGTACGGCGTGTCATCGGTCTGGAGTCAGGTGGGTGCATCAATCGGAACGCACCTCAAAGCTCGTACCTCTCCCTCTTCACCATTGCTTCGCGGAGGAATTTTCGAGCGCGTGCCTACCATTGCCTAAACCTTCGCTTGCCCCACCTGATGGTTAAGGTCCTCTTCGTCTGCGTCGGCAACACCTGCCGCAGCCAACTCGCCGAGGCGTTCGCCCGCCGTCTGGGAGCGGGCGTGCTCGACGTGCACAGTGCAGGTACGGATCCGAAAGAAACCGTTGACCCACGCGCAGCAGCCGTCCTCGAGGAGCGAGGCTACGATGTGGCGGAGGCCACCCCGAAGTCCGTCGATGCGGTGCCGCCGGGACCGTACGAGTGGATGATCCGCATGGGCTGCGGCGACGTGCTCCTCGTCCCGGCGCTCCACCGCGAAGACTGGGACTACCCGGCTCCCTCGCAGCTCTCGGACGTTGGCTTCGAGGCGCTCTGCCTCGACCTCGAAGACCGCGTCCGCAACCTCGTCGCACGAGCGAAGGCGTGGGCCGACGCCACGGGCTTTCCCATCGACGCAGGCGATCATGCCTCCGTGGACACCAGCAGCCTCGCGCTGACACTCCCGGCAAAGCCCTCGCCCTCCCACGACGCCGAGGCGAGCCGTCTACCGGAGTAACCTCCGCTGGATCGGGTCGAAGCGTTGACCGTGGGTCAGGAGGTGAAGACGAATTGCTTCGGCTTCGAATGTCCCGTCTTCGAGCGCGTCGACCGTGGCGTCCTGTGCATCGTAGACGACGACCTGGCTCTCGCCTACGACCTCGAATGTCTGATCGGGGTAGACGTGAATCGCCGTCGCCTCGTCGATGCCGAGGCCGAGCAGGTGCGGGCGTTCGAGGACGAGGCTGAGGAGCCGGTTCTGCCGCTGCCGCCATACGAAGTGCTGGTCGATCACAGCAAAGTCGACGAAGCCGAAGCCGGGGCGCGTGTGGACGTACCTCTCGGCAATGCGCGGAAACGGGCGGCGGTCGTCCGGGTCGGCCTGCTGGCCGTCTGCGAGCACGTCGCCGGTGAGCATGACCTCGCTCATCACTGCCGCCCCCGCTGAGGTGCCCGCAATGACGCCCCCGCGCGCATGCACGGCGCGGATCAGGCCCAGCGTCGCGGTCCCGCCGAGGCTGTCGGCGAGTTTCCGCTGATCCCCGCCGGAGAAGAACACGCCGGTCGCGTTGGTAAAGAGTGCCTGCGTGGCGTCCGCGTCCACCGGGCCGAGCGCGACACGCACGGTACCGGCGCCGTAGTCGCGGAGTTGCTGCTGCTGGTAGGGACCGACATCGGACGGGTCGCCGCTGGCGTAGGGCACCACGACGATGCGCGCCGTGTCACCGCCCGCGAGCGCGACGATGCGCTCCATCACCGCGTCCGGGCGCGGCCCGCCGCCGATGATGACAAGGTGCCCCCGTGCGGTCGGTACCGCTGTGGTCGTATCGGGGGCCATCGGCTCTGCGTGAAGCATCACGGGCGCGAGCGCGAGGAGCAGGGTGATCAGAGAACGCATCGGAAGCATCGTGTGAAGAGCGGGGCGCCGAAGATAGCCGACCGGAATCGGCTTGCACGGATCGGGGAGAAATCGGATGTTGTCGCCTCCGATCCACCGACCCTCACCGCCACACCCCATGCTGCGACCCGCTACGCTCACCACGCTCCTGCTCGCCATCCTGGCTCTTCCCGCTGAGGCACAATGGGTGCCGTCTGGCAACGGCATCACGGGCGAGCAAGCCCTCAGCGCCCGCGCCATCCACGCCTTCCCGGATGATACAGACCGGCTCATCGTCTACTACGGCGGCGGTGGCGCCTCGGGCGACGCACCGGCCGCTGACGCGGGCGTCTATCGCTCCGATGACGGCGGCGTCAGCTGGACCCAGGTCCTCGCCAGCCAGAACCCGCGCGTCATCACGAGCCTCGGCGGCAGCGTCTTCGTCGCCACCGTCAGCGATGGGATGTACCGCTCCGACGACGGCACGGCGTTCCTCCCGATCAACAACGGCATTGCGCGCTCCGACATCTTCGCGCTGACCGCCGACGCCGACGAAAACGTGCTCTACGCGGGCTCCATCTTCGCGCTCTACCGCTCGTTCAACAACGGCCTCTCGTGGACCGAGGTGAACGACGAGATCGACGTCAACGCGCTCTACGCCGACGGTCAAACCATCTGGGCGGGTGACTTCAACGAGGACCTGAATGTGGACGGCATTTACGTCTCGCCGGACTTCGGGCAGACGTGGGAGTCGAAGGGCCTCTTCGGGGAGAGTGTGAGTTCGATCTTCGTCACGAGCGAGGGCACCGTCCTCGTCGGCGTTTTCCTGACCGAGGGCGTCGTGGGCGGCCTCTTCCGCTCGACCAACAACGGTGACACGTGGACGCGCCTGAGCGCCCTCGACGACCGCATCGATAGCATCGTCGAGACGCCGACCCCGGATGGGGCTGCCCAGCAGCTCTGGGCCGGGGGGTCCCTCGGCACCTATATCTCGACCGACGACGGCGCGACGTGGACGCTAGACAACGCAGGCTTCCCCGACGACGACGCCTCCGTGAGAGCTCTCGCCTACACGCCGGTCCTGGGCGGCCCGGGCGCATTGTATGCCGCTGAGCGCTTCACTGATGTACCGGTCTACACGCGTGCCATCGCCGTTGCCGCCGAGGACGATGCCATCGCACAGGGCGTGACGCTCTCGGCCGCGTTCCCGAACCCCTTCGCCGACCGCACCGAACTGACGCTCACGCTCGACCGCCTGACGAAGGTTGTCGCCACCGTCTACGACGTACTCGGCCGTGAGGTCGCCTCGCTCGCAGACGGCCAACTCGGTGCAGGCGAGCATGGCCTCACGTTCGAGGCGTCGAACCTGCCGACCGGTCTCTACCTCGTCCACCTCTTGGCCGATGGGCGCTCGACGACGCGCACACTCACTGTCGCGCGCTGATCGCGGCGCCGGAAGACGTGCCTACGTCGGCGCTTCGCGCGGCTCCCCCCGTTCTCGCTCTGCTCGAACTGTCCCCCTCACGTGTGAGGGGGGACAGCTTTGACCGCCGTTCAGGCGCGTCGAAGCAGGGGGAGACGACGCAGCACGAAACACCACGGTTCTCGGCGTTGGGTAGGGACCTACTTCAACGGGGTCGGCCCTTCAACTGCCGACCCCGTCTGCGTCTCCTCGCTCCCCCGAGTCGCCGATTCCGCCTGCTACCCATCTAGCTGGGGATTCGCCACGACCAGCCCGCGCTCGGTGGCGAGCACCCGGTTCATGTCCACGAGCATCGTGATCTCGTCGGACTGGAGGCGTTCGAGGCCGTCGTAGAGGTCCTCGAAGGGGGTATAACGGTCCATCGTCGTGCCCTCGGGGATGTAGGCTGGGACGACCACCGTGGTCCCGGCATCACCTTCGGAGACACCAGGGTTGGTGTCGATCTCGCGGCGCATGACGGGGAGGCGGATGCCGAGGTCGTGCATGCGGCGGCCTTCGAGGTAGAGGATTTCCTGCCGCAGCGTGTAGAGCAGGCGACGCAGTTGGACCTCAGCGCCTGCGGAGAGGGTGCGGATGCTGTCGGCTGAGATCGAGGTTGCAGAAAGGACGGGGACGGGGAGCGAGAAGGGCGCCGTCGGGCGCTGCAGCACGAGGCCGTCGCGGAGCGGGCTGTCCGCGTCGGCCCGCACCGCGATGCGGGCGTCGCGGGGCCGGAGCACACCGCCCGCCCCGAGACGCACGTCTTGCTCAGCAAAAGAAACCACGGCGCGGCGCTGGGCCAGCGCGCTGGCTGCCGCGAGGTTCTCAATCCCCGCATTGTAATTGCCCCGTGCCATCGCGGTCTCGGCGAGGAGGAGGCGCATCTCCTCGGCCTTGGCGTAGGCGATGCCTGCCTCAGGCGCGGTGTACTTCGGGTCGAGGAAGTCCAGGCGGGGAAGCGGCTGGAGGTCCTGCGTGAGCCGCCCGGCGACGTACTCGTAGGCTTCGTTGCCGAGGGAGGTGATCCCACCGTCGAAGCCCTGCACGAACGCAAACTCCGCATCGCGGTCGAGCGCGGCCTGGGCATAGAACGCCGCGCTGTCGGCCTGGCCCAACGCGCGGAACGTACGGGCGAGGACGGCCTCAGCCCGCAGCACGAGGTCAGCGTCCGCGGCGAGGCTGCGAGCCGCGCGGAGATCGGTGAGGGCACGGTCGAGGTGCTGCCGCGCGGGTACTGGAGCGCCATCCGGCTGGACCGGTGCCGCGCTGAAGTTCTCGCCGAGCATCACGTAGGCGAGCGCCCGCCAGACGTGCGCCTCGGCCCGCTCATCGGCGGTCGCTGTCGTATCGCTGGGCACGACCTCGTCCAGCACGAGGTCACCATAGGCCCGCAACTCTTGCAGATTCCAGTAGGCTCCGGCGCGTCCGCTCGTATTGAGGATGCCCGAGCGCGGCGTGAGTTCGCGCGGCGTGTCGAGTTCGAAGCTGAGGCCGCTGTCGTGGACGGAGACGTTGTCCGTGACCGGCTCCGTGGTCGTCACGACCGCCCCGAGCGTCCGGGCGAACTGCCCGCGCAGCCCTGGCAGCAGCGTCGCCGTCGGGCGCGGCGCGTCGAGCACGTCATCGACCGTCACGAGCGGATTGTCTACGTCGGTCGGGTCGAACAAGTCGCACGCGGGGAGTGCCATCAGAACAGCCAGAAGCCATGCCACGATTAGCCTCGCGAGCTCTCCCCCTGGACAGGGGGAGGTGGAGGGGGTAGACATGGAAGGCAACCGACTTGCATAGCGGCGTGATGCGTCGACCACCCCCAGCCCCTCCTGTCCAGGAGGGGAGCTGATGGCAGCCGCTTTCTGCGCCCCACTTCTCCCTACTCTCTCGCTTCGCACTTCAAACTTCATACGTCGTACTTCGCTCAGATCGTGATTTGGAGGCCGAGGCGGAACTGGCGCGGCTGCGGGACGGTGTTCGCGCTCGCGCCGCCGAGGTCGAGCGCCGTGCCGGAGAGGCCCGAGAGCTCAGGATCCACGAGGTCGCTCGCGGCGACGGTGAGCACGTTGCGCACGTTGAAATAGACCTCGGCGCCCTCCAGGCGGAGGCGCTGCGCGAACGCCTTCGGCACGCTGTAGCGCACGCCGATCTCGCGAAGCTTGAAGAAGTCGGCGTCCTGCAAGAGGAAGCTCTGCGCGGCGTCGGGCGAGTAGCGGCGTCCGGCGAGTACCGGGTTGCCGTCGGGGTCGGTCACGATCACGCCGTCCTGCGCCTGGAAAACGTCGTCGCCCTGGCGGACGAACGTACCCGCGTCGATGCCAGCCTGGATGACCTCGGCCGACGGGTAGCGGCGCGGCAGATCCACGCGGTAGATCCCGTTGAGCGCAGCCCAGCGCGAGGCGAGGTCGAGCACCTGGCCGCCGACGGCGAAGTCGCCCACGGCGCGGAAGGACCACTGGCGAAAAAGCGTCAGGTCGAGGCTGAGGCCGCCGGTCGTCGGGAGGTAGGCCGTCTCGCCGGTGAACTGCACGTCGGAGCCGTCGAGGAGGCCGTCGCCGTCCGTGTCGATGGGGACCGTCACGCGCCACGCGCTGATCGGGCGGCCTTCTTCGATGATCTGGAGGCCGTCGCCGCCAGGGAGATAGCTCGGCCCGATGTTGAGGTCCGTCACGTCCACATCGATGGCCTCGACCTCGTTGGTGAACGTGTGGAAGTAGCCGCCAATCGTCAGCCCCACGCCCGGGCCGTCGATAAGGCGGGCGGTCGCTTCAAGTTCGAGGCCCGTGTTCGTGATTGTGCCGACGTTGCGCACCTGCGAGGTGCCGAGGACGGTCGGCTGCTCGGGGACGGACAGCAGCGCGTCGGTCGTGCGGGCGTTGTAGAGCGTAGCCTTGAGCGAGAGGCGGTCGTTCAGGAAGCCTGCGTCGAAGCCGCCTTCCAGCGTGGCGGTGCGCTCGGGGCGCAGGTCGTCGTTACCGGGGTTGTCTACGAAGAGCGCGCTCTCACCGAGGAACGGAAAGGCGTCGAAGCTGCGGGTGCTGGCGAAGGGGCTCGGGAAGTTGCCCGTCGCGCCGTAGGCCACGCGCAGCTTGAGCGCGCTCAGGATGCCGCGCAGCCGCTCCTGGAAGCCCGGGATCTGGTGGAGGTTGTAGGCGAGCCCTGCTTTCGGGAAGGCGACCAGCCCGACCTCGTCGCCGAAGGCCGAGTTGCCGTCGAGACGTAAACCAAGGTCGAGGAAGAGCCGGTCGTCGAGGCCGAGTTGGTTCTGGACGAACACGCCGCCGTTGAACAGCTCGACGCGCGCCTCGGTAGCGTCCTTCGTCACGGCCGAGTCGAACTCGCCGACGCCAGGCAGCGTGAAGTCCTCGGCGAACACCTCGACCACGCTCTCGTCCGTGCGGAAGCCCTGCACGCCAAACGTGAGGTCGCTGGTGAGCCGCCCCTCGCGCGGCCAGCGGACCACGCCGACGTATTCGAGCGTGACGCTGGAGAAGTCGCGGTTGTAGCGGTCGAGCCGCCCCTGCCGGTCGGGGACCACGGGGTAGTCGATGGGCTCGAAGATGCGCTGCTCATTGGCGCGGTAATCGAGCCCGACGGAGAGCTTGTGGTCGAACGCCTGCGACGGCGCGTGCTGGAGGCCCGCCGAGATCGTGAAGCGGTCGACCTCCTCCTCGATGTTCGGGCTGAGGAAGATGCCGAGCGCCTCGTCGAACGTGGCCGCACCCGTGAGCCCGAAGGCGTCGCCGACCTCGAACGCGGTCACGGGGTCCTGGAAGGCGCGGCCTGCAAAGAGGCGGTTGAAGCGGCTGTGGACGTAGCTGCCCGAGAACTGCGCGCGGAGCTGTGGGGTGAGCTCGGCCCCGAGCGAGCCGCGCAGCGCGTAGAGCGCGTTGTCGTTCTGCGGCTGGACGCCCTCGCCACGCTCGGCCTGGCCGGAGAGGAGATACGTCAGCCCCTGCGCGCCGCCGGAGGCGCTGACGTAGTAGTTCTGCGAGGTGCCCGTGCGGAAGAACTCGTCGGCGAGGAAGTCGGTGCGACCGAAGTTGGGGTCCTGGGGGTCGCCGGTCTCGTCGGGGAAGACGAAGCCCGTGTCCTTCACGAAGTCGAGGACGGGCTGGTCGATACCCTGCTCCGTGCGGATGGTGATGCGTCCGCGGCCCGCGATGCCCTTCTTCGTAAAGATCTGGATCACGCCGTTGGCCGCCTCCGCGCCGTAGAGCGTCGAGGCCGCACCGCCCTTCGTGATCTCGATCCGCTCGATGTCGGCCGGGACGAGGTCGGCGAGCGTAGAGGTGTACTCGCCGCCGACGCCGATGCCGGTCGCCTCCGCGTTGTCCACGCGCACGCCGTCGATGTAGATGACAGGCGTGGTCGAGTTCGAGAAGCTGGTCACGCCACGCAGGTTGATGCGCGCCCCCTGGCCGGGCTGCCCTGAGACTGCACGGATCTGCGCACCCGGCACGCGGCCCTGGAGCAGTTCGGCGACGTTGGCCGCCTGCGCCTCCTCGATGGTCCGCAGGTCGAGCACCTCGATGTCGGTCGTCATCCGCCGCCGCTCGATGGACGCCCCCTGCCCCGTCACCACGACCTCGTCGAGCCCCACGAGGTCGTCGCGCAGCACCACGCCGAGCGTCAGCGTCTCGCCCTCGGCGATCTCGACGGCCCGCGTCTCGGTGCGGAACGCCACGAACGAGATACGGACGGTGTGTGCGCCTGCAGGCAGCGCGAGCGAGTAGCCGCCGTCGATGTCGGTGATGACGCCGCGCTGGAGCGCCTGCACCTGCACGGTCGCGCCGGGCAGCGGCTCGCCCGCCGTATCGGTGATGGTGCCCGTGAGGACGCCGGTCTGGGCGAGCACGGGCGCAGCCGTAACCAGTGCCAGGATGACGGCATGTGCCGCGAGGCACCAGCATGTGGAGCGCCAGCACGTGGAGCGTTGGAGATGAAGGAAACCCATAGCTTGCGCGTGTGCGGAACGGATCGAGCCGCCGACCGTGAGGGGCCTCTCCATCGGGCATCCCCCCAGGCTGGGGGGCAGCCATACCCCTTGGTCGAGCGAGGCGGAGTTTAACCGCTGCGCCCGCTTTCCCGCAATGTGCACCTGCGTCTACCCCTCGTCTTGACCATGCCGCGTCTCGCGCTCTTCCTCCCGCTTCTCCTGGGGCTCCTCCCGCTGTCGCTCCTCGAACCCGTCGCATCGGGTCAAGGCTCCGTGCTGGTCGTCGGCGGGGGCAGCACGCCCTCAGACGGCCTCGCCTGGTTCGTGGAGCGCGCCGCCAACAAGCAGGTCGTCGTCGCGGACTACACGAACGACCCCGGCCTCGGCATCGAGGACGCGCTCGAAGCGGCGGGGGCGACGGTGACGTACCTCCCGATCTCTTCGACGGCCGTCGCCAACGACCCGGCCACGCGCGACGCGATCCTGGCGGCCGACGGCATCTTCCTGCCGGGCGGCGACCAGTGGCGCTACGTCTCGCGCTGGAACGGCACCCTTGCGGAGGACGCCATCGCGGCGGTCTTCGCGCGCGGCGGCGTGATCGGCGGGACGAGCGCGGGCGCGATGGTGCTCAGCAGCGTCACGTCCGATGCGCAGCGCGGCAGCGCCACCTCGCGCGGCACCCTGCGCGACCCGCAGGACCGCCGCCTCACGCTCACCGACGACTTCCTCGACACGCTCATGCCCGGGACAGTCGTGGACACGCACTTCTTCGAGCGCGGGCGCATTGGGCGGCTGATGGCGATGATGGCACAGCACCACGCCGCCAGTGGTGCCTGGGTCACGGGCATCGGTCTGGATGCGGACACCGGCCTGGGCATCGGTCCTGACGGCGTCGGCGAGGTGTTCGGCGGCGGGACCGTCTCGCTGCTCTACGCCACCCCAGCCACCATCTCGCGCGCCGAGGCCGACACGCCGCTCTGGCTCTCTGACATCCGCCTCGTTCAGGTCACCGAAGGCTTCCACGTGAACGTCGAGACCGGTGACGCCGTCACGATGCCCGACGATGCGGAGCCGTTCGTCGCGGCCACCTTCGAGGTGCCCCCCCGCACGATCACGCTCGACGGGAGCGCTGACACGGCAGCCTGGCTCGCCACCGACGCGCCACTCGACCGCGCGCTTGCCGCGCTGGCACCGGGGGCCGCTGTCACCGTACTCGCTGCTCCCGACGCAACGGCTGCCGCGACGCTCACCAACAGCCTCGTCAGTCGCGGCTTCGCGGCTACGCTCGTCGGCCTCGATGCCAACACGGCCGACGACGCCTCCGCCGCAGCGCAGGTCCGCGAGGGGGCCCTCGTCGTGCTCGCCGGCCTCGACCTCGACGACGCGCCCACGCTGCTTGCCCCTACCTCGGCGGTGGGCGCTGCACTCGCGGCGGCCCCCAACGTGGCGCTCCTCGGCGACGACGCCAAGCTCGCCGGAGACGCCGTCGTGGACCGCACCGAGTTTCGTTGCAGCGCGGCCTACGATGGCCTCCTCCGCCTCAGACCTGCCCTCGATCTCGCCCCCGGTCTCGTCGTCCTTCCCCGCGCCTTCGATGGCGAGGACTGCTACCGCGAGAACCGCACGGCGGGGGCCCTCTGGGCGCTCACTGAGTCGGACGCGGCCTACGCCCTCCTTGCGAGCGACGACGCGGGCCTCACCATCGAGGACGGCACCGCGACCGTGGCCGGGCAAACGTCGGTCGTGCTCGTGGACGCCCGCGCCACCGCCACCACGGCTCGCCCCTTCCGCCGCCAGAACGCTGCCCTTCTCGACGCAACGATCCACGCGCTGCCTCCGGGCGCGACGTTCATCCTCGTCAACACCGTAGCCGACGAGCCAACCCCGCTACCTGCCACGTCACTGGCGCTGACCGCGTATCCAAACCCCGCGTCTGAAACGCTGACGCTGGCATTCGACGCTGGCACTGCTCCGGCAGCCGTGACGGTGTATGACCTGCTCGGCCGCGCTGTCCTGAGTACTACCGCAGCGGAGACCACCCACCTCGACGTGCGCGGTCTGCCCGCGGGCCTCTACGTCGCGGTGGTGCGTGGTGCCGAGGACGTGCGGCGCGTCCGTGTCACGGTGGCTCGGTAGTCGGATGCCTGGCAGTCAAAACGGCGGGATCTCGCTGCTCGACCCGCACCGCCGCTGGATGCGGCTGGCGCTGCGCGAGGCTGAACGCGCTGCAGAGGCAGGCGAGGTACCCGTCGGCGCGCTCGTCGTTCGAGCCGGGCAGATCGTCGGGCGCGGACGGAATCAAGTAGAGCAACTCAACGATCCCACCGCGCACGCCGAGATGATTGCCATCACGGCCGCGTGCGAGACGCTCGGCACGAAGTTCCTCACCGACTGCACGCTCTATGTCACGCTCGAGCCGTGCCCCATGTGCGCCGGGGCTATCGTGTGGAGCCGCATCAAGCGCGTCGTGTTTGGCGCGATGGACGAGAAGGCAGGCGCAGGCGGCTCGTTGTTCAACATCCTTCAGGATGACCGCCTCAACCACCGCGCGGAGGTCATCGCAGGCGTCGAGGCCGAGGCGAGCGCGGACTTGCTCCGGCGGTTTTTCCAGGCCAGGCGGCGCCCGTAGGTCTTGGTTCGCGCGCCAATCGCTGGATTCTTCAGAAACAGCGAGAGCCAGGCCGGGTGTAGTGAAGCGCTATGCAAATCCCTGACTCCTCCTCCATGTTTTCGCCCGTCGATGTCCTGATCGTCGGCGCGGGCCCCATCGGCCTCGCCTGCGGCATCGAGGCCAAGCGACAGGGCCTCTCGGCGCGTGTCGTCGAGAAGGGCGGGCTCGTCAACTCGCTCATCGGCTACCCGACGAACCTGGAGTTCTTCTCCACGCCGGAGTTGCTCGAGATCGGCGGGCACCCGCTGCCGACGGCCAACTACAAGCCGCATCGCGAGGAGACCATCGACTACTACCAGAACGTCGCGCAGCAGGAAAACCTCGACGTGCGGCTCTACGAGCGCGTCGAGCGCGTGGACGGTCACGACGGTACGTTCGAGATCGTGACGAGCAAGGGCACGCACTGCGCCCGCAAGGTCGTCATCGCCACAGGCTTCTTCGACCAGCCCAACCGGCTCGGCGTCCCCGGCGAGGACCTTCCGAAGGTCCGGCACTACTTTAAGGAGCCGTACCCCTACGCGGGCCTGCGCGTCGCCGTCGTCGGCGCTAAAAACTCCGCCGCGAAGGTCGCGCTCGACTGCTACCGACACGGGGCCGAGGTGACGCTGCTCGTGCGCGGCCCTGCGATCTCGGACTCGGTGAAGTACTGGATCAAGCCGGACCTGGAGAACCGGATCAAGGAAGGCTCCATCCGTGCCTTCTTCGACACGACCGTGACGGCCATCGAGCCTGACGTCGTGCATATCCAGACACCGAACGGCCCGCAGACGCTCGGCAACGATTTCGTGCTGGCGATGACGGGCTACCACCCCGACTTCGGCTTCCTCGAAACGCTCGGCGTCGCGCTCGACGGAGAACGGCGGATCCCGCACCACCACCCGGACACGATGGAGAGCAACCGGGCAGGCCTCTATCTCGCGGGCACGGTCTGCGGCGGGATGAACACGAGCCGCTGGTTCATCGAGAATGGGCGCGTCCACGCGGCGCAGATCATGACGCACATCGCCGCTGGTATGAAGGCTACCGTGGCGGGCTAGAGCGCACCAAGGAGTTGCTGCGCGAGCGGGTGCCCCGGGCGTACGGTGAGGGCACGCTGCGCGAACGTTCGCGCCTCGGCAGAGCGGCCCTGCTGGAAGTAGGCAAGCGCTAGGTTCGCGAGCGCGTCGGCATGCGTTGGCTCTGCCTCGATGGCGCGGGTAAGGGTCCGCTCGGCACGGCCCCACTGCTCGGTCTGGACGTAGAACGTCCCCAGGTTGGCGAGCGCATTCGCGTTGCGTGGCTCTGCCTGGACCGCGCGCTCGAAGAAGCGGCGCGCCTCGCGGGCGTCGTTCTGCATAGCGTGGTAGACGCCCAGGTTGGTGAGCGCGTCGCCATGGTTGGGGTCGAGGGTGATGGCCTCGCGCAGGCTGGCTACCGCTGCCTCCGCCTGGCCCTGCTGGAGTTGAAGCGTGCCGAGGTTGTAGTGCACCTGTGGGAGCCACGGGTGCTCGGCGAGCGCCGTCCGGTAGGCTTCCTCCGCTTCCGCGATGCGTCCCTGTGCTTGCAACAGCCTACCGAGGTTCACGCGCACGTCGGCGAGCGCAGGCTGTACCTCGAGGGCCTGGCGATAAAGCCGCTCAGCGTCGGCGGGGTTGCGCTGGGCCGCCTCGTAGGCTTGGGCGAGCGCGTTGAGGCGCTCTGGGATGGCTGGCCCAAGTTCCACGGCGCGTTCGAGTGACGGGATTGCATCCTGGGGCCGGTTCTGCTCGAGCAGTGCAAAGCCGTGGAGGTACTGCGCCTCGCCCATCGTCGGCGATGCAGCGAGCGCACTCTGGAGCCGTATCGCGCTCTCGCCTAGTGCTTCGAGGTCGCCCTCCTGGCGCGCGAGGACGACGTAGGCCATCGCCTCATAGATGCTCTCGTCCGGCATCTGGTCGCGCCGGAAATACGCTTGGAGCAACCCGCGCTCGGCTACCTGCTCGCCCTCAAACGCCTCGGCATCCCCGTCTTTCACTACGCGGATCCAGTGATCGGTAAACGACGAGTGCGGCGCGTCGACCGCTTCGACCTTCGGCATGTGGCACGCGAAACAGTTCGCCTCGATGCTGTGCTGGGCTACCAACTCGGGTGTCGGCATTGCGGCCTGCAACGGCTCTGTGGCGTGGCACGAGCGGCACGTCTGGTTGAAGTAGTCTGGGCCTGCCTCGCGGAAGCCCTCGTGCGGGTTGTGGCACGTCACGCAGTCCATCGCGGCGGGCGTCGCCTGCGACTCGAGGAAACAGGCGCTCGCCTTCATCCGGTCGGCGTGCGAGATCACGGAGAAGGCGTTGGCATCCTCAACCGTCGCAAAGAGGGCGCGGTGCGCCTGGAGCGGCTCGCCAGGGCGGTAGCTGTAGGCCGCCTCGCCCTCGCGCAGGAGCGACACCGAGCCATGCAGGTGGCACTGCTGGCACACGTCGAGGCGCCGCTCTAGCTCCAGGTCAGCCGGGTTGACGATGGTCGGGTCCTGCCAGTCCGGGTCGCCACCGGAGGGCTCGGGGTCCTCCAGGCGCGCCTCAATGTGCACGGAGCCAGGCCCATGGCATTGCTCACACCCGATGCCGTTGTCGAGCTCGGCGAACTTACCCGGGACATGGTCCACCGGCACGCTGTTTCCATTGTGACACGCCATACACCGCGCCGGGATGGTGCGATCGAAGCGACTGTTGACCACCTCATAGCCAGGACTCATGTCCCACCGACCCGCGCCTCCTCGGGCCTGCGTGTACCACGTTAACGGCAACTCAAAAAGCCGTCCGCTAACCTCTGCCAGGTAGGTCCGCGCCGCTGAGCCACTGCCGACGACATAGGTCATCTCCCGTACGAGTCGGTGCGTCTTCGTGCCGCCGCTACCGAGTCGATACTCCTCCTGCACAAAGCGGTCGCCATCTCGGTAGGCGGTGTAGTAGAAGCCACTGGCAGCATGGTGCACGACGCGCCCGCTGAAGTCCTCCACTGTGTTCTCCGCTGTGAGCCGGTAGAACGAGTTCGCCATCCCGTGCGACTGATAGCTCGCATACAGGTCCTCGTGGCACGATGCGCACGCCTCATCACCGGCGTAAGTCGCTGAGGCTAGGCGGGCGTCGGTCCCTTCCGTCTGTCGCGTGGGCTCTGGGCCATCGCCGCTTCCGCATGCGCTGGCAGCGAAGAGAAGTCCGACACAGAGCAGGGCTAGGCGCATAGCCGAGAGTCATAAGAGAAGGCAATGGGTGGGGCGTATGAACCTGAAGCCATCAAGTTCTCCACCATCGCAGAAGCCCACGAGCTCAACGAAAAAAAGCAGGGTAAGTCCCAGAGGACCTACCCTGCCGAGTAGCTGCGTCGGGCGCTTCTAGAGCGTGATCGACGCTGAGATCAGGTTGACCGATGAGAAGAAGTCAGTGCCGCGGTAGGCGTAGTCCACCGAGAAGTTCACGTCGGAGACGTTGAGGTTAACTCCGCCGCCGACGTTCCAGCCCTGGTAGAAGGTGGCGTCCATGTCTTCCTGGATCTGGAAGCCGCCACGCAGGAAGACGAGGCGCTGGAAGTCCACCTCGAGGCCGCCTGAGTACTCATCCTGATTGTATGAGTTGGAGCGGAAGTTGCCGATGACCGTAAAGTTAAGGTCTTCGGCAACCTGTCGGGTGTAGGCCGCACCGAAGTTGAGCAGCGACGGCAGTTCGAACGACTCCGCATCGATCGAGACCGGGAAACCCGTGTTGTCGGTGTTCTGGATGGTCAGTGAGCGCGTCAGACCGTTGCCGCCGTAGGTGAGCTTCGGCCCGAAGTTGCGCAGGCTGACGCCGAAACGCAGGCCGCTCTCACCGACCACGTAGGTCATCCCCGCGTCGAACGCGACCGTGGAGGCACTCACATCATCGATGGATTCGTTGATCACCTTCGTGGTCAAGCCCGCCGAGATTCGGTCAGTGAACTGCCGCGCGTACGTGCCCGTCAGCACGATCGTGGAAGCCCCGTAGGTGAGCCCCTGCGGATCGGGCTGGTCGGCCGTAGTTAGGGGGATATCGCCAAAGTCCCAGGCCGTAACCGTGAGGGCGATGTTGTTGTTACCCAGGCGCTGGGCCACGCCGAAGTAGTTGATGCCAACGTCGGCCACATAGTTCGTGCGGCTGAAGAGGGCGTTGGTTCCGGTGTTGGTCATCAAGGCCGCCGGGTTCGACTGGATGGCTTCAACGCCGTTGAGGTCGCTGAGGCCACCAGTCAGGGTGGTGCCAAGGGCCGCAGAGCGGGCGGTCATCGGCAGCAACAGATAGTCCGCCGCTGCCGTCCCCGCCGCACTGTCACCCTGAGCCTGCACGCGCGGAGCCGCGAGCAGCAGGGCCAGGGCCATGATCGCAATGAGTCGTTTCATGGTTGGGTTGGTCGATTGGGTGAGCAGAGGAGGACTAGAACGTGTCGAGCTGGAG
>JBCDFO010000014.1:0-27788 GCA_039177895.1 Bacteroidota bacterium
CGTCACCGTGATCACAGCGATGTAGATCCCGCTCACGATGGTCTGGCGCGACGTGGTGGTGTGGTCCCAGAACTCGTCGCCGGAGCCGTCGGTGTGTTCGAGGGTATCCACGAGCTCACCGAGTTCGGTGTAGATGTCGATGCGGCAGAACCCCGGGATGTTGTAGAACGCCAGTTGGTCGGCGGCCCCCGGGAAGCGGATCAGGTCGCCCTGCGCCGCGATGTTGTACGGGTTCGGAACGATGACAATGTCGTCGAGCGACTCGCCCTGCTGCCGCTTGAGGCTGGTCGGCGTGTAGGTCTGCGTGAAGTACCGGCTCGACCGGAGCGCACCCACCGGTGTCATTGCCGAGCCGTCGCTTCCGTCTTCGTCCACGGCCTGGATGTAGTAGAAGTAGTTCACCCCACGAATCGGCGTCGTGTCCTCGAAGCTGCGGTCTCCGGGGGCGGCCTCGTGGATGAGCACGGCCGTGCTGTCGTAGCGGATGCGCGAGCGATAGATCTCCCACTTGTCAGGGTCGGGCTCGCCAGGCAGCGAGGTCCACTCTAGCTGGATGCGGTCGCCACCGCCACTGACCGCAAAGGTGGCCGGAGGTGCCGGCGACTGGGGAATCTCGTAGCCACTCTCATAGTTGGCGATGGCGCGCTCGAACATCTGGAAGAGCGAGTCCTGGCTCGTCAGCGCCCACTCGTTCTTGGTCATCGTCATCGGGACGCCCCCGACCTCATAAGTGATCAGCGCGGCAGGGTCGGCCCCCGAGTTCTTCCACGCCCGCCCGATCTCGATGGTCGCCTCGCGGCTGAGGCCCGCCGCGCCCTCCGCGATCACGAAGCTGACGCTCTCGCCTGGGGCCAGCGTGTAGGGCCCGTAGCCGTTCGCGTACGACATGCCGCCGGGGGTACCCAACGCTGGGTCGCCTGACGGGTTGAGCCAGCCCGGGCGCCCCGTCGGCTCGACGACGTAGGCGTGGCGTTCTTTGTGTCCGGACGCCATGATGTCGTACTCCGTCTGCATCGCGCCGGGGCTGAAGGCGTCGTTGTTGGCCGTGTAGGGGTCGTCCGAACCAAACCAGGTCGTGGTCTCGGGCTGGGTGAAGTCGTCTGCGCCCGTAGGCGTACCGTCTTCGTTCGTCCCCTCGGCGAAGAGCGTCACCGTCCCTGCAAACGCAGACCCAGCTAGCCGTCCTGACGTGTCCGAGGGGGCCACAAACGTCGCGGGCACACGCGCCGGCAAGATCGGGCCGCCGATGTTGTCGTAGAGCCCGAACGCCGGGAAGTTGCCGTGCCAGGAGAACTGTGCGCGGAAGTTCTCCGGCTCCTCGGGACGCAGGCCGTCGCCACGCGCGTCGTTCATCGTGTGCTTGCCCCAGCCGGTCGGGTTGTCACCGATGATGAAGCGCGTCTCGCGCACCACGGAGAGCCGGTTCTGCAAGAAGATGATCACGCCTTCGAGCGTCTGGTTGGGCTGCTCGATCTCGGGGTCGCCGTCGGTGTTGCCCGTGTTGGTGAAGGTGTACTCGATGACGTGGTAGTTGTCGTGGTGGTCCTGGCTGAACTGCATGATGCGCCGCTCCATCGTGAGACCCAAGAGCGTGTTGGCCTCGTTGATGTACATGTAGTCCGCCGGGATCGTCGGGTCCACCTCGTCCACGATCATCTCGGCCTCGGGCAGCGAGAGGTCGCCGTCCACCGTCACGACTGTGGGGTCGCGCTTGCTAATAAGGTCGAAGCGCGTCGGAAAGAACTCGCCGACCCCGTTGACACGGGGGCCGACATGGACCACACGCGCTGGGTACGTGACGCCATCGGCAGTCACGTTGGTCGCGCCGATCCAGATGCCCTTTGCGGCCTGCATGTCTGTGGCAGGCCCGAGGTTGCGGTCACGGAAGATGGCGGGCCAGCGCCAGCCGTACTGCTGGTCCTCGCCCCCGCTGCGGAAGCCGAGTTCGCGCTCGCTGCCCACCTCGGAGTACCAGTTGTGGAACGAGCCCGCCGCGAGCCAGCGGTTCTGGAACTGGGCCGACGCCTCGGGCGCCGTCCAGAGCGCCAGAACACCCAGCACGAGCGCGAGCAAGAGCGGAGTCCTACGAGAGAGAATCATAGCGGAGAGCAAACAAATGCAGAAAGCAGGACGAGCGGGGTGCCGAGCGAGCGACCCCGCTGCGTTCCTCTAGAACTCGAAGCGGAGACCGAAGAAGAAGTCGCGCCGCCCCAGGAAGGCCAGGAACCGCTGGCCCGGCATGTCGATGTAGGCCTTCGTGTCGAGCACCTCGTCGAGGCGCGCCTGATCAACAGGCTGCCAGTCCCCGTCTACAAAGACGAGGTACGACTCCGTCCCGCGCTCCCAGTAGATCGTCCCCGGATCCGGGGTGTTGGTGACGAGGAAGGCATCCCGCGTGGACGGCAGCCGGAAGATGGGCTGGAAGGCCACGCCTTCGTCGGGGAAGTCGCCGAACTGGTCGTCGCCGGGGATGTTGGAGTAGATATCCGACTCCGGCAGGTGGAGCGAGTTGACGTAGTTGATGCGGTCGTTGCCGTCGATGTAGCCCAGGTTCGAGAACTGGCGGCGGTTGGTCAGGTTGAGGATGTCGGCGAAGAAGCCGACCTCCTGGCCACGGATGTTGAACGTCCGCTCGAAGCGCAGGTCGATCTGCCACGCGTCGCGCACGTCCACGTTGTTGATGACGCCCGGCGGCGCGTTGAAGGAGCCGTCGCCCCAGGTGATCTTGCCGCCGTCGCGCCAGCGACCGATGAGGCTCGACCGCCAGCCCCCGAGCGGGTGGAACCCGCTGTAGGACGGCCCGAAGTCCTCCGGGGTGAAGACGTTGATGTTGGCGCTGCCGAAGGAGTCGGCCACCGGACGCGACTGGGCAGCCCGCCGGGGCCCGTCGCCCGCCTCGAAGGCGCGCTGGGCTGTCGTGTTCTCGCTGATCTGGCTCAGCCCGAAGAAGCCGTCGGTGTCCACCGCGAACGTCCAGTTGACGAAGCCGCGGACCCAGTTGCCCTGTGACTTGGCGAGCGTAAGCTCGAAGCCTCGGGTGTCCTGGTAGAAGTTGGGCGTCACGAGGTCGTACTCCACGTTGCCGTTGCGGCTGACGAACTCCACGTCGAGCGGCTCGAAGCGCACGTCGCGGTAGTAGCCCGTGATGGCGGCGCTGTACTGTCCGAGGAACGACTGCTCATAGCCCAGCTCGTAGGCCACCGTCTTCGGCAGCGGCATGTCCGGGTTGGGCAGTTCCGTGATGCGGCCCGTAGCGGTCGAGAACTCGTAGAGGTACAGGTTCGGCGACGACGGCAGCGAGCGGAAGTGGCCGTAGTTGAAGAAGAGCTTGCTCACCTCCGTGATCGGGAACGAGACGCCCAGACGAGGGCTCAGCGCGAAGAACGTCCCTGGGTCGGCGAGCAGGCTGTCCGGGATCGTCGGCCCCGAGGCAATGTCGGCCCGCGTACCCAGGATGTTGTCGTAGGTGCCGCCTGCGAAGCCTTCGGTCCCCGTGTTGAGGAACTCGCCGCGCAGCCCCAGATTGGCGACCAAGCCCTTGAATTCGAGCGTCGTCTGCGCGTACAGCCCCAGCTCCCACGGCGTGGCATTGTACTGCGAGATGGAGTTGAGCTCGGGCAGGAATTCGTCGAAGCGGCCGTAGTTGATGTCGAAGTCGGTGACCGTCAGCAGCGCGCCGGTCTTGACCTCCACGACCGGGCTGAGCTGGTTCGTGTAGTCGGCGCGGAGGTTGTAGATCGCCACGCGGCTGGTGTCCCGCGCGTTCGAGAAGCCGACGCTCGTGCGGAACTCGTTGACGCCAAAGGTCGGCTCAGGGAAGTAGCCAAAGGGCGACTCGTCGAACGCGACGCCCCCAAATTCAACCTGGGTGGTCGTGTCGCGCGGAGCACCGAGGAACGTGTCGTGCCGGTAGGCGAGGCGGTTGGCGCGCACCTCGTAGAACGACGTGTTGCTCAGGTTGTGGCTGAACGAGACGCCGACCATGTTGAACTGCGTCTCGGTCGGGTTGTAGTAGTCGGTAGCGAAGAGGCGCGCGTTAAGGAACTCTTCCGAGGTGCCCGAGAACGCCGCTCCCACATCGCGCTGGCGGTCGAACAGGAAGAGGCGCGTGCCGTCGATCTCGCCGAAGGTGTCCGAGAGCCCCGAGCGGCTCGCCAGCGTGCCGTCCTTGTTGCCATAGAGGCCCTCCACGCTCAGCTTCATCCCGCGCGCGACGTTGCTGGTCAGCTTGAAGTGGCCCGTGCGCTCAACGAGCGCGTCGGTCTGCATGGGGATGGCGTACTGCGAGGTGTTCTGGCGATACGACGCCCAGAAGCGGAGGTCACCAAGCTGCTCGCTGATGCCCGGGACCGGGCCGCCGAAGCCCACGTCCACGTTCACATCCGGCTCGGTGATCTCGAAGTTCTTGCGGTGCTGGTAGAGGAAGGCCTGCTGGAGCGCTTCCGGCGTCATGTCGTTGGTGGGGTCGTCGTCGCGGAGGCGCTGCTCGGAGACGGCGATCCAGCCCTCGAACTCGCGGTAGAGCGCACGCGTCGCCTCGTCCCAGGCCCCGTTGTTGGTGCCCGTGAACGCCACGTCGGGGTCCAGGAAGGGGCGGATCCAGTAGGAGTCAAAGTCGTTGGGCGAGCCGCCGAAGTTCTTCTGCGCCGGGGGGCTGTAGATGACGCGGGCGTAGCCGTTGTAGCGGTTGGGGTCGCCCTCACGGGTGAGGTAGTTCACGACGCCCGCACGCACACCACCGTACTCGGCGGAGAAGCCGCCCTTCTGCACCTGCACCTCGCCGACGGCCGCGACGGGCACGCTCAGGAGCGGCTCGTTGTCGCGCGGGTTGCGCATCATGAAGCCGTTGAGGAAGACGCCCACCGACTGCCGGGACTGCCCGCGAATCTGGAGCCCGTCCTCGACGCCCGCCTGCAGCGTCACGATGCCCTCGATGGACTGCAGCGGCAGCGACTCGATCTCCTCCGCCGTCACGTTGACGCGGCTGTTCGACACGTCGAGCTGCACCGGCGGGCGTTCGGCGCGCACCACGACCTCGTCCAGCCCTGCGGCCTCCTCCCTCAGTTCCACGTCAATCGTCGTGGTGCGGTTGAAGTCGACGTCCACGTCCTCAACGACCAGCGTGGCGAAGCCGATGAAGCTGAAGTCGAGCACATAGCTGCCGGGCCGGACGTTCAGGATCGTATAGAAGCCCTCCAGATCCGTGGAGGCGCCCTGCGTGGTCCCCTCGATGACCACGTTGACGCCTGGCAGCGGATCGCCCGTGGCGGCGTCGAGCACGCGGCCGGCAATTTTACCACTTTGCGCGAGGGCCGACGGGGCCAGGAGAAGGAACAGGAGGACCGAGAGCGGTAGCGCTAGTCGCATAGAAGCACCCCCGTCTGGGGCGGTGGTGAGGCGGAAGAGGGCGCGGATCGTGCACGTGGTGTGAAGGCGATCCAGGCGAGCGGCAAAGTAGCCCCCGGCTCGTTGCCGTGCAACGCTGAAAGCGGTTCCAAATTTTTCCCAGGGACACGATATCGCTTTTCTGCGCGTCCTCGTGCACCACGACGAAGCTTGACGCACGTGTCCCGCGCGCCAACGCGACACCGCGTACGCCTTCCAGGCGGTTGCTCGCAGCGCCTAGGGCGATCTGGTGCTTACGGCGTGGCTGGGAAGGTGTAGGACGACTGCAGCCCGAGCGGGATGCCCAGCATCCAGTAGGCGAGCAGGAACAGCGACCACGCCACGAGGAAGACCGCGCTGTAGGGCAGCATGATCGACGTCAGCGTGCCGATGCCGGTCGACTTCACGTAGCGCTGGCAGTAGACCACCACGAGCGGGAAGTAGGGCATCAGCGGCGTGATGATGTTCGACGACGAGTCGCCGACGCGGTAGGCCGCCTGCGTGAGGTCGGGCGAGATGCCAACCTCCATCAGGATCGGGACGAAGATCGGGGCCAGGAGCGCCCACTTCGCGCTCGCCGAGCCCACAAACAGGTTCACGAACGCCGTCAGGAAGACGATGCCGAAGATGGTGAAGCCGCCCGGCAGCGAGAGCGCCTTCAGGACCCCCGCTCCCTTCACCGCCAGCAGCGCGCCGATGTTCGAGACGTTGAACGCGTGCACGAAGAGCGCGCAGAAGAACGCCATCACGACGTAGTAGGCCATGCCTTCCATCGCCTTCGTCATCGCGTCCACGACGTCCTTCGATTTCTTAAAGACGCCCGCTACGATGCCGTAGACCACGCCGGGGATCAGGAACAGCAGGAAGATCAGCGGCACGATCGACTGCATGATCGGGGCCTGGAACGAGTTCAGCGACCCGTTCGCGTCGCGGAACGCGGAGTCTTCGGGCAGGAGCGACAGCACAAGCAGCACCATGCCGATCACGAGCGCCGCCGTCGCGGCCCAAAAGGCGCGCTTCTCCGTCGGGCTGATGACGCTCATGTCGGGCGCTTCCTCGGCATCGTCGTCCACCGGCGCGCTGGCATTCAAGCGCGGCTCGACGATCTTGTCAGTGATCACCCACCCAAGCGCAATGATGAGAATGCTCGACGTCGCTGTGAAGAAGTAGTTGTTGAGCGGGTTGACGAGGATGTCCGGAGCGATGATCTGCGCGGCGGGCTGCGTGAAGCCCTGCAGGAGCGGGTCGAGCGCGGACGGGACCGGGTTGGCGCTGAAGCCGCCGGAGACGCCCGCAAACGCGGCGGCGATGCCTGCGAGTGGGTGCCGCCCTACCGCGTAGAAGATGATGCCGCCCAGCGGGATCACGAGCACGTACCCAGCGTCGATGGCGCTGTGGCTGATGAGGCCCACGAAGATCACCATCGGGGTGAGCAGGCTCTTCGCCGTCCTCCCGAGGAGCAGCTTGATGCTCGTGTTGAAGTAGCCCGCCTCGTCGGCCACGCCCACGCCGAGCATCGCCACGAGGACCACGCCGAGCGGCGCGAAGCTCGTGAAGATGGTCACCATCTGCGAGAGGAACGTCGTCAGCGCAGTGCCGGTGAGCAGGTTGTCCACCCGTAGCGGCTCGCCGGTGCGCGGGTTGAGGTCTGTGAACTCGATCGGCGAGAGCAGCGCGGACAGGATCCAGACGATGAGGAGCGATGCGAGGAAGAGCATCGCCGGGTCGGGCAGCTTGTTGCCGACCGTCTCGATGCCGCCGAGCAGGCGGTTGATGAGACCTGGCTGCGTTTCAGGGGGGCGCTGCTCGGTGGCAGGCTGTTCTGACGGGGAAGCCATAGACGTGGACCGGGTTGTGGGTGGGTGGCCGGGGAAAGTACGCGACAGGGTATGTAGAGCCTATCCGAAAAGCCTCGCCCGGACCTCTTCAGGGAACGGGGGCCTGCCTGCACGACCACTAGGCAGACCTGCAGAGCGAAGGCTGGCGGTTACGCTGTATCGCCGAGGCGAAGGCGCTTTCCGCCCCAGGTGCCTCGCCCAACCCCCGCCCGCTTCTGCTCCGCTGTTCGAGCCTGCTCTCCGGATGGGCCACTGGCATCGGATGGGCCACTGGCATACCGTCCCGTTTCGTGCCACGCGCAAACCACGTGCTATGCGCTAGCTGCATCCCTCCTCTTCCAACCACGACTAGTGCTGCGACCGCTTCACCTTGTCAGGCTCCGTGCTGATTCGGTCAACCACCCCTGTCCCCTTCCCCGCGTACGCGAGGACAGGCTCTGTCCAGGAGGGGAACTCCAAACGTGACCTTGAAGCCTACACGACCCGACAATCGCGACCGGTCACGGTACTAGGATGCTCTATCGGGTTGCATTTCTCTATTTTTTAGACTAACATATTTCACTGTTCTACTCCGCTGTACCCATGAAGCTGCTCTCGCGCACCGAAGAGGTGTTACTGCTTGCCGTCTGCTGCCTGCAGGACGAGGCGTTCGGCCTCAGCATCCGAGAGCATGTCGAAGCCAAAACGGGCAAGCGCTTCTCTACAGGAGGCATCTACGTCCCCCTCGACCGGCTCGTGCGAGACGGGTTGCTCACAACGGAGGAAGGGCAACCGACAGAGAATCGCCTGGGACGTCGGCGGCGACGCTACCAGATCACAGCACAAGGCCTTGCCGTGCTCAGGGAGACACAGGCCATGCACCGTCGCATCTGGGCGGGCTTGCCTGCTCACATTGCGGCGAAGCTTCAGCTGGGGTGACCTACCGTCATGCGTATACCGTCCCACCACCGCCTCCCGAACTGGGCCGTTGCCGTCTTGGAGTGGCTCTGCCCCAGCCGCAACCGAGACGTAGTCGTTGGCGACTTCGCAGAGGTGTACCATCGGATTGCTTCGCGCCGGGGCACTGCTCGTGCTACGGTCTGGTACCTGGGGCACCTGATCCGATCCCTGCCCTCCTTTCTGGTCGAGCGTGCCAGCCTGGCCTTCCCGCTGATTCGCGCCTACGGAACCGGCGCGATGCGTCATCTCGGCAAGAGGAAGCTCACCTCGACCCTCAACATCGCCGGCCTTGCCATCGGCATGGCGACCTGCCTAGTGATCTTTCACTACGTCGCCTACGAGAGCGGCTATGACAAATTCCATCACCACCAGGAGGACCTCTACCGGGTGGTCGTAGACGGCGTCGCTCAGGGCAACGGGGCAACCCGCTCTGCCACGACCTGGCAGGCGCTAGACGGCGCGATGCGGGAGCGCCTGCCCGGCATCGCGCACAGCGTCCGTGTGCATCCCAATGGGGTAGCGACCGTCGCGTATCGCTCGGGCGGAGGCGCGCCGCAGATCTATAGGCAACCAGGCGGGCTCTTCGTAGACCCCTCGTTCTTCGAGGTCTTCAGCTACCACATGGTGCAGGGCGACGCCCGGCACGCTCTGTCCAGCACCGACCAGTTGCTCGTTTCTGCCTCAATGGCGCGCACGTACTTCGGCGACGACGACCCGATCGGGAAAACGCTGCACATCGAGGGCTGGACCCAGGGCGCCTACACCGTGACCGGCGTGTTCGCAGACCCGCCCATGCGGTCTCATCTGCGCTTCGACTACCTGCTCCCGATGCAGAGCTTGCTAGCGCTGCGCCAGTACAGCGAGAGTTCAGGATGGACGTGGCAGAATTTTACGACGTATGTGCAGTTGCGTCCTGACTCAGAGGCAGACGCTCTGGCCCCGTTGCTCACCGCGATGCTCCGCGAGCACACCGTGGAGGCCTTCGCCTTGGGAGAGCAGATGCAGGCCTCGTTGCAGCCGATCACGGAGATCCATCTCCTCTCGTCGGGAGAACCCGGCGTGGCCTACTGGCGGGTCTACTTGTTTGGGGTAATAGGCCTCCTCGTGCTCGTGATGGCGTGGGTAAACTTCGTCAACCTGACGACTGCTCGGTCCGCCGAGCGCGCGGGCGAGGTCGGGGTCAGAAAAGCCATCGGGGCCTCCAGGGGTAACCTGGTCGCTCAGTTCGTGGTGGAAGCCATCGTGACCAACGGCGTCGCGCTCCTGCTTGCCTCGGTCCTGGTCGTTGTGAGCCTCCCCTTCGTGCATACCCTGCTGGGTGTACGGGCCGGCACGGAGGCCTGGATGGACCCCACACTCTGGCTCTCCGTGGCAGGGCTGTTCCTCCTCGGCACCCTGCTGAGCTGCCTGTACCCCGCGTCGGTGCTGTCCAGGCAGCAGCCTATCACCATCATCAAGTCGCAGGCGCAACCCGCGTCGTTTCCAGGAGGCCTCCGCCGCGTGCTTGTGGTGCTCCAATTCAGCGCAGCCACAGCCTTACTGATCGGAACGGTGGGCGTCTTTTCTCAACTCCAGTTCATGGAGTCCCGCGACCTCGGAGTGCAGCTTGACCACATCCTAGTCGTGGAGGCTCCCAGCCGTACCGACAGGCGTGGCACACCCGATGTATTCCGGCAGGCGCTGCTGGCCCTCCCCGAGGTGGAAGCCGTGTCGTCCGGGGCCGTGCCAGGCACCGGTTTCTTCATGGACATGCCTGCGCGCAGACTGGGGAGCCGTGACACGGACGCCCCGCCGTTTCAAGGGGTCTTTGTTGACGACACCTTTCTGGCTACCTACGACCTTCACCTGGTAGCGGGACGCAACTTCGCGGATGCCCAGACAGACGGGCTAAGCACCGTGCTCAACGAAGCCGGAGTCCGCCTCTTCGGGTTCGCGTCCAACGACGCCGCCCTCGGCCAGCGGATTGTCTTCGATGAAGACGAAAGCAACTACGTCACGGTCATCGGGGTCGTCGAGGACTTCAACTGGATGTCGGTCCGGGAGCGCGTGGGAGCCGTGGGGTTTCTGATCAACCGGTCGGAGGGACCGTTCTCCATCAAGGTCACGAGCGACGACCTGGAGGGCACCTTGGCGTCCGTTCAGGAAGCCTTCCGCGCGGTCTATCCGGCCAGCCCGTACGACTACTTCTTCGCGGACGAGCGCTTCGACGCGCAGTACCATGCAGAGCGGCGTTCTGGGGTGCTGTTCGGTGTCTTTTCCTTCCTCGCCCTCCTTGTCGGCTGCCTCGGCCTCATCGGACTTGTCGCCCACACGGTGAGCCAACGCACGCGGGAGATTGGGATCCGCAAAGTGATGGGAGCCACCCCCGAAAGGATCGCGTCGCTGCTCGTAGCGGGCCTTGCGAAATCGCTGGGCGTCGCGCTGCCGGTGGCGGTGCTTGTCTCGTATCTCGGCATACGACGCTGGCTGGAAGCCTATGCCACCCGCATCGAGCTGACACCGTGGCTCTTTCTAGTGCCCTGCTGCGCGGTGTTCGTGGTAGCACTCCTGACCGTCAGCTACCAGACACTCCGGGCCGCCCATCGCGACCCGATAGCGGCGCTCAGGAGTTCCTGAGCCCGCCAGCGCCGGAGGCCCATAGGCCAAGCCTATAGCACGAGCGTGTGCAGCGGGCGCCTGTAGGTCTCGGCGTAGCGCTCGGCGACGGTGTCGAGGAACGTCGGGAGCAGGAAAGGGCGGCCGACCACCAGCATGCAGCCGCCGAAGCCCGTGCCGGTGAGCCGCATCCCGTAAAGCCCCTCGACGCCCGTCCCCTGGTCGTAGACGAACTGCACGGTGGGCGTGCTGTTGCCCCAGTCGTCGCGCAGCGAGGCGTGCGAGACCAGCAGCGTCGCACCGAGCACCTGGCCGTCGCGGCGGTTGAGCGCCATGAGGAGGCGCGGCACGCGGCGGTCCTCGCTGAGCAGGTGCCGCACGACGGGCTGCTGGTCGTCGGGGAGCAGCGCGAGCGCGTCGGCGATGAGCCGGTGCTCGACGTCGCGCAGCGTCTGGAGCGGGTCTGCCCCGACGGCGAGCGGGCTCTTGCGCAGCAGCAGCGTCGCCGCCTGCACCTGCGCCGTGCGCAGCTTGAAGAAGTCGGGCGCGAACGGCCCTCCGGGCTTCGCCTCGGGCGGGACGTGGACGAGCCCCCACACGACCTCGTCGCGCGACGGCGGCGCGACCTCCCGGCTCGTCCGCCGCGCAGCATCGACGAGGAGCAGCGACGGCGGGGCCCCGTCGAGCGCTGCGACGCACGCCGCGACGCCGAATGCCCGGCGGGTATACCCCTCGCACGCCTGCTGGGCGTACTGCAGCCGCGCCTCGCGGCTCAGCGGCGGCTGGTCCGGGTCGGCACGCGCGATGGCCTGCACCGCTGCCACCGCGACCGCCGCGACGAGGCTCTCGCCGCAGGCTGGCATCGTGAGCACTACGACTGCCTCGACGGGACACCCGAGCATCTCCGCCACCAGCGCCACGATCTCTTCGGCCACGCGCGCGCTCACCTCGGACATCGGATGCGAGGCCGCCGCGCTGATCTCGTCGCGCCCCAGCCGCCCGTAGATCCGCGCGATCTCGACGCGTACGCTGGTTACCTCGCTCGGCCGCGCGCCCACCGCGATGCCGCCGGGGAGTGGCAGATACAGCCCGAACCCAGGGAAAAAGTGCGTGTGCTCGGCACTGAGGCCGGTCATCAGCGCCGCGCGCTCGACAGCCGCATCGGTGCCCAGGAGCGCCTCGGCCCGCGCGCCGAGTTCGAGGAGTTGCACGGGCGCATGGGTCACCATGCGTGCCTGCGCTCGCTGGAGCCGCTGCTGTATCGGAAGGGAAGCGCCTGCGTCGTCAGCCGCCGAGCGTACCGGGTCCCAGGTCATCCGTGTCGCGCCGCATCGGTGGGGAGTCGGCCCCGGTCGTCGTGCCGGGGGTGAAACGAAGCGGCGAATTTACCGGTCCGACCGGACTTATGGTAGTCCCTTCTCCATCCGTGCGCCGCTCAGTCAGGTATCCCCAGCCGCGTTCCTGGATCGAGGTCAACGCCGTTGAGGAAGTCGATGGCAGCCATCCGGCGCTTGCCCTGGCGTTGCAGTTCGAGCACCTCCAGCGCGCCGGTCCCGCACGCCACTACGATCCGCCCCTCCGCCCTGAGCACTTCCCCCGGGGCTCCGCTCCCCTCGGCTCGGCGGGTGCGGTAGAGCTTCAGCGTCGCGCCGTCGAGCGTCGTCCACGCAGCGGGGTACGGCGAGAGTCCCCGGACGTGGTTGTGGACGGCCTCTGCCGAATGCGCCCAGTCGATCTCAGCGTCCTCCTTGAACAGCTTCGGTGCTGGGCTGGCCAGCGCATCGTCCTGCGCCTGGCCCACCACATCGCCTGCCTCGATAAGCCGCACCGTCTCGACGACGACGCCTGCCCCGAGGTCGGCCAGCGTGTCGTGCAGTTCGCCCGCCGTCGTGTCCGGCCCGACGGGCACAGACTCCTGCAGCAGGATCGCCCCCGTGTCGACGCGGCGTTGCAGAAAGAACGTAGTGACGCCCGTCTCCGTAGCCCCTTCCATCAGCGCGCGGTTGATGGGAGCCGCCCCGCGGTACGCCGGGAGCAGCGAGGCGTGGAGGTTGAACGCCCCAAGCCGGGCCGCCTCGTAGACCGCTGGCGGGAGGATGCGAAACGCGACCACCACGATGATGTCGGGGGCGAGCGCCTGCACCTGTGCTGCGAAGTCGGGATCCTTCACCGACGCGGGCTGCCACACGTCGAGACCGTGGCGCTCGGCGGCCTGCTTCACCGCCGTCGGCGACAGCTTCTGCCCGCGCCCGCGCCGCTTGTCGGGCCCGGTCACCACCGTCGGGCGATACCCGGCTGCCACAAGCGCGTCGAGCGACGGCACGGCGAAATCCGGGGTGCCCATGAAGAGGAGCGAAGCTCTCGGCTGTTGGCTGTCGGCCATCGGCAGGGAAAGTCAGACACAGAAGAGCCCCTGTGCTCCGAGCGAACACAGGGGCTTCAGAACATACGGGGAACGCACCGACAGCCGATAGCTGACAGCCCTCGCTACATCCGCGTCCGGTCGTCGTGGATGGGGTAGAGGAGCCGGTAGTTACCGAAGCCACGCTCGTCCACGAAGATGAAGCGGCGGCCGAGCCGGTTGTAGTACCAGATCTCGTACGGCTCGACGTTGTAGTTGAAGGTGTGCTCCTCCACGAGGTCCGGTTCGCCGAAGCGGACGAAGACCTCACCGCGGTCGGTATTCCAGCCGTTCTCGCTGAAGCGGCTGTAGTTCTCGTTGGCGAAGAACACACGGTAGTAGTACTCCTCCATGCGCTCGTTGCGGCGCGTGCCGGGCGTGGGATCGCGGCGCTCCCAGAAGGACACAAACCGGCGGAGGCGCTCCTCCTGCGTAGGCGCATCCAGGATGTCCCGCACGTCGCGCTCCTTCGCCACGTAGCGGAGCTGCGCGATGGCCGCGTCGAGGTCCTCGATCTGGGCGGCGAGGCCCGTCCAGCGCACGTCGAACGACTTCGTCACCTGGGCAAGCGGGCCGCCGTCCTGCTCGCTCAGGGCGAAGGTCAGTTGGTAGGTCCCGGCCTTGAAGTCCTCCATCGGCAGTGCGAGCGTCGCGGGCGAGGTGCCGGGTTGCACGTCGATGCGCGTCTCGCCCTGGACCTCCGGCGTCCCGGCTTCGGCCTCGTCGTCGGCAGGCTCCATGCCCAGCAGCCCGCGCGCCACGTTGCGCGCCGACGGCAGCTCGCGGCTCCGCGCGATGGGCACGATCTCGTACGTCACCGTCAGCGTGCGCGCCTGGTCGCTGTAGACCTCGTAGAAGAGCGTCAGTTCGTCGCGGTCCATGTACAGCACGTTGGCGACGTTCGGGGCCAGGGTCTGCGCCTCCGGGTCGTAGCGGTCGAGCAGGAGCGGGCCTGCGAGCGCGATGCCTGTGCGGTAGTCTGGAACCTCGACGGCGGCCTCGCGCACGAACGTCCGGCGGCTCGATCCGTCCTCCAGCTGCATCTCGACGAGGTAGCGCCCCGTCGGCAGCGTGACCGACTGCGTGGTGTGGTCGAACAGCGAGTCGGCCTGCGTGGCCTCGTAGATCGGTACGGCTACGCGCCGCTCCCACTGGCGGCTCTCTACGAGCGTGCGCGCGTTGCCGTCGGCGTCGGCGCGGTAGATGTCGGCCGTGATCGTGTAGGTCGCCACGAAGCCTTCGTCGAGGCTCAGGAAGCGAAGGTTCTGGTAGGGCGCGGCGGCGTAGAGATCGAGGCGGCCCTGGTCGCTCCCTTCCTGACCGGCGACGGGCAGCACCATCGTCTCGGCGAAGAACTCGGGCTCGTAGGCGGTCGGCTGGCTGAAGGCCGTCGGAGCCGTGAGGGCAACCACCGCGAGGACTGGGACCGCGAGCAGCATCCGCCGGAGGAGCCCCGCAGGCGCGGTGAAAATGAGACGACAGGCAGCCATAGGGAGCGAGGTCGTGGCAAGAGGCATGGGCCGAGGGGCGAATCGACAAGACACACGCGAGCGCGGCGCGGTTCTGCAGGTGTGCGACTCCGTCTTCTCCGCGCTGCGAGCAACGTAAACATCCGGCAGCGGGCGAGGCAAGGCACGCCGCACGCCCTCCAACCGTCGCTCGCTGCGCCGAACGGAGCCCGTGCTAGGCCGAATGGCAGCACGCACACGTCCCGGCACCGTGCGGTCCCGGCATCATAGCGTCCCGGCACCGTGGCGTCCCGGCACAAACCGTCCCGTGCATGGCGCTGTGCCCCCGGCCCCTACTGGAAGAGCGCCTGCACGAACGCGCGCCGGTCGAACACCTGCAGGTCCTCGATGCCCTCGCCGACGCCGATGTACTTGACGGGGATCTGAAACTCGTTCGAGATGCCGATCACGATGCCGCCCTTGGCGGTACCGTCGAGCTTGGTGAGGACGAGGCCGGTCACGTCTACGGCTTGCGTGAACGCCTCGGCCTGTCGGATGGCGTTCTGGCCCGTCGAGGCGTCGAGGACGAGCAGCACCTCGTGCGGGGCCCCGGCGACCTGGCGGTCCATAACGCGCTTCACCTTTGTGAGCTCGTCCATGAGCCCGAGCTTGGTGTGGAGCCGCCCGGCAGTGTCCACGAGCACCACGTCGGAGCCGCGCGCGTTGGCCGCCGCCAGCGTATCGAAGGCAACGGCAGCGGGGTCGGCCCCGTGGTACTGCTTGATGATCTCCACGTCGGAGCGCTGCGCCCAGATGTCGAGTTGCTCAATGGCGGCAGCGCGAAACGTATCGGCCGCCCCGAGGAGAACCGAGCGTCCCGCCTGCTTGTAGCGGTGCGCGATCTTGCCGATGGAGGTCGTCTTGCCGACGCCGTTGACGCCCACCACCATCACGACGTGCGGCTGGTTGGGCAGCGGCGCATCGAAATCGGCTGGGCGGTCGGGCGCGTTGGAGAGCATCAGGTCGGCGATCTCCGCGCGGATCAGGCCGTCGAGTTCGGACGTGGAGACGTACTTGTCGCGCGCCACCCGCGCCTCGATGCGCCGGATGATGTCCACAGTGGTCTTCACGCCAACGTCGCTCGTGACGAGGACTTCCTCGAGGTCGTCGAGCACCTCGTCGTCCACGCTGTCCTTGCCTGCGACCGCGCGGCTGAGCTTGCCGAAGAAGCTGGTGCGGGTCTTCTCCAGGCCGGCTTCGAGCTTTTCCTGCTCTTTCTCCTTCTTGCCGAATCCAAACAGGGCCATCTTTGGGGTGTGAGGGTGGGTGTAGGGGTGAGAAGCCTGCTTTTTTCTCACCAGTCCTGCTCATGCTGAACTCGATTCAGCATCTCATCAGACCAGCAGAGATCCTGAATCACGTTCAGGATGACAGGGATAAAGGTGACGCGTCAGCCGAGCCCCGCGCGGCGGCGGGCCTCAGGGAGCTGGCTGCGGATGAGGGTGCCGTTTTCGTCGAGCGGGGCGTACGGCCCGAGGCGCATGATGGTTCGAAAGCGCGCCGTGTAGCGGATGATCGAGAGCGCCATGATCCCGGCCGTGCCGAGAACGAGCGCATCCATAACCTCGGGGTCCGCCTTGAGAAGCGCGGCGAGGACGGTGAGCGCGAGCAGCGCCACGGCCAGCTTGCCCGTCCAGAGGCTCGTCGTGAACTTGCCGAGCCGCCGCGTCTGGAGCAGCCCGCCGATGGCGAGGATGCTGTCGCGCACGATCACGAGCAGCACGAACCACAGCGGCAGACTCGGCCCGGCGGTCTCGGGCCGCGTGAGCAGCGCCACCGTCACGAAGGCCGCGACGAGCTTGTCGGCCGTCGCGTCGAGCACCTTCCCCCACTCGGAGACGGTGTTGGTCGCGCGGGCCACGTACCCATCGAAAAAGTCGGTGGCGATGCCTGCGAAGATCAGCCCAAACATCCAGCCGAGCGGGCCGCCCTGGTAGACGAGCACCGTGATCGGCGCGATGAGGACGACGCGGCTGAGCGTGAGCAGGTTACCGGGTGTCCAGAAGCGCCCCATGTCCGGGAACGCCGGGTGCGACGGCGGCGGCACGGCAGGCCGCCCCTCCTCAGGAGGACGGGCGTCGCGTGGGGTGGACTCGGGAGCAGACATCGGCAGGAGGAGGCTAGCCTTACAAAATAGGCGGTGCCCTGCGGAGGCGCGGTAAATTCGGCGCTGGTCTTCCCCCTGGGTTCTTGTCGCTGGTCGTTCTGTTTGCGGGTGCGTTCGCCGTCCAGGTCGTGGCCTGGCTGGCGCTGGCGGTCGGGTTCGCCCGGGCTCGCCACCGCAGCGCCCTCCCCGAAGGCACAGAGGCAACACGGGAGGCGGCGTCCCCCCTGCCCTTACCGGTGCCCCCTTTCACGGTGATCGTCGCGGCGCGCAATGAGGCGGCGCGGCTCCCGGCGCTGCTGGAGGCCCTCGCGGCCCAGACGCACCCGCCCGCCGAGGTGCTGATCGCGGACGACGGCTCGACCGACGCCACGGCTGAGGTGGCGGCCTCGTTCAGAGATCGTCTGCCGCTTCGCGTCCTCGCGATCCCCGATGGCGAGGCCGCGGCGGCAGGGCTGCCGCGCAAGAAGCACGCGCTCGCGACCGCCATCGCCGCCGCGCAGCACGACCGCCTCGCGTTTACCGACGCCGACTGCGTACCGCCGCCCCACTGGCTCGCCGCGTTCGCCCAGCACGCACGAGTGGCACCTGACGCCGTGCTCATCGGCCACTCGCCGACGCGCCGTGCGCCAGGGTCTCAGGCCGCAGCTGCACCCGGTACGCCGCCGTGGCTCGCCACGCTCGTGCGCTTCGAGACGTTCGTGACGGCGTTCCTCACGGTGGCCGCGCTCGGGCTCGGGCGGCCGTACATGGCCGTCGGACGCTCGCTCTCCTACCCACGCTCCCTCTTCGACCGCCTCGGCGGCTTCGCACACCAGGCCGCCTCCCTCTCTGGCGACGACGACCTGCTCGTGCAGGAAGTCCACCGCCACCGAGCCGCGCCCCTCCGCGCCGTTCTGGACGCGCCCGTGCTCACGGGTCCGCCAGCGACGCTGGGCGCGTGGCTCCGGCAGAAACGCCGTCACACCTCGGCGGGACGTTTCTACGACCGCGTGGCGCTAGCGCTGCTCGCGGTGTTCCATCTCACGCACGGCCTCGTCTGGCTCGGCGTGCCCGTGTTCTGGGCGACCGGAAGTTGGACAGGCGCGGGTCTGCTCGCGATCCTCCTCCTCATCCAGCGCGGCGTCCTACGCGGCCCGGCGGAGGCACTCAGCGTGGCCGATGTGATGCCAGCCTGGCCACTGTGGATGTGGGGGTATGCGCTCTACAACAGCTTCGTCGCGCCGCTCGGTGGGCTCGGTGTGCGGCGGTGGTAAGCAGGAAGGCAGAAGGATGAAGTGAAGGGCTCGGGCCTTCGGGGCGCAACTGCTTGAGAAGCAGCCCTCGGGAACACACGGTGGCACGGCCACACCGAAACACTGCAGCACGTTGGCACACGTGCTCAGCTGCTGGGGAGGGGGGTCGGGCGCACCCCAGAGCGGGTGGATCCGTCACGTCTCCCTGGAGGTGCACGGCCTGCGCCGTCCCAGGGTGAGATTTTTTTTCGGACGGGCGCGCTTTTTTTTGGACGGGCATCCCCGCCACCCTCGCAGGTTTACGTGCACCGGCATGTCTGAAGCGAACGACAACCCTGGCCGGTGATAAGCCGGAAGCCCCGGGATGGCACGGAGAAGCCAAACGGACGGCCCAACTCTTATCCTCCAGATGTATCTCAGAGCTGGATAAGCGGGTACGTCCTTTGAAGACGGGAGTAGCGCAATCACCCTGCTTCACCCTTTACCCCGACCCACCCATGCTGTCCCTCCGACTCCCCAGCTATGCCGCAGGAGCGTGCGCCCTAGCGCTCACGCTGCTCCTCTCCGCCTGCGACTTCGCCACCATCCAGAGCGACCTCGAAGACGCCGCCGTCGTGCGGATGAACATCCCGGCGGCCTCCGCTGAGGTATCGATCTCCTTCACCGATGCCGCGACGGGCCTGCCGGTTTCCAGCCCAGTCGCGCTGACCATCACGGGGGACGAGGGCGCGCAGGTCGTCGATCCCATCTTCTTCGAACCCATCGCTGCAACGACAACCGAGGGCGGTACCATCACCCTAGCCGTCGCCGACGGAACGCTGCTTTCCGCAGAGACACCCGCGCGCTTCGAGGTGATCGCCCAGGCTGACGGCTATGTCACCACAGGCCGCTCCGTCGCTGTGACGAAGACGGGCACAAGCACAGTCGATGTTCAGATGCTCGCCACGGGCAGCGCGGCACCGGCAGGCGTCAGCCTGATCGCAGATGCGCCTGCGGGCTCGGCCGATAACCAGGGTCGCGTGCGTGAGACGGTCGTCATCGAGACGGCTCCAGACTCGGAGACGGGCCTGCGTGCCGTCGTGACGGTACCCGGCGGTGCCGTGCTGACAGACGCCCAGGACCGGACGCTCCGCGGCGCACTCCAGGCCATGGTGGCCTACCACAGCCCGCGCAGCCCGAAGGCACTCGCGCTGCTGCCGGGCGGCTTCGAGAGCCCTGTGCTGGAGTATGCCGACGGCCGCGTGGCACGCGACCAGGGGTTTGTCTCGGCGGGCTTCGTCGCCTTTGAGGTCAGCGACGCCTCGGGCCGCCGCGCGGCGCGGCTGAGCACCCCGATGGAGGTGGCGATGGGGCTTCCGGAGGACTTCGTGAACCCGGAGACCGGACACCCGCTCGCGCCCGGTGACCAGCTCCCGGTGTGGGGCTACGACGCCACGACGGGCCGCTGGGTCGAAGCAGGCTTCGCGACGATCCCCGCTGCACGTACAGCCTCAGCGGCGGCACTCGACGTGACGATCCTGTACGAGACGTTCGACACGCTCCAGATCGCCTTTGCGTCGGACGCCTCAGCGGGCTGCGAGGCGGGCTTCTCGATCCGCTTCGACGGCCTCCCGGCGGACCTCCCGGCGCGCATCCGCGCCTACGCCTCGGGCTACGCGGCTAGCCTCGACATTGTGGACGGCACCGTCACCTTCGGGAGCCTCCCGGCGGGCGTGAACGAGTTGACCGCCGAACTGCTCTTCGAGGACGAGGTGATCGGCAGCCGCACGTTTCAGGTGCCCTGCGGCGCGAGCGTCTCCGTCTCGGCGACGCCGCCGTCCGGCCGCGTCATCGCCGACATCTCGACGAAGGTCGAGTGCACCGCGGAGAAGCTGGAGCTCTTCCCGTCCGGCACCATCCTCGTGCAGCGCGAGGGCGTGGCGCACCGCACGCCGCTGACGCTGAAGGACGGCCAGGTGCGCGTGAACGGCGTCGTGCCGGGCGCGACCTACACCGGCACGTTCAGCTATGTCCAGGACGGCCGGGCGAAGCAGCACACGCTCCGCTACGTCGCTGACGGGGCGGTCGAGGACGGCGTCCTCCGCATCGAGGAGCACATCGTCGACAACCGCGACCTCTGCGACCGGCTCTAGGCTGATGCTGTAGGGCTCGACGCCCACTGCCCTCGCGCCGTACTGCTGCGGAGGTGCCGCCTCCCCTCGTTTCCGGCGGCGCCTCCGTGTTCACCCCCTCACCCTGCCTTCCCATGTCCCGTTTCCTTCTTCTGCTAGCGCTGCTGGCCGCCCCCCTCCTCCTCGCTGACACCGTCCAGGCACAGCGCGCTGGCTTCGCCCTCCGCGCCGGTACTGCCGGGCTCGGCGGCGATGTCATCGTCGGCGTGAGCAACCACTTCCACCTCCGCGCTAGCGGCACCTACCTCCCCTACTCAACGACCTACCTCCAGGAGGACGACCGCGTCGATGTCTCCTACGACGCCGATGCCCAGCTCTTCACCATGGCTGGGATGCTCGACTACTACCCCTTCCGCACCGTTGTGCGCCTGAGTGCCGGCGTCGTGTACAACGCCTCGTCGGTGTCGGCCATCGGCACACCGACGGACTCCTACACGACGGGCGGACGCACCTTCACCGCCGAGCAGCTAGGGACCGTCTCGACGACGCTCGACTATGGCTCGCAGGTGCAGCCCTACGTTGGCCTTGGCTTCGGCAACCCGCTCGCCCCGGGCAGCCGCTTCGGGTTCATGCTCGACATGGGCGTGTTCTACACCAACGCGCCTGCCGTTGCGATGGAGGCGACGGGCATGCTGGAACCTACCGCGCAGAACGCCGCTGACATTCAGGCGGCGCTGAGCCCGCTCACGATCTACCCTGCGATCTCGGTCGCGTTCTCAGTCAACTTCGGCAAGCGGTAGCCTATCGTACGCCGACGTTCGCGGCCTCCACGCTGACATCCCCCCACAGGATGCCTGGCGCGGAGGCCGCGGCGCGTTTGGGCACGATGTTCGGTCAGCGTTCGAGGCAGCGCACGCCCTCAGCGACGGCGCGTGGCTTAGGGAGCACGGTCAGTTCGTCCGAGCGGAACGGATCCACGACGATAGGCAGGTAGCGGTACGTCTCGAAGTAGCCCGCCCCGCGCTGGTTCATCGCCCCGATGGCCTTCCGGAGGTGCTCGTAGGCATCCGGTCCCGCGAGGATGGCGTGCGGCTCGGCCCCGAGGTCCTGGAGGGCGCGCACCTCGTCGTCGATCACGGCGAGGATGGCGTCGCGGTTCGGGCGGTGCTGGCAAACGGTCATGACGGCAAGGACGAGGCGAGATTGACGAAGCGGCGGGAGCGCGCGGCATAGGTTGGCGTTAGAGGCGCTCTCAATATCGCTTTGCCATCGCGCTGCGCTCACCTGTCCCCTCGCTGTGCTCCACACCACCGACTCGCTCCGCACCCCTGACGGACTCACGCTCTTCACCCGCACCTGGGCCCCCGAACTCGGCACCGTCCGCGCGGACGTGCTCCTCGTCCACGGCATCGGCGAGCACAGCGGGCGCTATGCCCACATCGCCGCGCACCTGATGATGCAGGGCATCCGCGTCTTCGCCTACGACCAGCGCGGGCATGGCGAGTCGGAGGGCGAGCGCGCCTACATCGAACGGTTCGACTTGCTGGTGGCGGACCTCCACCACGTCCGCGCGCTCGTGGAGGTGCAGCGCACCGAGCCGACCGGGCCCGCGACGCCGCTGTTTCTGATGGGTCACTCGCTCGGCGGCCTCGTGGCGGCGCGGTACGTGAGCGCCAACAGCAGCGAGGGGCTCGCGGGCGTCATCCTGTCGTCGCCTGCGCTGCGCACCGACGTGGCCCCGCTGCTGCAGAAGGTCTCCGGCGCGGTCGCCCGGTTCGCACCGCGCCTCCCGACGGTGAAGCTCGACTTGAAGGCGCTCTCGCGCGACCCGCGCGTGATCCGCAACTATGAGGAAGACCCGCTCGTGACCTCCGGCCGCGGCGTCCGCGCACGTACCGGCTATGAGACCATCGAGGCGATGAAGCAGGTCCGCCCCGCCGCGTTCGACGTGCCGACCTACGTGTTCCACGGCACCGCCGACCGCATCACCAGTCCGGAAGGCTCGCGGGCATTCGTGGACGCGCTTCCCGCGACCGACACAACCCTGAAGCTGTACGACGGACTCTACCACGAGACGATGAACGAGCCCGAGAAAGCACAGGTGCTCGGCGACCTCTCGGATTGGATCCTGACGCACACTTGAGGCTGCTCACCGAGGCAGAAAGCCTGGGCCTACACCCTGGGCAAGCATCGCGCCAGCGTGACGCACTGGGATAGCATCGCGAAGGAGGCGTCGGGGGCACGGTGATTGGTACGCCGGAGGTAACCGCTTACGCACCCGCGTGGCCTCGCCGTTTTCACAGGCGCTGCGCGGCGGTTTCGTGCCGCCTCCACGCCCGTTTGGCGCAAGCTGCACGGTCCTTGCGTCGGCGCTGCCCGTACGTTTTTCGTCCTCCGGACACCCACCCCTCCAAACCGACGCACCCATGACTCGCGGAATCGTTACGGCCTACGACGCAAAGAAAGGCATTGGCTTCGTGCAGCGCAACGAAGACGCCGACCGCATCCCGTTCTCCTCGCGCGTGCTCCTCGGCCCCGTCCCCAACATCGGCGACCGCGTCGAGTATGCCGTGATCGGCGGCAAGGTCGGCTGCCGCGCCAGCGTCGTCCGACCGATCCGTTAGCGGGAAGCTGTCGGCCAGCGGCTGTCAGCGCATGCTGAGTGCTACCCGTCGGGCTTACTCGACCCACACGGCGATGTCGTCCAGCGACTTGCGTTGGAGGTCGGGGACCTGTGCGTCGGCGGCGGGATAGCCGACCGGGAAGAGGATGTACGGCCGCTCGTTGGCCGGTCGGCCGAGGAGTTCGCCAAGGAAGCGCATCGGGCTCGGCGTATGCGTGAGGGTGGCGAGGCCCATCCGGTGCAGCGCGGCGATGAAGAAGCCCGCCGCGATACCGCACGACTCCTGGACGTAGTAGTGCTTCACCTTCGCGCCCGCGTCGTCGCGGCCGTAGTTCTGCGCGAAGAGGACGACGATCCACGGTACCGTTTCGAGGAACGGCTTCTGCCAATCCGTCCCGATGGGCGCGAGCGCGTCGAGCCACTCGTCGGACATGCGCCCGTGGTAGCTCTCGTACTCCTCCTTCTCGGCCGCCTCGCGGATCTGCCGCTTCGTCGCCGGATTGCTCACGGCGACGAACGTCCACGGCTGCATGTGCGCCCCGCTCGGGGCCGTGCTCGCCGTGCGGATCGCGTGCTCGATGAGCGCACGCGGGACCGGCTGGTCGGAGAACTCTCGCACGGAGCGGCGCTGGTCCATCTCGGCGAAGAACGCCTCGGCCCGCGCCGCCATCTCCTCCGGCGGATGCTTCTGAAAGTCGAGCGAAACGAATCTATTTTCCATGTTCGATTTATGATTTGCGATTTAGACCCACGCAAACTCACACTGTACGCGAATCCAAAATCTAAAATTCCCAATCTAAAATCATCAATACGTTGCTTTGTCGATGCGAGCGTTGAACGTGTCGAACACGGCCTGGCACTCGTCGCGGAGGAAGCCGGGCACGATCTCGACGCTGGTCTGGCCGAGGTCCCGCAGCGTCTCGTTGGAGACGGCGAGTTCGTTGAAGCCTGCCGCCTCAGCGTCTGCGATGGAGGTGCCGAAGACGATGCGTTCGATGCGCGCCCAGTGGATTGCCGAGAAGCACATCGGGCAGGGCTCCGTCGTCGAGTAGATCGTGCAGCCGCTGAGGTCGATGGCCCCGAGTTCGAGGCACGCCTGGCGCAGGCAGTGCACCTCCGCGTGCGCCGTGATGTCGGTTGTCAGCCAGACGACGTTGTGCGTGCACGCCACGACTGCGCCGTCCTTCACGATGCACGCGCCGAACGGGCTCTGGCCTTTGGCCACGCCCTGCATCGCCGCGTTGATGGCGAGGCGCATGAACCGGGCGTCGGCCGCGTCGGTGGAGGACAGGTCGCTCATTCGGGAGACAGTTCTACGGGGCGGAGATCGAGCCGGAAGGTAACCCGGACCTGCGCGACACCGTCATGCGCCCCACGTTCGGCGGAATCCTATGCGAACCGCGTCGGCGCGAACGGGGCGAGCACGTCGGCGGTGTGGTCGGCGTCGCGCAGCCGCGCGAGGGTGAGCGCGGCGATCTCGTCGGCGGTGACGGGCGTGAGGAGGATGCCGTGGCGGTAGTGGCCTGTGGCCGCGACGACACCGGGCGCGAGCGGGCCGAGCAGCGGCGCGTGGTCGCGACTCGCCGGGCGGAGCCCCGCCCACGTCTCGATCACGTCGAGGTCGTCGATGCCAGGGCAGGCTTCCCAAGCCCCTTCGAGAAGGCGGTAGAGGCCGCCCGCCGTCACGCGGGTGTCGAACGCCTGCTCCTCGCTCGTCGCCCCGATCACGAGGCGGCCGTCGGACTTGGGCACAAGGTAGGCGTCGGGCGAGCGAACGACGTGGCGCAGGCCGAACGGTGGTCCGGCCACGGGCGCGTCCATGCGCAGGCTCAGCATCTGCCCCTTCACCGGGCGCACCGGCACCTCGACGGGGGCGAGGCCCTCCACGCCACCGCTCCATGCGCCAGCCGCGAGCACGACCTGACGGGCGGCGATCTCGCTTCCGTCGTCCAACACCGCACGCGGCGCGTCGGCATCCGGGTGGATCGCGCGGACGGCGACGTGCTCCTGGACGGTGACGGACGCAGCATCCTCGACGGCCGCCCGAAGCGCCGTGACGAGGCGACGGTTGTCGACCTGATGGTCGCCCGGCGCGTGGACGGCCGCAGCGATACGGGGCGAGAGGAACGGTTCGAGGTCGAGCGCAGCGTCGCGGGAGAGCCAGCGCACATCGACGCCGTGCTGCTGCTGGAAGCGGAAGCTGCGGCGCAGCGCCTCGGCCGCATCGCGGTCGGGGGCCACGACGAGCGTGCCGTCGTCGCGGTAATCCACCGAGCGTCCGGTCGCCGCTTCGAGGTCCCGAGCAAAGGCGGGCCAGTGGCGCAGGCTCTCGCGGCTGAGCGCGTAGAGGTCGAGTTCTTCGAAGCCCAGTTCTGCGACGGGCGCGAGCATGCCTGCCGCCGCCCACGACGCGCCGCGCCCCGCCTCGCCTCGCTCCAGCACGGTCACGCGGACGCCCTGCTGCCCGAGCCGCCACGCAACGCCCAGCCCCACCACGCCGCCGCCGACGACGAGCACCTCAGGTGGGGAAACAGCAGCGGACATTGCGGACGAAGGACGAGGTGGATTCGGCGGGCTAGCCAGCCGCCAAAAATACCTTGCTCCCCGAGCGTGCCCGTCGTAGCGTCCCGTATGCGTCTCGTCTTCTCGCTGGCCCTTGCCCTTGCCTCGCTGGTCCTCGCGGCTCCGCTTCACGCGCAGCCCGGCGAGGGCGTCGCGACCGTGCCCGATGCACCCGACTCGACGCGCACGGTGCCGACCTACACCACCGGCGCGGGGCTGGCCGTCCGGCTCACCAACGACGGCTTCGGCGTCGGTGGCGTGCTCCGGGCGGGCATCGGGGAGGCAACCTCGCTGCTCGTCGAGCTCAGCGTCAACCCCGGCAAGGACGAGCGCGAGCAGCAGTTCTTCATCGGCCTCTTCGGCGAGACGGTGGTGCCGCTCAAGCGCAACTACTTCGCGATGGCTCCGCTGCACGTCGGCGTCGAGCACCGGCTCTTCCGGGCCACCATCGAGGACAACTTCCGCCCCTTCTTCCAGCTCACTGGCGGCCCCACGTTCGGCTATCAGTGGCCCTACTTCGACGACGTGAACAACGACGGCATCCGCGACGACGGCGAGGACCTGGAGGGCGCGTTCGGCGCGTTCGGGCGCGGGGCGCTGCGCTTCGGCGTCGGCGGCACGCTGGCGGTAGGGGCCTACTTCGGCCTCGGTCGGCGCACCACGCAGGGGCTCCGCCTCGGCTACCACGCCGCGTACTTCTTCGAGCCCGTCGATCTCCTCGAAGCAGACCCGCGCGTGGCGGACCCGTCGAAGCAGTTCTTCGGGACACCGCTGGTCAGCATTCACCTGCTGCGCCTGTGGTGAAGGCCGTCGCGAGGACCGGGAGCCGCTCGGGCGCTGCGTCGTTCCAGCCTCGCTTCCCTTTCCCCATTCGCACTTCTGCGCTCATCCCTCGCCCTTCCCCCATGACCGTCACCTATTTCGGCCACTCCGCTTTCCAGATCGAGACCGGCGGCTCGACGCTCCTCTTCGACCCCTTCATCACCGGCAACAAGCACACCGAAGGCGTCGTCACCGCCGATGACCTCGCGCCCGACGTGGTCCTCATCACGCACGCTCACGGCGACCACTGGGGCGACACGCCCGCCATCCTCGAACGCACCGGCGCACTCCTCGTGGCGCAGTTCGACGTCACCCAGTATGCCCAGAGCACGCTGGGCCACACGAACGTCCACCCGATGAACACCGGCGGTGCGTGGGACTTCGACTGGGGGCGCGTGACGAACACGTATGCGCGGCACTCGTCGTCCTTCCCCGATGGCACCTACGGCGGCCTCGCGAGCGGCTTCATCCTCGAGATCGACGGGACGACGATCTACAACGCGGGCGACACCTGCCGCTTCGCCGAGATGGCCTGGCTGGGCGAGCAGTACGACTTCGACCTCTGCTTCCTCCCCATCGGCGACGACTTCACGATGGGCATCGACGAGGCGGTGGCATCCGCCAAGATGCTTCAGCCGAAGCGGACCGTACCGGTCCACTACGACACGTTCCCGCTCATCCTGGCCGACACGGCCGAGTTCGCGTCCAAGATGGAAGCAGCGGGCTTGAAGGCGCACCCGCTCGCACCGGGCGAGACGCTGACGCTCTGATCGCTCCGAGAGAGGCACCGGCGGCGTAGGTCAGCAGCGGAGTTCGCGGAGGTGGGTCGTATACTGCCTGCGTCGCGTGCCTCCTGATCCACGCCCGCCGCTGCCATGCGTGCCCCAGCCTGTTCCTTCGCCGCTGTCCGCTCCACCGTCCGTGCGCTCCTGAGCGCGGTGCTGGTTGGCGTAGTCGGGGTGGGGCTGGCCGTCGAGGCGATGGCGCAGCGCCCGTTCCAGACGCTCGACCCGCTCTACCAGGGCGAGCGGGCCCAGCGCACGTTCTACGACGGCCTCGCCGTCACCGCCGCGCTCGACTACAGCCCCACTGGCCTCCTCCAGGCGTCGAGCGCCAGCGGCGTCGGGCAGCGCCGCGCGGTCAGCCTCGCCGGGCGCATCGACTACGCGCTGATGGAGCAGGTGGACGTGGCCGCCATCGTAGACCTGAGCGGCGGCATCGGGACCGGACCGGTGGCGCTGCGCTGGCTCATCGTGAAGCCGTTCTGGACGAACGAGGGCACCGACTACGCCGTGCGCATCGCCGTGGACCCGGCCTCTGGCGGCGGCCTAGGCTTCCGCCAGACCGACGTGGCGTTCCTGTCCTCGTCGGACCTCTCGCCCCTCCTCTCTTCTGACCTCGCCATCGGGCTGCGCCGCGTGCGCGCCGGCGTCAACGCCGCCCTCCTCGACGACAGCGGGGCATTCTCCGATGAAGCCGGGCTGCTCCTCAGCGAGGACCGCATCCGCGTGATCGGCACCGAGCTGCACGCCTACTGGGGCTACAACTTCCACTTCGACCTCGCCGGGAGCTACCTCTCGGTGGCGCTCCTCGCCGACGGGGCCTCCTACCGCTTCGTAGAGGCGAACCCGAGCGAGGGCGAGCCGTCCGTGCTCGACGGGGAGA
>JBCDFO010000015.1:0-27431 GCA_039177895.1 Bacteroidota bacterium
CGGAACGCGCTGGCAGACGCCTGTCGAGCACTGGTTCTCCCAGCAGAGCCCGGTCTCGGGATTCGCCTCCTCAAACCGGTCGCAGTTCCACCAGGAGAAGTGCGTCACGGTGGCACGCAGCGCGAGGCCTGTGGGGCTGGCGTCGCTCTCCACGACGGTGCCGGTGCCTTCCTGCACCCAGAGGCCCGTCTCCTCGTCCACGCTCCACAGCGCGATCGTTTCGCCTACCTCCGCGCCACCGGTGTAGATCGGGATCTCAACGGTGGCGCTCTTACCGGGGGCGAGTTGGAGCTCCTGGCCGTCCTGCTCGAAGACATACTCGACCGTCCCATAGCTCGAGATCAGGCCCCGCTCGCCGTCGGGCTGCACGCCCGCGAACTGGCCGGGGAAGCCCGCACGCTCGTCGGCGTCGGCCACGTCCACGGGGGTCACGAACACGTCGATCTCGCCGCTGACCGTATTGCCCGCAGCATCCACGAGGCCTTCGACAGGAAGGGCGACCATCGCGCCGTCGGCGGCCATCATGGTGCCGCCGAGTTCGGCATCGGGCATCGAGCGGGCCTGCGCGCGCTGCAGCAGCGTCACGTCCACGAAGCCGCGCGTGGTGCCCTCGGGCAGCGTCACGGGTACGGTCTGCGCTGCGTAGCCCTCAGCCGAGACCTGGATCGAGCGCGGTACGCCCACGTCGAACGCGGCGAAGGCCGCCTCGCCGAGCGGATTGGCCGTCGCCTCAAGCGTCGTCCCGACGAGTTTGACGCGCGCATCGGGCACCCGCGTACCACGCGTGTCTGTGACCCGGACGACGGTCGGCACCTGCGCCACAGGCGAAGGCAGCGCGCCGACGGCGATGGTCTGCGTCGTGGAGGCCGTCGCGCCGAAGCGGCTCGCAACCGTGAGCGTCACGCGCACGTCGCCGCCCTCCGCGAAGAGCTGGCTCACCTGCGCACCGCCACCGCGCCGCGTCGCATCCGACGTCTCAAACGTCCACGCGTAGGTCAGCGGGCCGTCGCCCGAGGAGGCGCTGCCGTCGAACGTGACCACCTCCGCCGCCTGCGGATTCGCCGAAACCGTGAACGAAGCTGTGGGAGCTCCGGCTACCGCGAGCGACACCAGAAGGCCCGTCGTGGTACCGGTCAGGTCGAGCGGACGCGAATCGGAGACGAAGCCGTCGCGGCGCGTCTCCAACGTGACAGTCGAGCCGTGCGCCTGGCTGAACGCACGGAGCGCCGCCATCGACGCGGCAGAGGGAGGCTGTCCCGAAGTGGCCGTCTGCGCGGGCTGCCCATCGGAGCCGAGTGCGGTGACCTGCTCCACAGCCAGGTCGAGCCGCCCACCGACGGCCACGACGAGGCGCTGCGGGGTCGTCACGCGACCGTCCTCCAGGCGCAGGCGCACGAAGTAGAGCCCTGCCGCCAGCGATCCACCGACGCGGCGGCCGAGTACGTCAAGCACCTCCACCGTCGGCTCGACGCGCTCGTTGAGCGGGGTCGTGTAGCGCAGCGCCACACGCTGCCCGGTGGCCGCGAGCGGGTTCGGGTAGAGCGGGAGCACAGCAAACGCAGTTGGCACGGCTACCTCGTCCTCCGCGCTCACCACAATGTCGGGGTCGGCTGAAAACACGCCGGTCTCGTCGGTGAAAATGCGGTCAGCGAGGACGGCGTCGGTGTTCGGGTCGAGGAGACGGATCTCGGCGCGTACGATCGGTGCTCCGTCGGTAGCGGAGACGGTGCCGCTGATTGGAATGGGCGCGGCCGACTGCGCACGCAGACCGTCCGCGACCAGCAGCATGCCGAGGATGAAACAAAAGGTGATACGAAGGGGCGCGTTCAGCAGGTCGAGGCTAATTCGCTGGGAGGGGGTGCGCATGGGAGGACGGCGTATGCGGTTCGGAGGGGGCGCTGGTGCGAGTGCGGGGGCTCGAAGCGTGTTCAGAGCCGTTCGCAGCTCGCCACCTTAGCGTTTGTGAACGAGCGTTCAATGGGGATCACGAAGAAGGCGCTGTTCGTGGATCAAGGCCACGCCTACGATTGCTCGCTATGTCCACCGACCCGACCTTTCACCGTGAGGCTTTCCGCGTTCGCGCCTACGAAGCCGACGACACCGGATGCGCCTCTCTGCTCACCCTCTGCGACTACTTCCAGGAGGCGGCAGGCAACCACGCCCTGGCCCGCGGCTTCGCGCGCCTGACGTTCCGAGAGGGCACCGAGCCGACCGGGGTCTGGGTGCTACACCGCCTGCGCATCGAAGCCGACCGGCTGCCCGCCTGGCAAGCATTGGTCACGGTCGAGACCTGGCCGAGCCACCACAAGGGCTTGCACGCCTTTCGCGAGTACGTGGCCAAGGATGCGCAGGGCGCCCGCATCGCGGCGGGCACGAGCAGCTGGTTCGTGCTGGATGTCGAGCGACGCCGCCCCGCCCGGCTGCCCCCGCTGCTTTCGACCGTCGAGGCGCCCGACCGTCCGCGCCCGCTCGACGGAACAGCACCGCCGCTGCCGTTCGATGCGGCCACGCCCGACCTCGTTGTGAACACATTCGCGGTACGCCGGACCGACCTCGACCTCAACGGGCACGCCAACCACGTCCGCTTCGTCGAGTGGGCGGTAGCGTCGGTCCCCGCGTCGTTTGCCGAGGCGCACGTGTGCATGGGTTTCGATCTACGCATCGACCGCGAGGTGGTCTCGGGCGAGACCGTGACGGCCGAGGCGCACCCGACTCCCGACGGCTGGGCGCACCGGCTGCGTCGCGGAGACGACACGCTCGCGCGTCTCACAACCCGATGGGTGCCCGCCGACACACCTGACTGAAGCCGTCCCCAAGGCCTATGGCCGGTGTTCTTCGATGCCGCAGGCCATGGACGATGTTCGCGCGCCGGAACGAATAGGAGCCGGATGGTTTGGAGAAGCTTCACATTCTTCCGTTTCCTACGGATTGCACGCTCCCAGACCCCAGCGCCGCTTCCCGTGCCTGCTCCCACCGCCGTCGCTATCGACATCGTCGTTGGTAGCCCTGAGCTTGCCTCGTACGCCGAGGAAGTGTGCGCGGTGATGGACGAGGCCGCGCAAGCCCGGGGCACGGGCATCGCCAAGCGTGATCCGGCGTACGTCCGCAAGAAAATCGAGCAGGGGCGGGCGGTGCTCGCCCTCGCCGCAGTCGAAGGGCAGGAGCGCCGCGCGTTCGCGGGCTTCTGCTACATCGAGGCGTGGACGCACGGGAAGTACGTCGCTAACTCGGGGCTGATCGTCGCGCCCGCGTTCCGCAAGCTCGGTCTTGCCCGGCGCATCAAGCGCGCCATCTTCGAGCTCTCGCGCGAGCGCTTCCCCGACGCGAAGATCTTCGGCATCACGACCTCGCTCGCGGTCATGAAGATCAACGCCGACCTCGGCTATCGCCCCGTGACGTTCAGCGAGCTGACGCAGGACGAGGTGTTCTGGAAAGGCTGCCAGAGCTGCCCGAACTACGACATCCTCACGCGCACCGAGCGCAAGATGTGCCTCTGCACCGGGATGCTCTACGACCCCGACGATCTGGATATTTTGGAGTGACGATTTTCGATTTGTGATGTTTGGGACATTGTGATTTTGACGCCACACACATCCCGAATCAAAAATCCCCCAATCGCAAATCTGATGCGTGTCGTCGTAAAGCTTGGTACGAGTGTCCTGACAGGGGGGACGCGTCCCGACGGAAGCGCGCGTCTCGACCGGGCGCACCTTGTGGACCTCGTGCGCCAGTGCGCACGGCTGCACGCGGACGGCCACGATATGCTGATCGTATCGAGCGGGGCTGTGGCGGCTGGGCGTGAGGAACTGGGGCTGAGCGAAGACGAGCACCCTGGTGGGGTGGTGGAGAAGCAGTTGCTCGCCGCCGTCGGGCAGCCCCGGCTGATGCGCGTGTGGGCGGAGCTGTTCGACCTGTTCGGACTGCACGTCGGCCAGGTGCTGCTCGCGCGCGACGACGTGGAGGATCGGCGTCGCTTTCTCAACGCCCGCGACACGCTCGACGCGCTCCTCGAACGCTGCATCGTGCCCGTCATCAACGAGAACGACGCGGTTGCGACAGCCGAGATCAAGGTCGGCGACAACGACAATCTTTCGGCCTACGCGGCCATCCTCGCCCGTGCAGACTTGCTGCTGCTCCTCACCGACCAACTCGGCCTCTTCACCGCCGACCCGCGCGTCGATCCGGACGCCGAGCTGATTCCGGAGGTGCGCACCATTGATGCAACCTTGCAGAAGCTGGCGGGCGGTGCTGGCACCGCGCAAGGCACAGGGGGGATGGCGACGAAGCTGCAGGCCGCCGACGCTGCTCGACGTGCCGGGACGGATGTCGTAATCGCTGCGGGTCGGGCTCCCGACGTGATCTTGCGCATCGCGCAGGGTGAAGCCGTCGGCACGCGCTTCCCGGCGTTGGAGACGCCGCTCGCGAGCCGCAAACGCTGGATCTTCGCGGGACCGACGCCCGCCGGTACGCTCGTCGTGAACGACGGCGCAGCCCGGGCCCTCGCCGCCGACGGCGCGTCGCTGCTCCCGGTCGGTATCGTCGCCGTCGAGGGGACCTTTCGGCGGGGCGACCCCGTGCGTATCGTGCGGCACAACACCGCGACGGATCTCGGACGCGGCATCGCGCGCTACGACGCCGACGAACTGCGCCGCCTCGCGGGACTCCGCTCCGTTGCCATCGCCGCCACGCTTGGCTTCACCCTCGGCGACGAAGCCATCCACCGTGACGATCTGATCCTAGTCTGACCCGCTCTACGTCCCAGCCATGCAAGTCACCACCGTCGATCTTTCCGCGCTCGGACGCGCGGCCAAGGAGGCCAGTCGCGCCCTCGCGGTCGCCACCACCGCAGAGAAAAACGCCGCCCTCCACGCCATCGCCGACGCCATCGAGCGGCATGCCGACACGATCCTGGCCGCCAACGCCGAGGACGTAGCGGCAGGCCGGGCGAACGGTCTCACGGAGGCCCTCCTCGACCGCCTGCTCCTCACGCCTAGTCGCCTCCAGGCGCTCGCGGACGATGCGCGCAAGGTGGCCGACCTGCCCGACCCGGTAGGGCGCGAATTCGACCAGCGCACCCTCGACAACGGCATCCGACTGAAGCGGCGTACGGTGCCGCTCGGCGTGGTGGGCGTGATCTACGAGGCCCGGCCGAACGTCACCGTGGATATCGCGACGCTGTGCCTCAAGGCGGGCAACGCGGCGCTGCTGCGCGGCGGCTCGGAAACGCTACGCTCGAACATCGCGCTGGCGCGTGCTCTGGCCGAGGCGCTGTCGAGCGTCGGGCTGCCGGAGGCGTGCGTGCAGCTCATCGCGAGCACCGACCGCGCGCTCGTCCGTGAGTTGCTGCGGCTGGACGCCTACGTCGATATGCTTATCCCGCGAGGCGGGGCGGGCCTGCACCGGCTCTGCAAGGAGGAGAGCACGATCCCCGTCATCACGGGCGGCATCGGCATCTGCCACCTGTTCGTGGACGCCTCGGCCGACCTCGACAAGGCCATTCCTGTAATCGTGAATGCAAAGGTGCAGCGCCCAAGCGTCTGCAACGCACTCGACACGCTGCTCGTCCACGAGGCCGTCGCAGCCGACTTCCTCCCACGCGCCGCGTCTGCGCTTGCCGAGCATGGCGTCGCGTTCCGAGCGGACGACGCCTCCCAAGCGCTACTCGCGGACACGGCCGGCCTCGACCTCGCGCCAGTGGGCCCGGACGACTTCGACCAGGAGTGGCTCGGTCTCACGCTCGGCCTCCGTATCGTGGACGGCCCCGACGCGGCCATCGCGCACGTGCACGCGCACTCGACGCAGCACTCCGATGGTATCCTCACGGAGACGCCCGCCCACGCCGAGCGTTTCCTCAACGAGATCGACTCAGCAGCGGTCTACGTCAACGCTTCGACGCGCTTCACAGACGGCGGGCAGTTCGGCCTGGGGGCCGAGGTCGCCGTGAGCACGCAGAAGCTCCACGCCCGCGGCCCCATGGGCCTCGACGCGCTGACCACGTTCAAGTGGATCGCCGAGGGCGACTACCACGTGCGGTCGTAGGGCTTAGCGCTCAGCTGCCAGATGGCTGTTCGACTGTAGACAGCGGAACAGCAAGGATATCCTCGCCATCGGTGTACACGAACAGGCCGAGGGCTTCCACGATCTGGACGCCCCATACGTAGGGCAAGGCGGGCATCTTCTGCGCTGAGGGGCCTCCCTCCACATCGAGCGTGACCTCCCACACCCCGTTCGAGGAGCCGGGGGCACACACATCGTCGAAGCACCGCGTGACGAAGAGGCGCTGGCCATCCACTATCGCATCGAACGTGGTGCCTTCGTCAGGGACGTACAGCGCGGTAGCGGGGCCGAACCCGTCGTCGCTCTTGGGGGCGAGGTAGATGCCGTCGCCCTCGGGGCCATCCGACCGGTAGACGACGAGGTCGCCGGCGTCAGTGAATGAGGCGTAGCCCCCCTGGATGTCGTATTGGTCCGTCAGATTCTCAGGCTCCAGCCAGCCGTCCGGCGTCCGAGCAACGCGCATCAGCGGGCCCGCTGGACCGGCAGCATACACGACGGCGTCACCGTCCGGAGTGACGGCCAGGTTATACACCGGCCCGATGTCCGGAATGGCCTCGACCGCCCATCCCGCGTCGGTAAGGTCGGCAATAAATGCGGTCTTTTCGCCCCAATCCACGTAGCGGGCGAATACCATCGTGCGCCCGTCGCGCGAGAACGAAGGTGACGTCTCCGATTGCTCGGTGGATATGGTGCCCAGCGCGAACGGTGCAGCTGTGACGAATGGCACACGGTCGGTTGCGGTCGTGACGGTACGCGCCTCAAGGCGCTCTACCTGGCCTTTCCGGCTGCGCGTTCGAACCGACCACTGACTCGCCTCGTCGAGGGCTCGGTACGCGTAGCGGTACGAAGTGACTCGGTCGGGGTCGGGCGTGCCGTCGCGACGCAGGCGGCGGAAGTCCCAGCCGTGCTGCGTCCCGTCGTCGTTCCAGAGCACGTCTTCCACGCCGTACTGGGAGCCATCCGCACGGAAGTACCGGCGCTGGATGTCACGGCCCGCGTCGTCCAACACGGCCTCCGTCCGGTCGGCGGTGACGCCAGGTTCGTAGGAGTAGGTCGAGGTGCGTAGCCGTCCGGCATCGTCGTAGTCGAATGCGGTGCGGGTCGCTGTGGGCTCGTCGCCTTCGAAGTAGACGGCGGCCTCCTCGCGTCCAGACGGGTCCCGGAGGACGAAGTAGAGCAGAGTCAGCGCACCGTCAGCCCCCGAGACTTCGAGGCGGAGGCGATGCCCGTTAGCGTCGAAGTAGGTCTGCTCGGTCCCTAGAAATTGCCCCGTCGTTGGGTCGAACAAGTCGATCCGCTCCTGCAGTACAACGGACGAGTCAGGCGCGAGCGCAAGGACAGCTGTTAGCGAGACAAGGAGGGAGAGCATCGTTGGTAGGAGGCACGGCCCGTTCGCATTCACACCTCAACGTGCCGATAAGCATGAAGCTGGTTCGACACAGAGCCAAGGCGGATTACATCAGACTGACGAGCTAGATTTCGCCAAGGACTAGGTCGTAGAACGCCACCGTCCCATCCGGGCGCCGCACTTCGAGGAGCGCCTCGCCGTTGCCGAGTTCGGCCAGCGCGAGCCCTTGCGCCGCGTCCTCGGCGGAGCGGATGCGGCGCGGACGGCCGTCTTCGAGCTCGATGCTGGTGATGACGCTGCCGACTGGGAGCCCGCCTAGCGCCGCCGCGCCGCCTTCTTCGAGGTCGGTCACGAACGCGCCGCCGGACACGTTGAACAGGTCGCGCTCGCGGCTCGTCAGGTCGCGCACCTCGACGCCCCAGTCGCCCAGCGCGAGCGGCGTTGGCATGGCGTCCGGCGGGGGGGCGATGTCGGGGTGACCTTCGGGCAACGGCGGATGCCCATCCGGTAGCTCGGGGTGGCCCTCGGGTAGTTGCGGCGGGGCGATGGCGCGGTCCTCGCCGAGATCGGACATCCATGCTTGGAACGCAGCATCGTCGCGGCCGAAGAGGCGGACATCGAGGTCGAGCGTGCGGCCACGGCGCCAGACGCCGAGCGCGATGGTGTCGCCGGGGCGGCGGCGGGCGATCTGGCTCTGGAACTGGTTCGGCGCGTCGAGCGGACGACCGTCGATGGAGGTCAGCACGTCCCCGCGCTTCAGCCCGGCCTGGTCGGCGGCTCCGCCGCGCGCGACGCCCGAGATGAAGACGCCTGCGATCCGGTCGAGGCCCACGTCGAGCGCGTCCGCCTCGGTGACCGGACGGATCTCCACGCCGAGATAGCCGCGCTGCACCTCGCCCGTTGCGATCAGGTCCTGCGCGACCCGCACGGCGAGGTTGCTCGGGACGGCAAAGCCATAGCCCTCGTACGATCCGCTCTCCGTCGCAATCGCTGTCGCGATGCCGACGAGTTCGCCGCGCAGGTTCACGAGCGCGCCGCCCGAGTTGCCCGGGTTGATGGCCGCGTCCGTCTGGATGAAGTCCTCGATGCGGAACGTGTCTGCGATGATATCGACCTGCCGCCCGAGCGCCGACACGATCCCAGCCGTGACCGTTGAGCGCAGCCGGAACGGGTTGCCCACGGCGAGGACCCATTGCCCAACCTCGACCTCGTCGGAGTCGCCGAGCGCGATGACGGGGACGGGAGCGTCGAGGTCGTAGTCGGCTAGCCGGATGACTGCGAGGTCCGTGGACGGGTCCGAGCCGACGAGTTGCGCATCGAACTCGCGGCCGTCGTCGAAGAGCACCTGGATGCGGTCCGCGTCGTCGATGACGTGGTGGTTGGTGAGGACGTAGCCCTCGGTGGAAACCACGACGCCCGAACCCGCCGAGCGTCGGAACGGCTCCCGTTGGAATGGCGCGAAGCGCTCCCCGCCGCCGCCGTTCGTCTCCACGCGGATGAACACGACCGTGGGGGTGACCCGCCGGGCGACGGTCTGGAACAAGTTGTCCATCGCGTCGAGCTGCGGCATCTGCGGGAGGGGCTCCTCATAGCCGTCCTGTCGCCCGAGTACGACCGTTTCCGGCGGGGGCGATACCGCCACGATGGGCCGCGAGCCCTCGACGGGGGAGACAGGCCAGAGCCATCGTGCCAGCAGCAGGCCAACCGCGAGCCCAACGACGACGAGGAAGAGTCCGAGGAGCAGGCGGCGGGTCGTCATGGTGCGGGAGCGGCACGAGAGAGGGGTCGCAGGTTCACCGTACCCACGCGCGAAAGTTTCGATGCAGCGTTGAGCGACCAGGCGGACGCACGGTGCGTACGGCGAGATACCCGGGGCAGAGTGCGAGCTTGTGAGTGGCTTTCCTCAGTTCGAGGCGTCCAGGTCGAAGCACTGCCTGCCTGTGCCGGTGTGGATGATCTTGGTGTTCGGCGGCGTGTAGCGCTGCGTTCGCGGCGGCGCGTCGAAGGTCGCGCAGAGGACGTAGGTCGAGTCGGTGCGCACCTCGTAGGTGTAGGGTGCCGCCGTTGTCGGGTCGACCAGCACGTCGTCGCCGCGGTACTCGATGGCGGTCACGTCGATTAGCTGCGCGGGGAGCGTGCCCTCACGCGCCCAATACGTCGCTACGGACGACTCGATGAAACGGAGGTCGTCGATCCGCCGGTCATCGAGTTGGACGCCGCGCGCCGTGGCTGGGGAGCCTATGACGAAGAAGCCTGCCACGATGCTGGCCGCGATGACGCTCGTCAGCGCGACGGCCACGCTGCGGGGCCACGTGGGTTGTCGCTGGGCAGGCAGTGCGTCGTCACGCCGGAGGTCCAGGAGGTAGTAGACGAGGATGCCCCCCGCGATCAGCCCAACGGTCACAGCCTTGAGGAAGAACCGGAGGGTCAGATCGCCACTCAGGAGGTTATACAGCAGCGACATGAGGTCGCCCACGAGGACGCAGACCGTCACGAAGAGCGTGAGGTACGTCAGCCATTTGCGCACCCGAGACGCGCGCTTCTCTGGCTCGCGCGCGAGTGAGCGCCCGATGAAGCGGGCCATGAAAAGAAACGTCGGGAAGGCGACCAGGATGGCCGCGATCGCCCATCGGATGCCGTCCGCGCGGTACCGCACCGCGTACTCAGGGTCGGTGGCGTCGGGAACGGCCACGTCAATCAGGTCGAAGAGCAGGACGCCGAAGAAGATCGCCCAGAGGTAGAGCGTCGTGAAGAGGACGAGGTACCAGAACGCCTCCTTCGCCGAGAGATACGGCTTGGGGCGGGGGACCGGCACCGGGTAGTCCACGTCTGCGAAGGCCCGCAGCGCGGTCTGAACTTGCTCCTCGGCCCAGCCAGCCGAGCGCAGGGTGGCGGCAATCTCATCGCGGTCTCGGCCTAGGGCGAGGGCTTCGCGGACAAAACGATGCAGGGTGTCGGGCTCGGACATGGCAGGAGGAGTCGGTGCGTGTGACCAACGTACGACCTAGGCCGGGACACAGCGCAAGCCGCACGAAGTGACGGGATGCGTGGCTCGAAATCGCCCCCGGTCCGACGGGTACCGCTTCGCTGTGAAACCTCCGCAAACGGCCGGATGGATGGGGGGCGGGCGGTAGTTTAGAAGCGCTTTCCGTCGTCAATCATCCCGCGTAACCGCCCCTCGCATGAGCATCCTCGTAGACAAAAACACCCGCCTCGTCGTCCAGGGCATCACTGGCAAGGAGGGGAGCTTCCACACCGAGCAGATGCTCGCTTACGGCACCAACGTCGTCGCGGGCGTGACGCCGGGCAAGGGCGGGGCCACGCACCTCGACCGGCCCGTCTACAACACGGTCTCCGAAGCCGTCGCTAAGGCCGGGGCTAACGTAAGCGTGATCTTCGTCCCGCCGCCCTTCGCCGCTGACGCGATCATGGAGTCCGCTGATGCGGGCGTCGACCTCGTCGTCTGCATCACCGAGGGCATCCCCGTCAACGACATGGCGAAGGCCTACGAGTTCGCCTCCGACCGTGGCGTCCGGCTCCTCGGCCCCAACTGCCCTGGCGTCCTCACACCGGGCGAGTGCAAGGTGGGCATTATGCCGACGATGATCTTCTCGGAGGGGCCCATCGGCGTGATCTCGCGCTCGGGGACGCTCACCTACGAGTGCGTGGACCAACTCACCCGCGTGGGCCTCGGCCAGACCACCGCGGTTGGCATCGGCGGCGACCCGATCATTGGAACCAAGTTCATCGACGCGATGCAGCTCTTCGCGGAGGACGATGCCACCGAAGCGGTCGTGATGATCGGCGAGATCGGCGGCTCCGCCGAAGAGGAATGCGCCTACTGGGTGAAGGAGAACATGACGAAGCCGGTCTTCGGCTTCATCGCGGGGCGTACCGCGCCTCCAGGCCGCCGCATGGGCCACGCCGGGGCCATCGTCTCGGGCGGGCAGGGCACCGCCGACGCGAAGCTTCAGGTCATGGACGAGTGCGGCATCACGACCATCCTCAACCCCGCCGCGATGGGCGAGACGGTCAAGGCCCACTTCGAGCAGGTCGCATAGCGACGTGTGAACGTTTGGTCGTGTGAAGGTGTGGACGGTGACTGCGTTCACACCTTCATGCGTTCATACCCCTACCTCCAGAATCGTGGACATTAAATCGATCCGCTTCGTGAAAGGGGCCGCCAAGTGGCACCAACTGCCGGACGACGGGCGGCCTGAGATCGCCTTTGTCGGGCGCTCGAACGTGGGGAAAAGCTCGCTGCTGAACGCGCTCGTCGGGCGGCGGCAGATCGCGCGCACCTCGAACACGCCGGGCAAGACGCAGGAGTTGAACTACTACCTCGTCAACGAGGGCGTGCCCACATCAGGTGTCGGCGAGGCGGGGTTCTACCTCGTGGACCTGCCCGGCTTCGGGTACGCCAAGATCTCGAAGACGCAGCGCGCCGCGTGGCAGCAACTCATCGGGCGCTTCGTGACGGAGCGCGTGCCGCTCCGCGTCGTCTTCCACCTCGTCGACAGCCGCCACGAGCCGCAGAAGCTCGATGTGGAGCTCTTCGAGGTCATGCGAGGCGGGGTCATCCCGAACGTGATCGTGCTCACGAAAGCAGACAAGCTCTCCGGCAACAAGCAGCGCAGCCGCGTGGCGCAACTCCGCAAGACCCTCAAGAAACGCGGCCTCGCTTTGCCCATCGTCCTAACGAGCGCGGAAAAAAAGCAGGGCCTCGATGAGGTCTGGCAATGGGCCGCCACGCTGTTGGGAAGCCAAGCCTGAAAGCCACACAACTGTCATGAAAGAACAGGAGCCTTCCCGATTGGGGGAAGGCTCCTGGAAGCGCGAGAAGTGCAGAGCGCGATGGACGGGCAGGGAGGCGTCGAGAGGCGTTGGGAGAAGGGCGGGGGGACGCCCCCAGATAGGCGTTTTCTCGGAGTCGGGAAGGCAAGCGGTCTGGAGAATGGCCGTGCCTAGCGAAGAACAGTGCAGACCGATGTGGTAGCCGATTTAATCGTTGCGACGCCAATATACAACGTCCAAAACGTCCGCCTTGTCACCCTGGTTTGTCAGACCGTGTAGGACGGGTCGGACACCCGTTCAGGGATTCCCTGAAAGCCGCGTCAGGGTAAGCGTCGAGCCCCCCTGTGCGGTCGGGGTCAGCCGCAGCGTATCACCCGCGAAAGCCGTGCTGAAGGTGCTGGCGTTACCCCGCTCGCGGAGCGTGAGCGATCCGTCCCGGCCAACCTCGTAAGCAGCGCGGAGCGTACCCGACGCCCCGAACCCGCGTTGCTCGCGGATGCTGAGCGTGCCGTCGTCCTCGAAGGTGTAGCGCTCCCCAGCCGTCGTCACGTTGAAGTCGTCCTCGCCGACGACGCTCCACGTCCCGAGGAGCTGCTGCGTCACAGCCGCCGCACGGTTTTGGCAGCCAGCGAGTAGGCAGACGATGGCAAGGGTAGCGGCAAAGCGAAAGGAAGCGGACATGGCGGCGATAGGCTGACGGTGGGACGTGCCGAAATCTAGCACGGGACCGGGACGGGATGCGAGGCAACCCACAGGGGGAGGGGGCGTGTAACGCGCCGCTCTCCACTTACCCTGTAGCCAATGTTTCTCGACGCGCCGGTCACCCTGTTTCTGCTGATTGTCAACGGGCTGATCGGGCTCTACACGTTCACCACCAATCCGCAGCTAGTCGGTCAGATGGCGTTCCGCCCCGCGGCGGTGCTACGCGACCAGGAGTGGTACCGATTCTTCACGGCGGGCTTCCTCCATGTCGGCTGGGCGCACCTGCTGTTCAACATGCTGACGCTGTTCTTCTTTGGGCCGGTGATCGAGGGGGTGCTCGGGCCGCTACGGTTCTTCATCCTCTACATCGGCTCCGATGTGGCGGCTAACGTGGTCACGCTGCTGCGCCACCGCAACAATCCGGCGTACTCGGCCGTCGGCGCGTCGGGCGCAGTGTCGGGCGTCGTGTTCGCGTATTGCCTCTTCGATCCATTTGGCCTGATCTATCTCTTCTTCATCCCTGTTGGCATCTGGGCGATCGTGTTTGCGCCTGCTTACATCCTGCTGTCAGTCTATGCAGCGGGGCAGGGCGGCGGTCGGATCGCCCACGAGGCGCACATTGGCGGCGCACTAGGCGGGCTCGCGCTCACTGTTCTGCTCTACCCGGCATCGATCTCGTTCTTCCTCACGCAGATCCAAGAGCGATTTGCATGAAGCACCGCATCTAGTGGAATCCCTGGTATGGGGGTTGTATCCTGGCATTCCGTTACTCGGACAACCCTCCAGGTGTCACTATGCTGCGCTTCGGCTTCAACACCGCTCGCTTTGCCTCGATACACGTTCTGCTGTGGATCGCGCTGAGCGTGCACTTCTTCGTCACGGTATCCGACGCGAGCGCGCAGGCGCCTTCCGTTTCAGCGACACCGCGCCTGCTCGACTTCGGGCCGGTCGCTACAGGCGAGCAGCAAACACTAACGGTATCGCTTGCCAACGACGGTGAGGCACCGCTGAGTGGCACGATCTCACTCGATGCCGATGCGGTCTTCTCGCTGACAGGCGTTGGGGCATTCAACCTGGAGCCCGGGGCATCGCTCCCGGTAGACGTCGCGTATACGCCGACCGGCGCTGAGCAGGTGGCCGGGGCCATCGTGATCGAGGCGGCCGACGAGGCGCTGCGTGTCCCCCTCTACGGCGGCGCGCTCTACCATCCTGCTGCTCGGGGCGCCCGTGCAGCCGAGGCAACAACGGTGCTGCGGGGCAACGCGTTCGACCTGTCCGTTACCAACGGCGGATTCCTTGGAGATACCTATCCATTCGAGGTAGCCGGCGGTGATGATGTGTACGTCGGAATCGGAGCCTTTGCGGTCATGGCCGAGATCGAAGACGAGAGCGGGAATCGTAGGCCGGCCACCGTTGCACCGCGAGGGCCTGGCCAGTTTGGCTCTCAGTACGAGCCTAGCAACCCGGACAACCTGTGGACGCTGGAGCCGGTCCCAGGCTTCGCGTCCGAATTGGGTGAGGTCGCCGTTTCCACCGATGCCACCACGTGGCCTGCACAGTGGCCAGACAGGCGCGCGGATGCGGCGGATCCAGGATGGCCAGGCGCATGGAACGGATTCCTAGGCAAGGACGCGTATATCGGAGGCATGGAGACGTTTTCGGTGGTTGCCGACAACTACGTGGACGAGTATGCCTACACGCCCGATGCAGCGGATCCGGCTCGTCGAGGACTCGGTCTCGTCATCGAGCAACGGACTTTGGCCTGGCGCCATCCTGCCCTGAGCCATACCGTGTTCATGGTCTACGACGTCTGGAACGCGAGCCCGCGAGACTTGCCAACCGTTCGTTTTCTCTTCCGGCACCAGTCCGTGATGGGCGGAGACGGAGACACTGGCGATGATGCGGCATGGTACGAGCGCGACTACCATACGGTCACGACGTTCGACTTAGACAACTCGGGGAACCAACGGCAACCGGCCCCTCCGCTTACCACTACGGTGCTAGAGTCGCCTACGTCCCAGACTACAGGCCTCCCCGTGGGCCTCTCCGCAGTCTTTGCGCATGCCCCGTTTGGAGCCGCGCCGTTTTCCAACGACGTCGCCCTCTGGCAGGTCACGACCCTCGGGGCGTTTACGGAGGTGGAGTGGCTCGTACGGTTCATCGAAGGAGGTGGCGTCGACCTGGGTACACTCCTGGCCTCTGGAGACTTCGCGTTGCCCGCCTACGAACGTGAGCGATTCGTCTTGGCCTGGGTGGTCTCGCCCTCCGAGCAGTTTCCCGGCATGTCTCCTTGGATCGCTGAGCCTGCCGTGCTCGCTCGCAGCTTCCAGCGCAGCGGCTATGCGATAGCGGAGACCGTCTCGGTACAGGCTCCTTCGTTGCTCTCCGATGAAGCGGGCCTGTACGAGGTAACGTGGACGCCACCCGACGGGATGGATCGGGTGCACCTCGCCTACACGGCCGACTTCGGTCAGACCTGGACCGACATAGCATGGGGCCTGCCCAACTCCGGCACAGCGACGTGGGACGCGTCCAGTCTCGACCAAGGCATTTACCAGATTCAGGTCACGGCGTACAGCGATGACGCTGTAGCATCAGGTCGTTCTGCGTCGCTGCGGCTTGATGGGGAAGAGAACGCGCCACCGGTCGTAGCCTTCGCTACCCCGTTGCCGTCGCGTCTCGAAGGAGAGGTGGCGGCGACCTGGACCGCGGACGATCCCGAAGGCGAAACAGTCACGGTCGCTCTCGATTACGCCCTCGACGGTGCCGCCGATGCGCCGACGTGGTTCCCGCTAGCCGAGGGCCTCCCCGCGTCGGGGACCTACAGCTGGGACACGGCGGTGCTTCCCAACGGGACGGCGTACCAGCTGCGGGTACGTGCGCAAGCAGGAGAAGACGGCGTAGAAGCCCGCACGCGATTGCTCACCGTCGCGAACACGCGCCGCGAGCTTGCGGAGGACGCGCGAGGCGACTACGAAGGCATCGGGACACCAATGGTCACCGTGCAAGTCGTGGATGAAGCCGCGCTGACAAGTCACCGCTACCGCGTCGACTTCAGCGTCATCGGTCCGCTGGACAACGAGCTAACGACATACGACATCGTGGATGAGGACGTAGGAACCACCGTCGTGACGAACGCGGCGCTCTCGGGGCCGAACACCGAGGGGCCGCTTTTCGACGGGATGCGTCTGCTGATTGCCAATCCCATAGCGACACCGGATCTGACAGCGTCTGGATTCGACACACCGTCAGCAGCGGATTCACTCACAGTAGCTCTGAATGACCTCTTCGACGCATTCACGGGCACCCGCCTCGAAGCCCTGCCCATGCCACTCGACTACGAGATCGTGTTCACGGAGTCGGCCGTCAGCATGTCTACGGAGCTTGACCTGGGGCTGCAAACGTACGCGAGCGTGCCCGCACGATTCGAGGTACGTAACACGACCGACGACGAGCCGGTCCCCTTCCTCTTCATCGACCTCAACGATTCAGGGACCCTGGATAGGCGCAGCGAGTCGATCGTGCTGCTGGCCGATGTGGAGGGCGAACTCAGGCCAACGTATCAGCTCTACCAGAGCTACCTCTACGACGAACCACCGGTCCCACCGGGGCCAGGCGACCGCTATCGCCTCATCACACGCAAGCCGATCCGCGACGGCGACACCTTCCGCTTCGAAGCCCGTGTCGCAGTGGACGCCGAGGGCGAGGCCGTCCCGACCGTCTTCGCACTCCACAGTGCCTACCCTAACCCATTCACGGCTGCTACCACGCTCACGTTCGACCTGGATCGCGCACAGGAGGCGCGGCTCGTCGTGTTCGACGTGCTCGGACGCGAGGTCCGTGTCCTGGCAGACGGCGCACACGCTCCGGGTCGGCACACCGTGCAGGTTGACGGAGCAGGGCTTGGCAGTGGCGTCTACTTCGTCCGCCTAGAAGGGGAGGGGCAGCAAGCAACCCGCAAGCTGCTGCGCGTGCGCTGAACGCAACGGACGCGTCTCGGTCGCATGGGGATAGACGTCTCGAAGGTGTTTGCCAGGCTCGCCCAGTATGTGGCTGTGCAAAGCGTGCGAGACGCAACGCTTGCTGGCATTGTAGCACGGATAGGTCGATGGAGTTCGGAAGCGGTACCAGACGGCAAATTGGCGTTGATCGTATCTTCATATAAACTAGATATGACCTAAATGAGTAAAATATAGACGCAACAAAAATAATAATTTATACTTAATAACTTGAGTGCTGGTGTGACCAGGGGAAGTAAGGCTGCCCTTGCCGCGTCGCCGGTTCGTTCGGTACTGTCTGGGCGCACATCGACACGGCCTCCCTCGTCACAGCCGTGCTCCCACTGCGCTTCTGCGCTCCGCATGGAACGTCACTCTAGACGGAGCGAAGTCATCACCACCCAGTCGGCAGTACCCGGGATCGCACCCAATCCTGCCGCGACCAGCAACACACCACCATGAGCCGTACCGCATTGCGGAACGGAGCACGCACAATCGGGCGTGCTCTCTCCGCTACTGTATTCCTACTTTTGGTCTCCACCGCCTCCATCGCACAGAACGGCGAGTTGGCGGGCCAGATCATTGATGCCGACACGGGTGAAACGCTTGTCGGGGTCAACGTGGTTGTCCCCGGGACGACCATTGGCGGCGTCACCAACCTCGACGGCCGCTACGAGGTCTCCCTTGAGCCAGGCACGTACACCATCGTAGCCTCGTTCGTGGGTTATGTCACCGTCTCGGCCGAAATCGAGATCAGGACGGGAGAGACGACCACGCAAGACTTCGAGATGGAAGCCGACCTGACGGGTCTCGAGGACGTGATCGTGACGGGGGCGCTCTCGCAGCGTTCGCGCGCCACGTCGGAGGTGGCCGTGTCACGCATCCAAGCAGACCAACTCGTCGAGGTCGTGCCGTTCAACGATGTCTCGCAGCTCATCAACGGCAAGATCGCCGGGGTTAGCGTGCAGCCCGCCTCGGGCAACGTTGGCGGGGGCATCCGCTTCAACATCCGCTCAGGTGGTGGCCTCAACGGCGACGGCCAGCCCCTCATCTTCATCGATGGCGTCCGCATCGACAACGCCGAGTTCGAGGGCTTCGGCGCAGGTGGTCAGGCAGTCGGTGTCCTCTCGGACATCAACCCCGAGGACATCGCCTCGATTGACGTGCTGAAAGGGCCAGCCGCTTCGGCGCTCTACGGCACGGACGCCTCTAACGGCGTTGTGCTGATCGAGACGAAGAAGGGCTCCCTCGCCGCTGGTCAAGCGACTGGCCTCCAGATCGACTACAAGGCCGTCGTCGGTCAGAACTCACGGCAGGTCGAGTACACCGAGGACACGGCGTTCAACACCTTCGAGGACGCCAACGCCAACTTCGTCGACGGCGGTATCTCCCAGCAGACGCTTGGCATCTCGGGCGGGTCGCGCTCGATCCGCTTCTTCTCGCAGCTCGATCTCCGCAACGAGGATGGCATCCTGCCGGGCAACTTCCAGGACCGCCGCAGCTTCCGTGCTAATGTCGAAGCCTTCCCGTCGGACGAGGTCCGTGTGGGTGTCAACGCCTCCTACACGTTCAACAACGTAGCCCGGCCGCAGAACGACAACAACATCTTCGGCTTCCTCGGCAATACGGTACTGCCGTCGGCTCCCTACGCGTTCATCGACTCGCTCGCGGTCCTCGGCATTGAGAACCTTACGCGTGCGAACCGCTTCATCACCTCGGCCAACGTCGCGTATACGCCGATTGAGAACCTCACGCTGCGCGTGACGGGAGGTGGGGACTTCTCCGACCTGCGCCAGGATGTGCTCTTCCCGCAGAACTTCGCGTACGCGGGCGTCCAGGATGGCGAACGCAATGTGTTCGTGCGCGAAGTTGACCAGATCACCTTGGACGGTGTCGCCGCATACACCTATGACGTAGTGGAAGGGCTCGTCAGCACGACCACACTCGGATTCCAGGCATTTGACCGCCGTCGGCGCAACTACAACTTCGATATTCAGGACTTCGCCACGAGCCTGATCACGGATGCGGGCACCGGGACTCAGTTCCAAGCGGCAGGCGAGTTCTTTGACAACCTGCGTCAGTTCGGACTGCTGGGCGAGCAGTCCTTCGTCTACGACGACACCTACAGCCTCACCTTCGGCGCTCGGCGCGACTACGCGTCGTCGCTCGGTGCCGAGGCGGCGGATATCATCTACCCAACCGTGCGTGGCGCGGTCCGCTTCGAGCAACTCGACTTCGTCCCAGAGATGTTCGATCTCCTGAAGTTGCGGGCAGCCTACGGCCAGAGTGGTCAGCTACCCGACGTGTTCGACGGGATTCCTGTTCTCTACGAAGCCGAAGTCGGTGGAGACGGCGCCGGCGCCGTCCCGGTCCAGGTTGGCAACAACGAAATCGTTCCTGAGCGCATCTCGGAGATCGAGGTCGGCATCGACGCAGACCTCTTCAATCGCCTGAGCCTCGGCTTCACCTACTACAACCAGCGTGCGACGGACTCCATCGTGGACATCATCGCGGCACCTTCAACCGGGTTGGTCGCGTCCAACGTGCCGTTTAACGTGGGTGAGATCACAGGGCAGGGCATTGAGTTCGCAATCAACTACACGCCCTACCGCGATCGTGCCAACCAGGTAGATCTCGGGCTGATCCTGAACTACCAGACTAACGAGGTTCAGGACATTGGCGACGCCCAGCCCATCTTCGACGGGTTCGACCTCAACGTGATTTCGCCTGGCCTCCCGCGCTCGGCCTTCTTCACGGCCCCGGTCAATGGCGCCCGCTTCAACGAAGACGGAACCTATGCGGGCGTTGACTCCGGTGTCACCGAAAACACCGATGCCGAGAGCTGCGATGCGGAGCTGAATCGCTGTCTCTTCGGAACGCCGTACCCGGACTTCAGCGGCTCGTTCACAGCCAACATCCGCCTGCTCCGCGACGTCCGGCTCTACGCCCTCGTGGACTTCGCAACGGGGGTCTCGCTGTTCAACAACACGCGCCTCTTCCAGGTCATCTTCGGCAACGACCGCGAGCGTTCTGAGCTGGCAGACCAACTCGGCTTCACGACCGAGTTCGACGACGACGGCAACGTGGTTGACGCAGGCGACTTCGCGGACCTCCAGCCTGGTAGCGCGGAGTACATCGACGCCGCGAACCGCTACGCACGCACTGACCCGGGCTTCGACTCCAACTTCGTCGAAGACGCTGACTTCCTGAAGCTGCGCGAGATCAGCATCCGGTACGATTTCACGCGCCTGCTCTCGAAGCTGCCGGCCTCCTACCGGCTGCGCACGGCGTCGATCACCCTTGCAGCGCGCAATCTCTTCCAGACCACGAACTACAGCGGTCCGGACCCCGAGGTCAACTTCGACGGAGCCCGCAGCCTCTCGCGCGGCCAGGACTTCCTGACCATCCAGAACCCGCGCTCCTTCTTCGCCACCCTCACGCTGGGACTCTAGCCACAAGCGGGGCCGCTCATCGAGACCGATGCAGCGGCCCCCTGGCTGGATCCTTCCCACGTATGCTCAGAACTCCTATGTCTACCATGCTCACACGCCTCTTGCTGGGCTTCGGCGCGCTTGTCGCGCTCACGGCTCTCGCCGCCTGCGACGGCTTTACCGACGAAATCGACCCGCCCATCGACCGCATCGAGTCGGATCCGCTTAACGCCCCTGACCAAATCCCATTTGTCACGGCAGGCGTCCGGCAGCGATTCAACACGGCGCACGACCAACTCACGGTGCTTGTCAGCGGACTCTCCGACGAGTACATCTTCGACAGAGCCGTTTCTGATGCTACCTTCCCGACCTTTGAGGAAATCGACCAGGGTCTCATTCTCCTCGACAACAACTCGGTCGATAACCAGTACGACCTGCTCAACGAGTTCCGCTTCCTGGCCGACGACCTGCTTCGGCGTGTCAGCGAGGACGTGGACTTCACCGGCGTGGACGAGGACCAGACGGCTGAGTTTGCCGAGAACAAGCGGGACGCGGAGTACACCGGCTTCCTCTATGGCGGCATCGCACGCTACATGCTGGCCACGTACTATGGTCTTACGCAGCGTGAAGGTGGGGCTCCCATTGACGGCAGCTCGCTCATCCCGGCTGCGGAGCTCTACGCGCAGGCCATTGAGCGCCTCACGACGGCGCTGACCTTCGCGGGTGGCGACTACGAGACACGGCTGGTGAACTCCCTCATCGCACGTGCGCACCTGTACAATGGTGACCTGGGTGCCGCCCGCGCTGCTGCAGCGAATGGGCTCGTCCAAGGAGACGATCCGTTCACGTCGAACCACGCGCCGACTTCAACCAACTTCCAGTGGGCACAAGCTGGTATTGGTCGCACGCAGTACTCGGTCGCGCAGGCGTATGTGGATCTCGCTGACCCCCGCGTGGCTGTAGAAGAGATCCCGATCGCGGCGGGCTTCTTCCGTCAGGCACTCTACACCGAGAATAGCTCCCCGATCACGTTCATGTCGTGGCAGGAGAACAACCTGATTCTCGCAGAGGCAGCGCTGGACGCTGGGGACGCAGCCGGTGCGCTCACCCTCGTAAACGAAAACCGCACCGCCGCCGGTCTCGACGGCCTTGCTAGCCTCGACCTCGCGGGCTTGATCGTGGAGCGCCAGAAGGAGCTCTTCACCGAGGGCGCGCGCCTGGTGGACCAGCGTCGCTTCAACCAGTGGCACCTCGGTCCGGACACGTGGCAGTACCTGCCTGTCACGCAGAGCGAGCGCAACGCCAACCCGAACATCTAAGCTCGTGCTCCGGTAGCTCCCGTCAAGGGATCGCGGGCTGCGTACCTCGGTGCGCAGCCCGTTCTTGTTTCCGAGACTAGGACGCGCTTGGGTAGACGATCTGTCCGCCTGCGACGCTGCTGAGTTGGTCCCAGAACGTGGGAAACGAGACACGAGCCGCGTCGGCATCCCGGATGGTTGTAGGTGCGTCGGCAGCAAGAGCGCCGATGCCCGCTGCCATGGCGATGCGGTGATCGTGGAAGCTCTCGACGGTCTGCCCGCCGCGTAGCAGCGTGCGTCCGCGTCCGTGGATGGTCATCCCGTCCTCGCGCTCGATTACCTCGATCCCGAACGCGCGCAGCATGGCTGCCGTCGCAGCAATGCGGTCGGTTTCCTTGACGCGCAGCTCGCCTGCGTCGCGGATGGTGGTGGGGCCATCTGCAAGTGCGGCGGCGATGGCTAGCACGGGAATCTCGTCGATCAGGTTGGCGATGAGGTCGCCGCCGATCTCGACGCCGACGAGGCCACCCGCAGGTGCGTAGACCCGGAGATCAGCCAGCGGCTCGCGGTTGCGTTCGCGCTCGTTCTCGATCCGGATGTCGGCACCCATGGCGCGGAGCACATCGATCACACCAGCGCGGGTCGGGTTGAGGCCGACGCTGGCGAGGTCTAGGGTCGCGTTCTCCAGGATCGATCCGGCAACGAGGAAGAAGGCCGCCGCTGACACGTCACGCGGGACGACCCAGAGGCCTGGTCGGATCGCCCGTCCGCCTTCAACAGAGATGTGTCGTACGCCGCCGAGGTCAAGCACGTCGAGCTCCAGCAGGCGCTCCGTGTGGTCGCGCGAGCGCACCGGCTCGATGACCGTGGTGGTGCCATCAGCAAGGTGCCCGGCCAGCAGCACACACGACTTCACCTGCGCCGACGCCATCGGCAGCGTATAGGTCGTCCCGAGCAGGCGTCGCGGTCGGATCGTGATCGGGGCGTGGCCGTCGGCGAGCGCGATCTCCGCACCCATCTCGCGGAGCGGGTTCGCGATCCGCGCCATCGGGCGGGCCGAGAGTGACGCGTCGCCGATGAGGGTGGAGGGGAAGCGCTGGCCTGCTAGCAGCCCAGTGATCAGCCGCATCGTCGTGCCCGAGTTGCCGCAATCGAGCGGCCCGGCTGGCTCGCGCCAGCCTCGGAGCCCGCGCCCGACTACCTTCAGGCTATCGTTTTCCTCGCGGATCTCGACGCCGAGCGCCCGGAGGCAGGCGAGGGTGCTGTGCGGATCAGCGGCGTCGGAAAAGCCTACGATCTCGCTCTCGCCGTCGGCGAGCGCCGCGAACATCGCCACCCGATGTGCGATGGACTTGTCGGCGGGAAGCGTGACGGAGCCTGCTACCGCTGGCGTCGGCTCAACGGTGAGCGTCATCTAACTAGGGATTTGTGATGGGAAACGCGCCCCGAAAAGTCGCTTTGTGCAGCGATCAGAGATCGAAGATCACCGGTCAGAAATCCCCGATCGCTAATCCTAACAGCTCAGCCTGGGCCTCTTCGACCAGTTCCTGCTTCTCCTCCCAGTGGAGGAAGGCGTAGCGGAAGCCGTTGAGCGTCACCTCGCGTAGTTCCTCTGCTGTGAGGCCGCAGCGCGTATGCAGCAACCACAACTCGCCCGTCATGGTCGTGCGGCTGAAGAGCCGGTTGTCGGTGTTCGCCGTGACTGGAACGCCCGCCCGCACGTAGGCGGTGACGGGATGCTCCTCGTAGCTGGGCACGACCTTCGTCTGCACGTTCGACGTCGGACATACTTCGAGCGGGATCTGCCGGTCTACGAAGAAGCGCATCAGCTCGGGGTCTTCGCGCAGCGTGACGCCGTGGCCGATGCGGTGCGCGCCGCACTTAAAGAGCGCCTGTCGGATCGAGACGGGACCGAACGACTCGCCCGCGTGCACGGTGATGTTGAGGAGCTGCTTGCGCGCGAGGTGGAACGCCGCCCCGTGCATCTCTGCCGGATTGCCGCGTTCGCCGCCTGCGAGGTCGAAGCCGAGCACGCCGCGGCCTTTGTAGCGCACCGCGAGCTCGGCCTGCTGGAGCGAGGCGCTCTCGAAGCGGTCGCGCAGGCCACAGACGATCACGCCCGTCTTGATGCCGAAGTCCGCCTCCGCGTCGTGGAGGCCCGTCAGCACGGCGTCGTTCACCGCGTCGAGCGTCAGGCCCTCCTCAGTATGGAGAATCGGGCCGTAGCGCACTTCGAGGTAGCGGACGTTCTCAGCAGCGGCATCCTCAGCTAGCTCGTAGGCGATGCGCCGGAGCGCGTCGCGCGTCTGCATGAGCGGGATCGAGTAGCCGAACCAGGCGAGGTACTCCTCTAGCGTGGCAGAGGCATCCACTTTTTTGAGTTCCTCTTCGAGCCCCGCTTCGGTGTCGGCGGGGAGGAGATTGGGCTTGCCGAGCGAGCGGGCGAGGTCCAGCATCGTGGAGAGCCGGAGCGAGCCGTCGAGGTGGCAGTGGAGTTCAGCCTTCGGCCAGGCACGGATGTCGTCTTTAGTCAGCGTCACAGAGGTAGTCGGTTGATTTCCGCAAGCTACGCTTGTTTCGGGGGCGGTGTCGCTGCGTCGATGGACCGCTGTGCGGCGAACAGAGATCCTGGGTCAGGTGAAAACCGTGGAGAGCGCAGCGGAATGGAACGAAGGGTGCGGGCAAGCCCGTACCTTGGGCCACATGTTTCCCCAATCACCGTGCGTTTGCCATGCTAGCCATTAACATCCCCATCGCAATCGGGCTCGGGCCATGGGAAATCGCCCTGGTCATGCTCGTTGTCCTGCTGGTCTTTGGCGCGAAGCGGATCCCTGAGATCGCGCGTGGGCTTGGCAAGGGCATCCGCGAGTTCAAGGACGCCACGAGCGAGATCTCGAAGGAACTGCAGGTGGATCCGCCGCGCCAGCAAGTCCAGCCGCCCCCGCAGCAGACCTACCAGCAGCCGACATACGCGCCGCCGCCTCAACAGCAGGCCCCACAGCAGCCGGCTCCTCCGGCACAGCCACCTGCGCAGCAGCCAGGCACGCAGTCGTAGACGCGGTCTCCACCTCGAAACGTAGCGCGCTGATCTCCTGTGGGAGGTCGGCGCGTTTTGCTGGGACGAAGGCTACCGGCGCGACGCAAGCCATGCTACGCCCAGCGCCGCTCCGGCAGCCAGCGCACCGGATGCCCATCGTGACGACACCGCTGCTCCTGACGACGAGCGACTGACTTGCCGGGCCATCGTCTCCCCGAAGCCTGACCAGAAGACCCGCTGCCCCGTCGCCCACGCAGGCACAAACCACCCTGCCACGAGCGCGTCGAGTTGAAGCGTCACGCGCGTGGTATCGGGCGCGGCCTCGTCGGCCCAAAACTGGAGGCGCGTCGGGCGGACGAGCCGCATCGAGAGCGCGTGCGAGCCGTAGAAGTAGCGCAGGTCGCGGTAGGCCGTTCGGCCCGGTGCGGGTGCCGTGATCGCGCCTAGGACGCCCGCGAACAGGATGCCGGGCCCGTGGTGCACGTTGAGCACGCCCGGTGCGAAGCCATCGGGACCGCCTGCAAACGGCGGGACAAACTCGACGCGGTAGGGCGGTACCTGGCCGTCCGTGAACGTGGCTGGGTCGTTGAGCCACGCCCAGACCGCTGCCCGCGGGTGGGGCACAGTCCAGGTGTGACGGTACGCGTGCGCACGAAAGCCTACCGGTGCCGCGTGCGGCGCTAGGTCGCGTGTCACAGAATCCAACGCATTGGCGGAGACGGGCATCACAGGCAAGAAGGGGGTGTGGATAGGAGGACGGGTCTCACCATCTCGGGCGCGCTGGCACGAAAGATCCCAACGGAGGCACGTGATTTGAGACGTACACGCGAAACCTCTCCGCCGGTCCACGGCCGTCGAGACCGTCTCGTTCCGAACCAGCACCCCCGATGGGACAGCAACAACTTCTCCTACTCGTCCTGACCGTCGTGATCACAGGGCTGGCCGTGGCGTCGGGCATTGACGCGTTCAGCGAGAATCAACTCCGGGCGCGGATCGACAACATGCGCGTGGCGGCGACCGGCATTGCGCAAGACGTGATTGCCTGGAAGGCCAAGCCCGGTGCCATTGGCGGCGGCCAGGAAGTCACCTACCTGACGGGGCTCACGATGGAGCAGATGGGGTACACGACCGATGGACGCAGCGGGCTGTACACGTCCGACTCCTACGAGGCGTTCATCGCTTCGAGTCACCGGGGAGGCAATGGCGCTCACATCAACGTGCTGGAGCGCGTTAACGGCAGGCGGGGCGACATCGGCGTGCAGATTCGCGTGTTCGGTCCCACCGTCGACTGCATCCAGCTGACGCTGCAGTGGCGGAACGGCGTGCTGGGCAGCACCGGGTATTCCGACAATGGGTTTACCCAGGACGGTGGCAGCACCTGGATCAAAAACGAACCGTCGTGGGACGATTCCGGCAACGTGCCGTCGTCGTGCCCCACTGCGTGGTAGGCTACATCGTGGCAGGGCCTAGCTCTGCCCTGGGATGCCCGGCTCGGTCATCGAGCGCACGTCGAGGACGGCGTCGAGGTCGGCGGCGGGGACGAGGTCCATCTCTAGCAGCACGTCGCGGACGGAGCGCCCCTCGGCGGCGGCCTTCTTTGCGACTTTCGACGCCTTGTCGTAGCCAATGGTCGCGTTGAGTGCCGTGGCGATGGAGGGGTTCTTCTCCAGCAACTCCTGCGCGCGGGCGCGGTTGGCCTGGATGCCGTTGAGGCAGTTGGTGCGGAACGCGTCGAGGCCGTTTGCTAGGATCTCGATGCTCTCCAGCATCGCGTGCGTCATGACGGGCATCATCACGTTGAGCTCGAAGTTGCCGTGCTGTCCGCCGACCGTGATCGTCGTCGCGTTGCCCATCACGCGGGCGGCGACCATCATCAGCGCCTCGCTCATCACCGGATTCACCTTGCCCGGCATGATCGAGGAGCCCGGCTGGATCGCAGGGAGCTGAATCTCCGAAAGCCCGCTCGTGGGGCCCGAGGAGAGGTGGCGGATGTCGTTGACGATCTTCATGACTGCCGCAGCGAGTGCGTTGAGCGCGCCTGCTGCGAACACGTAGGCGTCCTTCGCCGCCTGCGCCTCGAAGTGGTTCTCGGCCTCGCGGAACTGGAGGCCCGTTGCTTCTGAGATGAGGCCGATGGCGTGCGCTGGGAAGTCGGGGTGGCGGTTGATGCCCGTGCCGGTGGCCGTGCCGCCGAGCGCGAGTTCGGCGAGGTCGTCGGAGGCGTGGCGGAGGCGGCGGATGGCATGTGCGATCTGGCTGGCGTAGCCGCCGAACTCCTGCCCGAGCCGCACGGGCGTCGCGTCCATGAGGTGCGTCCGGCCCGACTTCAGCACGTCGTCGAACGCCTCGGCTTTGGCGGTAAGACTGGTGTGGAAGCGCTCCAGCGCCGGGATCAGCTCCTGCTCGATGGCGACGCGCGCCGCGACGTGCATGGCCGTCGGGATGACGTCGTTGGATGACTGCCCGTTGTTGACGTCGTCGTTGGGGTGGACGTTTGCACCGAGCGCCCGCGTCGCGACGGTCGCGATCACCTCGTTGGTATTCATGTTCGTCGAGGTGCCCGAGCCCGTCTGGAAGATGTCGAGCACGAACTGGTCGTCTAGGTCACCGTCGCGGACCTGGGCTGCGGCGGCGGCGATGGCTCCGGCCTTGTCCGCGTCGAGGAGTCCGAGTTGGACGTTAGCCTGCGCCGCAGCTCCCTTGATGATGCCCAGGGCTTCGATGAAGCGGCGGCCGAATCGCAGCTGCGAGATCGGGAAGTTGTCC
>JBCDFO010000016.1:0-26832 GCA_039177895.1 Bacteroidota bacterium
ACCTCCGCGCCCGCGGCGCCTTCGAAGAGCCACGTCTGGTAGGCCGTCCCATCCGAGAAGGTGGGGTCGGCCTTGACGAGCTGTCCCGTCACCGGCGTCCCCGCATCGAGGAGGCGCGGCGTAGCGACCTTGGCCTCGACGCCCGAGTCCGCGACGTCCGAGTCCGCGATGTCCGAGTCCGCGATGTCCGAATCCGCGCCTTCCACCAAGGTGGCTACTGTCTGCACCGGGTCTGTCGGTGCGGCTTCAGCTTGGGTAGGGCCCGCTGGGGCCACATCTGCCTGAACCGTCGCCTGCGCCTCCAGCGTGTACGCTCCCTGCTGCCCTGGCGCGGCAGCGTTCGCCACGAGGGTGTAGGTGCCGTCCACGGGGAGCACCACAGCCAGGTCGGCGCGGCCCGCCACGGCGCGCGCCTCGGCGAGCGGCCGCACCCGCCGCAGGCGGCCGTGAGCGACGGTGCTCGCGCCGTATCCCAGCGCTAGGTACGGCTCGAAGGCCGCGGACGTCATCGCGACCTGCACGGTGTCTCCACGCGTTCCCTCGAACACATAGAGGTCAGCCAGGCTGCCATCGTCGATGCGGGCCGCCGTGGTGTCGAGGCGGCCCTCATGGCTGAAGGCTAGCGTGATCGACTCGGGCGTGGCGTCGAGTTGGCCGACCGCCGTGCCGTAGCGCTTCGCCTCGATGCCCTGGGAGGGCGCATCGGGCAGTTTGGACTGGGCCGCGACAGGCGATGCCAGCAGCACAGCCCCGCACATCGCCAGCACGACGAGGCTGGCCCACCAGGCTCCCGCCCGCATCCGACCAAAGGCTGAGACGACCGCGACCGGTTCGCGGTACTGTGTATTCAGGTCGATGTCATCCATACGGATCGAGGGGGGCGCGACGGACCGACAGAGAGAGGCAAGGGGCATGACGGTGAGACTGTAGCGAGGAGGGAGAGGATGGGGCCCGTGGAGACCTCGTCTTGTGACATATCCCCAGCGGAACGCCTGGGGCTGCCGGTTTGGGGTGAGGTTACGCTTTTTCCCCGACTTGGGGCATTTCGTAACACGGCCAGATTGCGCGTTCAGTCGGCGCTCAGGTCCCATTTTTTCTACGCTTAGGAGAAATTCTTGTCTGGGCCGTAGGGGTTTTCCTACAAGACTAAGCCCATAGTAAACAACGCTTAATTGGCCTAAAACAATCGTCCTTCCTTGGATTGCCGGAGGTAACTGGCACGGAAGGGTGGAGCGCGCGGCGAGAGCGGTCCCAGCTTGCGTAACGGTGAAGTATGGGTTGGCTCGCGGTTTGACTGGCACATAGGTGCACGCTGGATCCACCCCGCTGCAGCGTTCCCGTTGACTTTGCCTGTGGATCGATGAATTCCCTCCGCCTCTTCCCTGCTTCATTCCTTCGCGGCCACGCCGACACGCCGGTCCCTGCCGACCTGCCGGTGACCGCCGACGCCCTCCGCGATGCTGCGGCGCGCGAGACGACCTCGCCCTCGGAGACGCTGCACCAGCGGGTGCTCACGCTCTCCCGGCACGGCGGGGTGGTGGACGGCGCGGAGGCTCTGCATCAGGCGCTGCGTCAGGGGTGGCGCGTCCTCCAGGTGCGCTCGGAGCCGCCCCCCAACGCGGCCCCTCTCGACTTCGCGGTGCAGGTCCTGCTCGGCCGCACCGAGCACCACCACGTCGGGCCCACCTCGGCCTCGAAGACGACCGCCGCAGCGACACGCCGCCCTGCCTCCTCCTCAGCGCATGCGCCCTCGGTGCAGCACGCCTAGGCATCATACGATGCCGGCCGCTTCCACGCCTGCGTGGGCCTTCGTCCCCTCCGAGGCCCGCCCGCGACCGCCCTCCGGTACAAGACGTGCCCGAGGGCGGTCGTTTTTTCTCGCCCCCCGGTCGCATCTCGCCCAGCGCGTGGCGGTCGCTGCCTCCGGCTCCCCCCCAAGAGCGTCACAGCTGGTGTTTTCCGCCTCCCCAGGGCTGATTCCACCGGCGCGCCCCCGGGTGGCCTGCCTTTTGTGTAGGGAGTTCGCTCACTCGTTCGACCTGCTCGCAGCGCCGGGGCTTCCCTCCGCATCATGATCAAGGTTATCTCCATCATCAACAACAAGGGCGGGGTCGGCAAGACCACCACCTCGATCAACCTCGCGGCGGGCCTCGCCCGGACGAAGCGCGTGCTGCTGGTCGACATGGACAGCCAGGCTTCGGCCTCGCTGGCGCTCGGGATCGAGCGGGCCAAGCTGCGCCCGTCCATCGCGCACGTGCTCTACGGCGAGGTGCCCATCCGGCGGGCCATCCTCCAGACGCACATCCCGCGCCTGCACCTCATCACGGGCTCGCTCGACCTCGCCGACGCCGACCTCTGCCTCGCAGAGCAGTCGGGCCGCGAGAGCGTGCTGCGCCGCACCATCGAGGAGGTGATGGACGAGTACGACGTGATCCTGATGGACTGCCCGCCGTCCACGTCGCTGCTGTCGGTGAACATCCTTGTGGCTGCCGACGCGTTCATCATTCCGCTTTCGCCGTCCTACCTCGCGCTCGAAGGGCTCGTGAGCCTCGGCGAGGTGGTGACGCAGGTGCGGATGAACCTGGGCCGCGTCGCGCCGGTGCTCGGCGTCATCATGACGATGGTCAACCCCGAGAACGAGAGCCACGGGGAGATCGAGCAGCAGGTGCGCGGGCACTACGGGAGCAAGGTCTTCCAGACGATGATCCGCAAGGACGATACGCTGAGCGACTCGCCCGGCCTGGGTCAGACGATTTTCGAATACGCTCCCGAGAGCCAGGGCGCACAGGACTACATGGCGCTCGTCGGCGAGGTCACGGAGCGCATCGACCGCTACGCGGCGGTGTTTGCGCAGCTCAACGGCGGTGCCCGCCCGGCTACGCCCTCACAGACGCCCTCGTCGCAGACGACCTCTCCGCAGGCCCACGGTGGCCCTGCGCACAGCGACCCTGCCTCTGCGCGTGGTGACGGAGCCTCCGCGCCCGTCTCGGCCACCTCGGCCTCCTAGTCCGCCGCCCTCGCTCACGCCCCCCTCGCGCTTCCGCCCTGCCCGGCTCATGTCCAAGCCCCAGCGGAAATTCCCGATCGACTTCTTCGATACCCTCGGAGAAGACCCGTTCCTGGTCGCCGACGCGACGTCGGCCCCGGCAGGCGCGGGTCCGCTCATCCCTGCGGCCCGCGTGACACGCGAGCGCGTCCAGGCCTTCCCCGACTTCGACGCGCCCACCGAGGAGATTGCGCCGCGCAGCACCTACGAGCCGTCGCCGGAACGCCGTGCGAGCACGCGCTCGGTCTTCTTCGCCGACAATCGCCCGGCGGTCACGGAGCGCGCGGCCCCTACCCCGGAGGCCCCTCCTGCCGAGGCACCGCGTCCAGCCACGCAGCGGGTCGTGCTGATCGCGCGCAACGGCCCGAGCACGGAGGGCATGGACATGCTCGAAGCCGCACTCGCCGAGGGCTGGCGCGTCGCTCACGTTGCGCCCACAAGCGCCGATGGGCCACACTTCTCGGCGCTGGTGTTCCTGGAGCGCGCCTAGCGTCAGTGGATCGGTGGTGCAGTACGTCCGTGGATCGGAAGCTGCCGCCGGAGCAGAACGCTGTCTCCTGCAGGGCGGCTGTACCGATCCGCTACGCAACCCGCGCTGCGCGGTCGAGGCCTCGGAGGCATAGACGGACTGCGGAACCCGGACGGCTCCGCAATCGCGTACGTTCGTACGTCTACACGTTCGTACGTCCCCACGCCCCGCTGTGCCGCTCCCGCCTCCCCTCTACCCGACTGGCCGCATTGCGCTCGCAGCCCCGGCGAGCCCGCCGCGCTCGCCTGACGACCTAAGAGCGGGGATCCGCGCACTCGACGCACGCGGGCTGACCGTCGAGCCTCCGCGCCTCGAACCGACGGGGTACCTCGCAGCCGGCGACGACGCGCGTACGGCTGCCTTCAACGCGCTCCTCGCCCGCGACGACCTCGACGCACTTGTCTGCGTGCGCGGTGGCTACGGCGTCCTCCGCCTGCTCGACCGCCTCGACTACGACGCGGCTCGGCAGCACCCGAAGCTCGTCGTTGGCTACAGCGACATCACGGCGCTGCACCTCGCGCTCTACGCGAAGGCGGGCGTCCCCGGCCTCTCCGGTCCGATGGCGACCCCCGACTGGCCACGCTTCGCGGAGTCCGACGCAGGACACGTCGCCGAGGCGCAATTCTGGGCGCTCGCGGGCGGCGCGGCTCCGGTCGAAATCGTAGGCCCGGCAGGCGAGACCCTCGTGCCGATGCGGCCAGGCATCGCGGAGGGCGTGCTGCTCGGCGGCAACCTTTCGCTCGTAGCGGCGCTCCTCGGCACACCCTACCTCCCCGACCTCACGGGCGCGATCCTGTTCGTGGAGGAGATCGGCGAGGCCCCCTACCGCATCGACGGGCTGCTGGCGCGGCTGCGGCTCGCGGGCGTCCTTGACCGGCTCGGCGGGCTCGTCTTCGGCGCGTTCACGGGCGGGACGCCACCCTCGGGTCAGCCCACGTCGTTCTCGACGGACGAGGTGCTCGACCACTATGCCGAGCGCCTCACGATTCCGGTGGCCAAAGGCCTCGTCTACGGCCACTTCCCTGTCAAATCCACGCTTCCCGTCGGCGTGCGTGCGCGTCTCGACGTAACGGACACCACGGCATCGCTGACGGTGCTCGATCCGGTCGTGCAGGGCGGGACCTCGTGAATGATCCGATCTTGCGGGGTCGGCTCTTCGTTGCTAGGCGGTTTGCACACTGCCCCTGCGGAGCGCGGCATTGTCCTACCTCCTCCCGGGCTGTCGTCTCATTTTCTATGCGCCTCGCCATTCTCGCCCTCGCCCTCGTCATCGCTGGCTGCTCGGGCTGCTCCGGTCCCGTGGTCCCACTCCCCGGCAGCACCGTGTTCGAGGTCGAGCCGCCGCCGACGTTCAAGACCGATGGACTGCGCATTGCGACGCTGAACACCGAGTTCATGTTCGACGGTGAGGACGAGGAAGGCGGGGCGACGTTCGACTGGAAGGGCGACCCAGAGGCCTCCCGCGAGCACCGGGCGCGCATCGGACGGATCGTGCGGATGCTCGATGCCGACCTCGTGATGCTCCAGGAGGTGGAGAACCAGCGCGCGCTCAACCTGCTCATCGCCGAGCAACTCGACGGGCTCGGGTACACCGGCGTGCTCGTGGACGGCACCGACTCGTTCACCGGCCAGGACGTGGCGCTGCTCTCGACGCTGCCCATCGAGGAGGCGGGCCGAACCAACGTACGCGCGCCGGTCGGGGCGATGTCGGACGAGACGTATGGCGTGTCGAAGAACCTGTGGGTGCGGCTGACGCTGCCGGGCGGCGTGCCCGCGACGCTAATCGGCGTCCACTTTCTCGCCCGGCCCGACGACGCCAGCCGCAAGGACCGCCGCGAGGCGCAGGCCGAGGTCATCCGGCGCCTCGTCGAGCGCGAGCAGGACGCGGGCCGCGCCGTGGCCGTCCTCGGCGACCTCAACGACTTCGACGCCGCCATCCGCGACCTGCGCGGCTCGACGCCGATCACCGATGTCCTCACCCGCATCAAGACCGCCGACCCGGACGACCCCAGCGACGACCTCACGAATGTCCTCGGCGATATCCCGCAGCGCCGCCGCTTCAGCGCGCTCTACGACCGCAACGGCAACGAGACCGTGGACACAGGCGAGCTCTCGGCCATCGACCACATCCTGCTCAGCCCGACGCTCTACCGCGCGCTCCGCGAGGTGACGTACGTCCATAGCCACGACCCCTTTGAGGCCCCAGACCACTTCCCCATCGTGGTGACCCTGGGGCAGGTGGAACCGTAGGAGCGTCGAGCGTCGAGCGTCGAGCGTCGAGCGTCGAGCGTCGAAAAGGTGTCACGGCTGGTGCGAGGTGTCAAGCCAGATTGCTGTCGGCCTGACTCGCCACTAGCCACTGCGTGCCGAACGAGTCAGCGCGGTAGCGTAAGCGTGAACGTTGCGCCCTGACCGGGTGGACTTGTGACGGTGAGATCGCCACCGTGAGCGCGGGCGATGGCGCGGCTGATGGCGAGCCCGAGGCCACTGCCCGACGCGCCCTCGGCATCGCGGGTGCGGGCGGACGAGCCGCGGTAGTAGCGCTCGAAGACGGTTGCAAGTGCGTCGGCGGGGATGCCCTCACCCGTGTCGGCGACATGGACGCGGGCCTCGGTGTCCGTCGCCTCGGCGTGGAGGCGTACCGAGCCGTCGGGCGGCGTGTGACGCAACGCGTTGGCGAGGAGGTTGTCGAGAACGCGCATCAGCCGAGCCCCGTCGGCGTCGAGGATGGGCAGGCCCTCGGGCAGGTCCACGGTGAGACCGACGCCCGCGTCGGCGTAGCGCTTGGCGTGCGCGCGGGCGGCGTCGCGGACGAGTTCGGCGAGCGGGACCGGACCGAGCCGGAGCGCCCCTACCGTTCCGGCCTCGCTACCCGTCTGGCGTTCGAGCGTGCTCAGCTCGAACAGGTCGGCGACGAGCGTCGTCATCTGCCGCCCCTGCCGCTGCGCGACCGACAGCGCTTCGCGCGCCGCGTCAGGGCGCTCCTCAGCGAGGTAGCGTGCGGCTTCGTCGAGGTAGCCCCGGATGGCGGTGAGCGGCGTGCGGAGGTCGTGCCCCACGTTGGCGACGAGTTCACGGCGCATCCGGTCCGTCGCCGCCAGCGTCGCAATGCTCGCCTCGACCTGCGCCGCCATCTGGTTGATCGCCGCCGCGAGCCGCCCGATCTCGTCGGCTCGTTCAACGGGCAGGCGATCCGCGTAGTCGCCCTCGCCGATGCGCTCGACGCGCTGCGTGAAGCGGCGCAGCGGACGGACGAGCCACCACGTCAGCGCCGCCCCGAGCCCGAGCGCGAGCCCCAACGCGAGCGTGCCGCCGAGCAGCAACGCGTTGCGATACGCCCGCCGCGCCCCACCAGCCTCTTCCTCCAGCGTCCCGGCGAGCGGCTGCACGACCACGCCCGCAACGGGATAGCCCGCATCGTCCAGCAGCGGGGCCACCGCCCACGAGCCTTCCGGATCGCCCAGGTCCAGCCGTACTGCAATGCGACCCGCCTGCACCGCTGCGAGCGCGCTATCGGGCACCACGACCTCAACGGGTGCCCGGCCTCGTTCGGCAAAGAGGCCGCCTGGCTCGAACGTCGTGATCACGGCTCCCGTCGTGTCGATGAGGGCGAGGGGATCCGCAAAGCGCGTGGCGAGGTCGTAGCGCAGCAGGTCGGGCAGCGCGAGCGTGTCGGCGGTGATCGTCGCGCGGTCCTCGATCTCGCGGGCGAGCGCGTCGAGGCGCAGCGTCAAGCTCCGCTCCAGCAGCGCCGCCGACTCAGCTCGCACGAGCGTCGCCGCGAGCAGCACCGACACCACAGCCGTCGCTACGAGCGCCCCCGCCAGCAGCGCCGCGAGCCGCCAGAAGAGGGTGCGGGCGTGTGTGGGAGGGTGGGAGTACGCTAACGACTCCGGTTCCACTGGACCGCCAGAGCGCCCCTCCGGCGATAGCGTTGCTTCTGAAACTGAACGCTCCGTCACGAAACCACCCTCATACCCTCAGGCTCCCACACCCTCCTACTCCGCCTCGGAGGCAAACTTGTAGCCGACGCCCCAGACGGTGCGCACGAAGCGCGGGTCGGCGGGATCGTCTTCGAGCTTGGCGCGGAGGCGCTGCACGTGGCTGTCGATGGTGCGGTCGTAGCCCTCGTAGGTGATGCCCCAGATGTCTTCAAGGAGCTGCGTGCGCGAGAACGGGCGGTCCGGGTTCTGGGCGAGGTAGAGCAGGAGGTCGTACTCGCGGACGGTGAGGTGGAGCGGCGTGCCCCCGCGCGACACCTCGCGCCGGACGGGGTCGAGGAGGAGGTCGCCGACCTGGATCGGCCGCTCGTCGGCCACGTCGCTCGATGGGGCCGCTTGCAGCTCCTCGATGCGGCGCAGGCGGCGGAGTGCCGCGCGCACCCGGGCGACGAGTTCCTGCATGCTGAACGGCTTCGTGACGTAGTCATCCGCGCCGACCTCCAGGCCAACGACGCGGTCGAGTTCGTCGCTGCGCGCGGTGAGCATGATGATGTAGAGCAGCGGATGGTCGGCCCGGAGCCGACGGCAGACTTCGAGGCCGTCGAGGCCCGGCAGCATCACGTCGAGCAGGACGAGGTCGGGGACGCGACGGGCGACGGCGTCGAGGGCGGCAGGGCCGGTGTCGGCCGTCTCGACCTCGTAGCCTGCGTCGGCGAAGCGCGTGGCGACGAGCGTCTGGAGGTCGGGGTCGTCTTCGACGAGGAGCAGGTGCGGGGTGGTCATGCGAGGGGCGGCTGTCAGCGTTCGGCTATCGGCGTAGGCCAAACATAGTGCGAGCGGGCTAGCAGGTTGCACCGGGTGTAGCCAGCCGGGCGCGATTCCGTAGAATGCCGACGCCCTCGCCACGGGTTTGTGACATCTCCTCGGGCACCGCCGCGTTCTTATGTCGTCCCCGTTCACCCTCCGCCCGCTCACCGCCACCGACGAGCCGCTCCTCTGGACCATGCTCTACCACGCCGTTCACGTCCCGCCCGGCCACGCGCCGCCTGCGCCCGACATCGTGCAGGTGCCGGAGTTGGCGCGCTATGTCGCCGACTGGAAGAGTCACCCCGACGACCTCGGGGTCGCGGCAGAGGTAGACGGCACGCCGGTCGGGGCTGCCTGGCTGCGGCGGCTCGGCAAGGGGCCGGTGCGCGGCTATGGGTTCATAGACGCCGCCACGCCGGAGTTGACGATAGCCGTCCTGCCAGATCATCGCGGACGCGGGATCGGTACGGCGCTGCTCACGGCGTTGCTCGACACGGCGCGCACCCGATTCGCCGCGCTCAGCCTGAGCGTGTCGCTGGCGAACCCTGCGAAGCGGCTCTACGAGCGCCTCGGCTTCGTTGAGGTTGCCGCGCCCGCAGGCGGCTCCGTGACGATGCGCCGCCCCCTCTGAATCCACCGCGCCCGCTTTTGGCCCCACGGCTACGCCTTTCGATGCCTGTCTCGCTTCCCATCGCGTGCCTGCTCGCCGCGCTCCTGCTCGCTGCGCCGGGCCCAGCCTTCGCCCAGGAGGCCGAGGGCGGCGCGCTGCTCGACACGTGGCGAAGCCAGCAGCGCGACCAGCTTGAAGCGGCGTCGGGCCTGGCATTCTCGCTGGGGATCGACCGGCGCGTGGAGGGGCCCGGCGGCGTGCTGCAGCAGCGCGTGCGGGCCGAGGCTGGGGTCCGCGTGGCCCTCGACGCTGCCGTGCGCAGCAGCGCCCCGCGCTTCGAAACGGAGGTGCGCGCGCTGGAGATAGACGGGACCGCTGTGTCGTCCGAGCAGTATGGCCGTGCTGCGCACCGGCTCCGCCGCCTCCTCGGCCCGCACATGACATGGGTGGAGCGCCCGCTGACGCTCCCCTACCCGCTCCTGCGCCGCGCCTCTGCGCGCGAGACGACCCGCGAGCCCTACGGCGACCGCCCGGCGTGGCGCGTGGCCCTCGGCAACCTCCCGCCCGGCGTGGAGGAGGCGACCGTCTGGTTCGCGCGCGACGGCGGCGCGGTGCAGCTTCTGGGCAGCGAGGTCCGGCTGCGCCTGGACGGACGTCCCCCGCCCGGGGGCCCTCCGGGAGGCTCCCGCCCTGCTGTGGGACGGCCCGACCGACCGCCGCCAGGCCCACCGCGCGGCGGCCCCGCTGACCTCCTCGGCCGCCTCGTCCTCGCGACCGACTACGCCCGCCTGGATGGCCTCGACCTGCCAACGGAGCAGACGCTGGACCTCGTCGCGCAGCAGCGGCGGCGGCTCCGCACGTTCACGATCCTCGTCGAGCAACGGCTGACGATCTGGGACGTGGAGATCGAACGGTAGCGCGCTGCGTGGAAGCACGCCTGCGGAGACGTCGGGATGCAATTGGTATCGCTCCCGATCTGGGGCGCAAGGCAGAGCGCACGGCTCGGCGCTGTAGCTTTTGCTTCGCGTCCTCGGTTCTCCGTCTTCCCGACTCCCTGTCTCCCACGCATGCCGCTCCGCATCGTTCAGTATGGCCTTGGCCCCATCGGGCTGGCCTGTGTCCGCACGCTCCTCGCCAAAGCCCCGACCGGCGCGCTCACGCTCGGCGGCGCCATCGACATCGACCCGGCGAAGGTAGGCCGCGACCTGGCTGACCTGCTCTCTCTCGACGCGTCTACGGGGGTCATCGTCTCGGGCGACGCAGCCGCGACGCTTGCAGCGACGAAGCCGGACGTGGTGCTGCACACGACCTCGTCGTTCCTCGACCGCGTGGAAGCACAGCTCGTCGGCTGCCTGGAGGCAGGGGCGCACGTCGTCTCCTCAACAGAAGAGCTGTCGTTCCCCCACGACCGCCATCCAGAGATCGCCGCGCGGCTCGATGCCGCGGCGAAAGTGGCGGGGCGGGTCGTCGTCGGGACGGGCGTGAACCCCGGCTACGCGATGGACGCGCTCGCGCTCATGGCGACGGGCGTCTGCTCCGAGGTGTCGCACGTCGAGGTGAACCGGGTGGTCGATGCGGGGGCACGGCGCGGGCCTCTCCAGCGCAAGGTCGGCGCAGGGATCACGCCCGAGGCGTTCGCCGAAAAGAAGGCGACGGGCACATTCGGGCACATCGGGCTGCGCGAGTCGCTACTGATGGTCGCGGACGGCCTTGGCTGGGCACTCGACGGCATCGAGGAGTCGCTCGACCCGGTGCTGAGCGACTGCGCGATCACGACGCCGCACGCCGAGGTCGAGGCGGGCCAGGTCGCAGGCATCCGCCACGCCATCCGGGGCTCCATCGGCGGGACGGAGGTGCTCGCGCTCACGCTCCAGATGTACGTCGGTGCGGAGGGCAGCCACGACACGGTCACTGTCACAGGCACGCCGCCGATCACGCTGACGGTCCCCGGCGGCATCTTCGGCGACACGGCCACCATTGCAGCGCTCGTCAACACGGCAGGGCTCGTCGCGGATGCACAGCCCGGCCTCCGCACGATGGCCGACCTCCCGGTGCTCCGTGCCTTCGCAACCAGATAGCGCCTTCGCAATCGAGGACGGGCGCGCCGGACGCTACTCCGCGACCGCGCGGACGGCAAGCGGTCGCGTCGTCAATGCCTGAGCCACACGGAGGGCTCCGGTCACGGCGTCCCACCGCGCCGGACGGACCACGAAGCGCGCGGGCAGCACCGCGTCCACCGTGGCCCGCACGCGCGCCTCGAAGCCGTCGATGCGGAACATGCCCCCGAAGAAGACGAGGGGGATCGGCCCGGCGTGCGGCTCGACGTGCTGAGCGAGCGGGGGCAGGAGTTCGGCGAGGGCGACCGCCGCCTCGTCGAAGAGGCGGTCCGCGACGGCATCGCCTGCCCGGGCGGCCTCGTCCACGATCCGCGTGAGCGCAGCGACCTCCGCCTTGGGGACGCGCCGAGCCCACGAGGGCAGGCCGCGCGGGGTGTCGGAGCCCGTGTGGTCGAGCAACGCGTCGAGCAATGCGGTCGGCTCGTCGCGGCCGTCGTAGCCTCGGAGAGCGGCCGTGAGGGCGGCGCGGCCGACGTGGTAGGCGCTCCCCTCGTCGCCGAGGATGAGGCCCCAGCCGCCGCAGCGGACGACCTCGCCCGCCGCGTCGCGGGCGTACCCAATCGAACCCGTCCCCGCCATCAGGAGCACGCCCGGCCCGTCGCCGAGCGCACCCTCTACGGCGATGTGCCCATCGCTGACGACGACGACCTGCTCGGCGAGGCCTGCTGCTTCGAGCGTATGGCGCACCACGGTCCGGTCGGCCTCGTGCTCGACGCCAGCCAGCCCCGCGCAAAGCACATGCGCTGGACTGGGCACGCCGGCCTCCTGTGCCGCCTCCCGCACGAGCGTCGCCACCAAGTCTGCGCTTGCCTTGGGGTCGCGCGGATCGACGAGCCCCGCCGGGCCAACGAGCCGGTGGAGTTCGGTGCCATCGGGGGCCGCCAGCACCACGGTCGTGCGCGTGCCGCCTCCATCGATGCCGACGAGGTAGGACATGAAAGGGATGCAGACTCAGACGCCCACCGAGACGGCCGGGCGTTCAACGGGGACCCCGTCGCCAGCAGGGGTGCGCGGCTGCGCGAGCATGCTCGTGGCGACGGGCTCTTGTTTCAGCGGCTCGCCGTTCTTGCGGACGACGTAGCTCTCCATGGCATAGTACGCCGGGAGACCGAGTTGGTCCACCAGGTTGGCCGTGCCCGTGTTGCGCGCTTCGACGCGCTGCCAGAACTCGCGGTCGTCCAGACCAGGGAAGGGCGCGGAGTCCTTCTGCGACTGGTGCTTGAAGATGGCCTGGATCTTCGTGCGCAGCTCCTCGCGGGAGAGCGGCACGAGCACATCGGCCTCGGCGACCGACCACTCCTGCCACGCGCCGCGGTAGTACCACACCTGCGGGGCAGAGCCCTCGTACTGCTCCAGCGCCTCGTGGACGGCCTGGAGGCACATCCGGTGGGTGCCGTGCGGGTCCGAGAGGTCGCCTGCGGCGAAGACGATGTCGGGCTGGTGTTCGCGGAGCAGGTCGAGTGTAATCGCGACGTCCTTTGGGCCGATGGGGTCCTTGCGCACCTTGCCCGTCTGGTAGAACGGGAGGTCGAGGAAGCGGCCCTGCCCGCGCCGCATGCCGAACGTCTCGATGCCCGAGACGGCCTCCGCCTCGCGGATAACGCGCTTCATCTCCTGCACCTCCGGCGAGTCCATCTGCGCGGGCTGCTTGCGGTCGAGGAACGCCTCCATCTTCTCGATGAGGCTGGAGAGCCGCGTGTCGTTCAGATGGAAGGCGGCCTCAGCGCGGCGCATCAGGTCGAGGTAGCGCCGGACCTCGTGGTCGAAGACGGCGATGTTGCCCGAGGTCTGGTAGGCGACGATGACGTCGTTGCCGTTCTGGTGGAGCTTGTTGAGGATGCCGCCCATCGAGATCACGTCGTCGTCGGGGTGCGGCGAGAAGACGATGATGCGCTTGCCGGTCGGGAGCTTGCTCTTGCCCCGGATCTTGGCGATGAGCGCGTTGAAGACCTCGCCGTTGATGGGCCCGGCGGAGCCGTAGCGCGCCAGCAGCGCAGCCAGGTGGTGCTCGCGGTAGTCGATGTCGTCGAGGCGGAGCACCGACTTGCCGGTGACGCTGCTGAGCCAGATCACGGCCTCGATCTCCATGGCGCGCGTCCACTCGACCTCGCCCACGATCCACGGCGTCTTGACGCGCGTCAGTTCGGCCGCGGCGGCCGGGTCGAGGAAGAACGTCGCGTGCTCGTGGTCCTGGAGGTAGGTCGCCGCCACGTCGCGGCTGATGTCGCCCTCCACGGAGCGCTTCACGATGGGGGCCTTGTGCTCGCCGGTCGCGATGAGGACCACCTCGCGGGCGTCGAGGATCGAGGCGACGCCCATCGTGATGGCCTGCGCGGGGACGTTCTTCTCGCCGAAGAAGTCGCTCGCGGCGTCGCGCCGGGTGATCGTGTCGAGCGCGATGAGGCGGGTGCGGCTCGTCGCACCCGAGCCAGGCTCGTTGAAGCCGATGTGCCCCGTCTTGCCGATGCCGAGGATCTGAAAGTCGATGCCGCCGACGGCGCGGATCTGGGCCTCGTAGTCCTCCACGTGCGCCTCGACCTCCTCACGCGGGATGTCGCCGAGCGGGACGTGGACGTTCTCGCGCTGGATGTTGATGTGGTCGAAGAGGTTCTCCCACATGTACCGGTGGTAACTGTGGATGCTCGTCGGGTCCATCGGGTAGTACTCGTCGAGGTTGAACGAGACCACGTCCGAGAAGTCGAGGCTCTCCTCGCGGTGGAGGCGGATGAGTTCGCGGTAGATGCCGATGGGCGTGGAGCCGGTGGCGAGGCCGAGGACAGGCGTCTTGCCTGCGGCGCGCTGTTCGCTGATGACCTCGGCGATGCGGGCGGCGACCTGGCGGGCGATCTCATCGTGCTCGGCGATGACGACGGGGACGCGTTCCTCGCGCGCCGCGGCGTTTGCACGCGTTGAGGGGGCGTGTGCCATGAAACAGAGGGGGCTGGGGGAAGCAGAATTCTGAGCGGTCAACGTACGGTGCTACGAAGCGCTTTCTTCGGCCCAAACCGCCTGGAATCGCTTCCTTTCTCCACCGTGTTTGATGGGACCGATCCCGGTCCGGTGATCACGCTGGAGCCGCTACCGGACGGCCCGCTCCAGCCCCTCGCCCCGTCCGTGAAACGGCGGCAGCGAGATCGGAAGACGGCCCGTGATGGCCGCTGTGCCGAGGAGCGCACGGGCCGCCGCTTTCTGGCCGACGACGTCGCCACCCCAGGCCAGCAGGTAGGCGGGCGTGTCCGGGAAGGCGCTCAGGAGATACGGGTTACCGCACGACACCACCACCAGCGGGATGCCCTCCGCCGCGAGTTCGTTCACGAAGCTGGTAAAGCGGTCGTTGGCCCCCACGGAGCCCTTGAAGTTGCGCGGCGAGAGGTAGATCGCCGCAACGACCACGTCGGCCTCGGCGGCGTGCTGGCGGAGCGCGTCGAACTCGCCGGTGCCCGAACGCGCGTCCATCCGCACGGAGGTCACGGCGTGGTACTTCGCGAGGTCGGCGTCGAACGCCTTGCCTGCCGGGAGGTCCTCGGCATCGGCGTAGGTCACCGAGAGCACGCGCTGGCGCTCGGCAGTCAGCGGGACGGCGCCGTGCTCGTCGCGGACGAGGGTGATGGCGCGCGAGGCCGCCTCACCCGCAAGTGCATGGTGCGCCCGCGTCGCTATCACGGTATCGACGGCATCGAGCGACACGCGAGCGTCGCGGGCGTGGAGCCCGGCGCGGGCTTTCGCTTCGAGCACCCGCCGTGCGGACGCCGCGATGCGATCCTCGGAGAGTCGCCCCGCCGCGACCGCTTCCAGGATGGCAGCGCGGACGGCGCGTACGTCGTGCGGGTAGGTGAGCACGTCGGCCCCCGCTTCGAGGGCGCGCAGGGCGAGTTCGTTCGGCCCAAACGCCTTCGCGGCCCCGCCCATGTTGAGCGCGTCGGTGACGACGAGACCGCCGAAGCCCATCCGCTCGCGGAGGACCTCGGTGAGGAAGAAGGGCGAGCACGTCGCGGGCGGCGCGTCCGGCCCCTCCACGCCCGTGACGGCGATGTGCGCCGTCATGATGCCGTCCACGCCCGCGTCGATGACCTGCTGGAACGGCGGCAGTTCAACGGCCTCCAGGCGGTCCATGCCGTGCGCAATCGCTGGGGTTTCGAGATGGGTGTCTTCGGCCGTGTCGCCGTGGCCGGGGTAGTGCTTGCCGCACGTGAGCAGGCCCGCCCGCTGCGCCCCGCGTACGTACGCCGCCGCAAGCCGTCCGACGGCCTCCGGGTCCTCGCCAAACGAGCGCGTGCTGATGATCGGGTTGGCCGGGTTCACGTTCACATCCGCGACGGGCCCAAAGGTCATGTGGACGCCGACCGCCAGCGCCTCGCGGGCCAGCGCCGCCGCCATCTCCTCGACCAACGCTTCAGGATCGTCCTGCACAGCTCCGAAGCCCATCATCGGTGGGAAGAGCGTGCCGCCGCCGAGCGGAAGCACGTAGGGCAGCGCGTAGCTCCGCGCGATCCGCATTCCCGTCCCGTTCTCCATGTCCGACCCGACGAGCAGCGGCACCCCATCGTTCAGAGATGCCCGCTCCTGCACCGCGTTCGTGAGCGCCGCGTAGCTGTGCGGCGTCCCGACCGAGACAAGCAGCCCGCCGATGCCGTCTTCCTAGACCCATCGTGCGACGCGGTCGAACGCCTTCGAGTCACGCGCGGTGTAGCCGCCGAGCAGCCACGGCATGAGGAGTTGTCCGACGCGCTCGGACAGGGTGAGGCGGTCGAGCGTAACCGCGACCCAGGCGCGGGCGGAGTCGTCGAGCGGACGCAGCATGGGGAAGGGGAAATCGGGGATCGGAAATCGGAGGTCGGAACCCACGCGAAACCGTAGGGGCGGTTTGCAAACCGCCTCGGGCTCGCAAACTGGGTATGGCGGAAAATGCGATGCGAAGGGACGCACACCCAGGGACGTCTCCACCAAGGTAGAGGGCGGCGGCGTAGAATGGGGCTGGTATCGCTCCCGAATTCCTGCCCGTCATGCGCGCCTGCTTATCCCTTTTGCTCCTCGTTCTCGCAGGCTGTGCCGGGCCGCAGCCTCGCGTCGACCCATCGCCTGAAGCCGCTAGCGCCGACGCCTTGGCTGCCCGGCGAGCGCTCTTGGACTCTGTAGCCATCCCTGTGGAGGACGTCCTCGCCGAGCGCGTGACAGCGTTGCCTGCGGACTGCGCCGTAGCTGACTGTGGGTTCGTATTTCCGCGCAATGCTGAGGTGGACAGCGTCTCGTTTGAGCCCGGTCGCAAGCGCGTCTACTTCAACGCGGCGCTCGCACACCGCCCCTTCCGCCCCGCCGATGTGGATGCCCTCCTCGCGCTCGTGCGCTCCCGCCTCAACGACGCCGTTCCACGCGCGGGCAGTGACTTCGGGGTATTCGTGGGACGCTACAACATCCGTGAACTCGTCCCCAACGCCTACCGCGATCCGATTTACACCGACTCCACGCGGCTGGCCATCCCGATGGAGCACCCCGCACCCCTTGTCACCAACACGAGCCGCCCGTGGGTGCCGGAGGCGGGCCTCGAAGGGCGGCACATCGCGCTGTGGCCGAGCCACGGGTGGTACTACGAACCGACGCTCGACCGCTGGGAGTGGCAGCGCGCGCGGCTCTTCCAGACCGTCGAGGACCTGCTGCCGTATGCTTTCATCGAGCGCTACATCGCGCCGATGCTGGAGCGCGCGGGCGCGACCGTGCTGATGCCCCGCGAGCGCGACCCGCAGCCGCGCATGGTCATCGTGGACGGCGACACACCTGACGCTCCGCTTGAGTTCGTAGGCCCCTGGGAAACGGCGACGCCCGGCTTTGCGCACCGTCCGCCGTACGGCCCCAGCGACAACCCGTTCGCGCTCGGCACCCACCGAGTCGCTCCGACAGCCACGCGCGACCTGCGCATCGCACGGTGGCGTGCGCCCGCTATGGCTGGCGACTTCGCGGTGTACGTGAGCTACCAGCACGCGCCCGACCGCGCCACCGACGCGGACTACACCGTGCGCCACGCAGGCGGCGAGACGACGTTCCGCGTGAACCAGCAGATCGGCGGCGGGACGTGGCTCTACCTCGGCACCTTCCGCTTTTCTGGGGACAAGCGCGAAGGCGTGACGCTCTCTGCGAACGCGAGCGAGGGCGGCGCAACCGTCTCCGCCGACGCCGTCCGCTTCGGTGGCGGCATGGGCGACGTGAGCCGCGGTGGTGCGCCAAGCGGACGCCCGCGCTTCGTCGAGGCGTCGCGGTACTACCAGCAGTTCGCGGGTGCACCGACGTACGTCTACAACGTCACCGGCGAGCCGGACGAGGACTACCGCGACGACTTCCAGAGCCGCGGCGAGTGGGTCAACTGGCTCCGCGCGCCCGTCAATGGCAACACAACAGGCGGCGATGGCTACGGTCCCGGCAATGGTTACGGTCCTGTTGGGCACCGCGACACGGCCGGGCTCGGCATCCCCGTCGACCTCGCGTTCGGTTTTCACACCGACGCCGGGCAGACGCAGACCGACAGCACCATCGGCACGCTGATGATCGTGAACACCGAGGGCATGGACCGGACGTGGACGTTCCCCGACGGCGTGCGACGGATCGCCAACCGCGACCTCGGCGACCTCATGCAGACCCAGCTCGTGGACGACATCCGCGCGCTCTACGACGGCGGCTGGACGCGGCGCGGGCTATGGGACCGCCGCTACAGCGAGGCCACGCGCCCCAACGTGCCGTCGGCGCTGCTGGAGTTGCTCTCGCACCACAACTTCGCCGACGTGCGCTTCGCCCAGGACCCGCGCTTCCGCCGCGACGCGAGCCGCGCGATCTACAAATCGATGCTGCGCTTCCTCGCTGTCCAGCACGGCTTCGATCCGGTCGTGCAGCCACTCGCGCCGTCTCACTTCGCCGCGACCCTGGGGGACTCGTCGGCCGTCACCCTTCGCTGGCGAGCCGTGAGCGATCCGCTCGAACCAACTGCCGAGCCTGAGGCCTACGTCGTCTACACGCGAACCGGCGAACCGGAGACAAGCGGCTGGGACAACGGGCGACTCGTCCGCGACACGACGCTCACGCTGACGGGGCTTGCACCTGGCGTGCTGCACAGCTACCGCGTCGCGGCGGTCAATGCCGGCGGCGAGAGCGCACCCTCGGAGGCGCTCGCCGTACTGCACGTCGCCGACTCGCTAGCAACCGGACCGGCCGTGCTGGTCGTGAATGGCTTCACCCGCATTGCACCGCCAACGAGCTTCGTGGCCGACACGCTCGCGGGCTTCATGCGGAGTCAGGATGCGGGCGTGGCAGACGGGGTCGACGTGCACACCATCGGCGCGCAGCACAATTTCGACCGGACGCGCCCCTGGACCGACGACGACGACCCCGGCCACGGCGCGAGCTACGACGACCTCGCCACGACCGTCCTCCCGGGCAACAGGTTCGACTTCGTCGCCGTCCACGGCACCGCGCTCCGCGAGGCAGGCCGCTCCTTCGCCTCCACCAGCGCCGATGCCTTCGCGGCCGGGCTGGCCGACACGGACAGCTATGCTGCGCTCGACCTGATTCTCGGCGAGCAGAAAATCACGCCCTGGCCGGTCTCCTTCAAGCCACCCGAGCAGCCGCGCGCGCCGCAGTTCGAGGCCCTGCCGACAGCGCTGCGCTCTGCGCTCACCGGCTTCTGCGAGACGGGCGGCGACCTCTTCGTGAGCGGGGCCTACGTCGGCTCAGACACATCGCTCCGGCAACCCGAAGACGCGCCGGGTCCGTCGTTCCTGCGCGAGACGCTCGGCGTCCGGTGGCGCACCGACCACGCCGCGACGACCGGCGGCCTCGTCGCGCCCAACGGTACGCTCCTCCCCGACCGCACGCGCCTCACCTTCGTCGCCGACCACGATCCTGCCGACCTGCGTCCGCCCGTCTACGCCGTCGAGGCCCCCGACGCCCTCGAACCCGCCGACAGCCTCGGCACGACGGTCCTGCGCTACGACGAGTCAACGATGAGCGCGGGCGTCGCCTATCGTGGCCCGTCGTGCGCCGCCGTCACGCTCGGCGTTCCCTTCGAGACGATCACCACGCCCGCCGACCGCGCCACGCTGATGCGCGCCGTGCTGCGGTTTTTCGACGCAGCGCCTGAGTAGCGACCGCCGCCGCGAGCCGCAGGGGCAGTCTGCAAACCGCCCCTACTGGGCACCGTGCCCGTGACCGAGCATCCAGCCAGTCCACCTCACAGCGCCCGTTCGTACCGGTAGAACACGCGGCTGATGTGGGCTCCGACGTGGTGGGCGTAGAACCCGACCGGTGCGACCCACGGAATCGTTGAGACGATATGGCCCTGCGCGGCCATGTCAGCGAGGCAGCGCTTGAGGAGGACGGCGCCCACACCACGCCCACGCGCTGCGGCGGCGGTGCCCATCGGGCCGAACCAGCCCGTGCCAGTGGCACTCGCGCCGATGTTATTCGCGTCATAGGCGGAGAAGCCGAGCACGCCGCCGTCTTCCCAGGCGAGGTGGAGGCTCACCGGGTCGTTGCGGAAGGTGCGGCCAATCTCGGCTTTCCAGGCAGGCCAGTGATCGTCGAGGAAGGCCATCACGGCGGCCTCGTCGCTGGGACGTGCGCGGGCCACCGTGATGTCGTCTGTGAGCAGGCGGGCTTCGTCGGCGGCCGTGTCGAGGTCTTGCGTGAGGTCCACGTCCATGTGGATCGCGTTGGCGAGCTTCTCGTAGCCGCGCCTCTCGAAGAGCAGCAGCGCGCGGGTGTAGCGCGGGTCGAGGCCGGGGTGGAGGTAGTTCGGCGGCGACTCGCCGAGCCGGATCGCCGTCGCGCCACGCGCGGTCATCGACGCTTCGAGCGCGTCCACGAGCGCGGTGCCGATGCCCTGCCGCTGGTGCGCCTCGTCCACCGCGAGCAGCTTCACGACGCCACGCGTCACTGTCCCGCCCGCACCGTCCAGAGCCTCCCGCACCACGCCCACCGTGAACCCGACGAGTTCGCCCTTGATCTCAGCGGCGAGCGCGAGATCGGGTGTGACGCCATCGTCCTCCCACACCTTCTCGACAAAGACTGCGCGTGAGAGCGGGTCGTAGCGCGCGACCGCGTTCCAGAGCGCGTGCGCGGCGTCGGTGTCAGCGGGCGTGAGGGGGCGGATGTGTTGATCCCTGGTCATTGGTCCTTGGTCATTGAGTTGCCGCATCCAAGGACTCGTATCGCCTACACAAATCCCTAGCGCAAAACTTTCCGGGAGTCATCCCCGCGCACGCGGGGACCCACACGTGCGTCTCGAGACTACCCGCAACGCAGAAGCCCGATGGAGGCGCGAGGAGGTTCTTCCGGGCCTCCAGCCGCTCACAGAGAAAGGGGCGATGCTGCCGACAGAATGACCTCGTGGGTCCCCGCTTTCGCGGGGATGACCAAGGTGGGCTCCGGAAGCCATGTACCTCTGGCCCTGGTAATTAGCCCTTCCCACTTCTAATCTTACACTTCTCACTTCTCCTTCCTTCCAAACGACTCCGGCACGCGGATGAGCGCGGTCACGAGGAAGCTCGGGATCGTGGCGATGAGCACCCAGACGAAGAACTCCTCGTAGCCGATCAACTCCTGGAGCCAGCCGCTGAACATGCCGGGGATCATCATCCCGAGCGCCATGAGGCCGGTCCCGATGGCGTAGTGCGCCGTCTTGTGCGTGCCCTCGGCGACGTAGATGAGATACAGCAGGAAGGCCGTGAAGCCAAAGCCGTAGCCGAACTGTTCGATGGCGACGGCGATGTTGATGACGAGGAAGCTGTCGGGCCGGACGACGGCGAGGAAGAGGTAAACCGCGTTCGGGACGTTGATCGCGATGACCATCGGCCAGAGCCAGCGCTTCAGGCCGTCACGCGCGGCGAGGATGCCGCCGAGGATGCCGCCGAGCGTGAGGAAGAGTAGCCCGATGGTGCCGTAGACGAAGCCAACCTCGCCGGTCGTGAGCGCGAGGCCGCCTGCCTCGGCGCTGTCGAGCAGGAAGGGGCTCGCGAGCTTGACGAGTTGCGCCTCGGCGAAGCGGTAGAACAGCACGAACGCGACCGCGAGGCTGATCTCGGGCTTGAGGAAGAACGAGACGATGGCCTCGGCGAAGGGCGTGCCCGCGAACGGAAGCTTGGCGAAGAGCGGCCCCCACGGCCCCCGCTGCCGGGGTCGGAAGAGCCCGTACACCATCATCGGGACGATCAGCACGAAGAGCAGCGGGATGAACGCGGCGAGGAAGCCGAGGTACTGCACGAGCCCCGCCCCGTCGGCGCCTTCGCTGGCAGGCTTGTCCGACGCTGGGCGCGGGAGCACCGCCTGGTGCCAGCCCCACAGCGCGAGGAAGAGCCCCGCCATCACGAAGAACGTGATCGACCACGCGAGCGGCAGGTTGCCCGAGAGCGCCTCGATGGTGCCCGTCGTCGGCGCGTCGAGCTTGGGGTCGAGTTGGACGACGACCTGCGCCGGTGTGTCCCAGTTTTCGGCGGTGAACTCCAGCCGCGTGCCTTCCACGAGCTTGATGCTGGCGTCGCCCGTCTGGCGGAGGTTGACGACGGCCGTCTCGCCCTCGGGCAGCGGCCCGGAGAGCGTGAAGCCGAGCACGGCCACGTTGCCCGCGCGGGCGTCGGCCTCCACCTCGTCGGGGCCGAAGTAGGTCGTGATGAACCGCTCCAGCGGCAGCACGACCGCCCGTTGCCAGAGCGTCGGCTCCACGACCTCGCCGTCGTCGTTCGTCATCGGCGCGGACTCGTCGGCGTAGAAGCCTGCCGCCACGTTCGACGCCTTCGCGGCATCGATAACCGCACTTGCCGAGTCCGGCGCGAGGGGCGCGATTTCGAGCGCGAGCGCGGCCGTCGTCGGGACGAGTTGAATCGCGTCGGGATCCGCTGGCGGTGGTGTGTACGGCGTCACGACCGCCGTGTCGTTCGTCGCCGCGACATCGACCTCCACGGGCGGCAGACCGGTCGCGCCTTCGAGGAAGCCTGCGAGGATGATGAGGAGCCCCTGTCCCGTGATCATCGCCGCGCGGTAGAAGGTGCTGCGGATACCGATGTACCACGCCTGGTCGCCCTCGTCAAGGGCCAGCAGGTAGAACCCGTCCGCCGCGATGTCGTGCGTCGCTGACGAGAAGGCGAGCAGCCAAAGGAACGCCAGCGTGTACTGGAAGAAGGCGTCCATCGGCAGCGTGAGCGCCACGCCCGCGAGCCCCGCCCCGATGAAGAGCTGCATCAGGACCGTCCAGAAGCGCTTCGTCTTGAGCACGTCCACGAGCGGGCTCCAGAACGGCTTGATGACCCACGGGAGGTAGAGCCACGACGTGTAGAGCGCGATCTCGGTGTTCGAGATCCCGAGCCGCTTGTACATGATGACCGAGACGACCATCACGACGATGTAGGGCAGGCCCTCGGCGTAGTAGAGGCTCGGCACCCACCACCACGGACTGCGATCCTTGCCGGGCGCGGTGGTCCCTGTCGGCGCGCCGCTGTCAGGATCGTCGGGGATCGTCGGCTCGGTCGTGGTCTGCATCAGCGGGAGGGTGAGGTGAGCACTTCAGATTGTCATCCTGAGCGAAGGCCATAGGCCGCAGTCGAAGAAAGCGAAGCTTCCCGAAGGAAATCTGAGGGCTAGCTTCCAGGTCGAGGGCAGAGCTTCGAGGTAGTCCAAGATCCTTCGACTCGCTTCGCTCGCTCAGGATGACACAATACGGTGAACGGCTCTGACATCACCGCGCCGCCATGTCGCCGTCCATGAGATCAACGTCCACCGGTGCGCTCGCATTGCCGAGACGGTCCACGGCGGTCACGACGACGGCATCGGGCACATCCATGCCCTGCCCGAGCGGGACCGACTGCTGCCAGCCGGGCACGACCTCAGTATGCCACGTTGCCCCGTGGCGGCGCTGCACGACGTAGACCCAGACCGGCTCCGGCATGCTCCCACCGCCAGGTCCCATCGTGAGGGCGAGGGCCTCGCCCAGGCGCTCGGTGCCGACAGTGGGAGCAGCGGGTGCGGTGTCATCGAGCCAGGGCGAGGCAGGGATGAGCGCGGGCGCGGCGTAGACCTCCTCCATCAGCGCCGGGCCCATCGCGCTGGATGTGTCGCGGAGCACCTTCGCGCTGAAGTGGATGTTGCCGTCGGTAACCGAGTTCGCGCGCGTGAGGCGGATCTGCTCGACGATCTCGCTCGGCTCCCAGGTGTCGAAGAGGAGGCGGCTGGTGTAGTTGCCCGGCCAGAGGTGGCGCCCGGCGGTGTTCTGGCTCGCCCACCATTCGAGCAATTCGTTGTAGCGCTGGCCGTCCTTGTCGATAGCCCAGTAGAGCTGCGGCGCGAGGTAGTCGACCCAGCCTTCCTGCTGCCACTTGCGCGCGTCGGCGTAGAGGCGCGCGTAGGCGTCGAAGCCGCGCACGGTCTCGGGGTAGCCCGGCCGCCAGATGCCGAAGGGGCTGATGCCGACCTTGACGTGCGGCTTCGCGGCTTTGACCTCGTTGTAGAGGCGCTCCACGAAGCCATCGACGCTCTGCCGCCGCCAGTCGCCCCGGTCGAGCGTCGCGTCGGCTTCCAGCGCACGCGCCCAGCTCGTGCTGTCAGGGAACGGAATCTCGTTGCCGAGCGAGTCGTCCTTCGGGTAGGGATAGAAGTAGTCATCGAGGTGCACGCCGTCCACGTCGTAGCGCTCGACCACGTCGAGGATCACGTCGAGGCTGCGCTGCTGCACGATGGGCTCCGAGGGGTCCATCCAGAGGAGGTCGCCGTACTGCTTCACCACGTCCGGGTTGGTGAACTGGATGTGGCTCGTGTCGAGCTCGCCGGGGTTGGTGGGGTGGTAGGCGCGGTAGGGGTTGAACCATGCGTGCAGTTCCATGCCCCGCTTGTGCGCCTCTTCGATGGCGAAGGCGAGCGGGTCGTAGTACGGCTCCGGCGCGGCGCCCTGCTGGCCGGTGAGGTAGGCCGACCATGGCTCGTAGCGCGAGGCATAGAACGCATCCGCCGTCGGGCGCACCTGGAGGATGACCGCGTTGAAGTGCAGCCGCTGCATCCGGTCAAGGAGCGAGCGCAGTTCGGCCTGCTGCTCCACCACGGGGAGGCCCGGCCGCGAGGGCCAGTCGATGTTGTCCACGGTGGCGATCCACGCGGCGCGGAACTCGCGCGGGACCTCCGGGCGCGGCGGCGGAGGCATCGTGTCCTGCGCGACCTCGCGCGTGGGCGTGCAGGCGGCCAGGATGAGCGCGGCGAGCAGGAAAACAGAGAGGCGGAGCATGCGGAAACGGGACGGCAAGCGCGGACGAAGCGGATGGAAAAGCATACGACCCGGAGCCATCCACGCGAGCGTGAATCCGCCCAGATCGGCGATGGGAGCGCTACCAAAAGGCGTCCCCGATACCGGGCGGCCCACGCCGGGGCCTATACTACCGCCCCTGTTTTGCTTCTGACTTCCCTGAGGGCGTCCCCCATGGTCTCGTTATTCCGCACGGTTGCGATCGCGTTCTGCGTGCTACTCGCAGGCTCGGCCTTCCCCGCCCAAGCCCAGGAGGCGCTCCGCGTCACCGGACCCGCCACGCCGCTCGTCGGCAGCGAGGCTGCGCCGTTCGGCCACGCGCGCTGGGCTCCAGACGGCACGCGGCTGGCCGTGACGCGCCCCGGCTACGACGGCCTCTGGGTCGTGAACGCCAACGGCGATGCCCTCACGCAACTCACCGACGAGGCGAGCGCAGGCTACGGCGCGGCGTGGGCCCCCGACGGCTCGGCGCTCCTAGCCCGGGTGGCGCGCTACGACGACCGCTTCCGCAGCGACGCCGTGAAGGTGTTCGACCTCGCCACCAGCGAGGTGCGTGCCCTCACCGACTACCGCGCGAGCCTCCCGATGCTGCCCCGCTGGCAGTCCGGCGCGGCCGTCGTGCTCGTGGACGAGGAGGCCACCGAAGCGCTCGCCTCGGGCCTCACCGTGGACGCCGCGCGCGACGTGGCGCAGACGGTCTACGCGGAGCACCCGCAGTCGGGCCTCGTGGTGGTGCGTCCCGATGGCAGCCGCAGCCGCTACCTCGCCGACCAGCGCGTCATCAACGCCGTCGCCTCGCCGGACGGCCAGCGTGTCGCCTTCGAGGTGATGGGTGGCGACCTCCACGTGATGAACGCCGACGGCTCGGGGCTGACCAGCCTCGGGCGCGGCCACCGCCCGACGTGGGCCCCCGACGGCGACTGGGTCGCGTTCATGCGCACCGAGGACAACGGCTACTTCTTCACCGCCGCCGACCTCTACGCTGCCCGCCCCGACGGCTCCGCGACGATCCAGCTCACCGCGACGCCCGACCGCCTGGAGATGAACCCCGCCTGGGCCCCCGACGGCACCGCCCTCGCCTTCGATGACAACGCAGGCACGGTCTACGTATTGACGATTGAGGATTGACGATTGGTTTCCCCCGCTCTCTTCAAATCAAAAATCATCAATCCAGAATCAAACATCCCATGCGTTTCGCCCTCACCGCCGTCCTCGCTCTCCTCCTCACCCTCCCCGCCTCCGCGCAGGAGGTGACCGGGCTCTCCGGATGGAGCCTCTACCTCGACCCCGGCCATAGCCAGAACGAGAACGTCGGGATCTTCGGCTACTCGGAGGCGCGCAAGGTGCTCCGCATCGGCCTCGAACTCGAACGCATCCTCGAAGCCGAGACCGACATCGAGGAGGTCTACCTCTCGCGGCGCAACGACAGCGAGCAGGTCGGCCTGAGCCAGCGCACCGACGACGCCAACCTCGTCGCGGCGGACTTCTTTCACTCGATCCACAGCAACGCCGGGCCGCCGACGGCGCGGTCGGGCTTCGTGCTCTGGCCGCAGCTCATCAGCGGCACCGAGCCCGCCGCGCCCTTCGACGGCGGCCGTCTCTACGGCGAGATCACGGGGCGGCTCCTCGGGCGCAGCATGCGCATCCCGCTCTCCAACGGCGGCAACTGGGGCGAGTGCGACTTCTACGGGGCGAGTACGTGCCGCTCCACCTCGATCACCCCGAAGGGCTCGCGCAACTTCGTGCAGAGCTTCTCGCTGATGCCGTCGGTGCTCTCGGAGGCCGGCTTCCACACCAACCCGACGCAGAACCAGCGCAACATGAACGAGGACTGGAAGCGCCTCGAAGCCCGCGCTATGTTCTGGAGCATCCTCGACTACTTCGACCTCGACCGCCCGGCCAAGGCCATCGCGACGGGCATCGTCTCGGACGACGAGAACGGCCTCCCCATCAACGGCGCGACGGTCACGATTGGCGACCAGACCTACACGACCGACACATTCGAGTCGCTCTTCAACCAGTACTCCTCCGACCCGGATCGGCTGCGCAACGGGTTCTACTACCTCGACGCGCTGCCCGGCGCAGGCACCTACCCGTTCACGGTCGAGGCCGAGGGCTTTCGGTCGTTTGAAGGCACCATCGCGGTGGTGGACACCTTCTTCACCTTCGGCGACGTGGGGCTGATCTCGTTCATCCCACCCGTTGTGACGGAGACGGTCCCGGAAGCGGGCGACGACAACTTCCGCCTCACCGACAACCTCGTCATCGACTTTAGCCGCCGCATGGACCGCGCGAGCGTCGAGGCGGCGCTCTCGATCGAGCCCGCGCAGGCGCTCGCGTTCACGTGGAACGAAGAGAGCACCCGCCTCACCATCGATCCCGACACGCTGCTACCGCGCACGGCCTACGCGCTCACCATCGCGGGCAGCGCGCAGGGCGCCTTCGCCGACCCGTTCGACGGCAACGCGGACGGCACCGGCGGCGACCCATTCACGCTCGCCTTCACGACGAGCTTCCC